>NZ_DASZTJ010000256.1:0-20344 GCF_035548235.1 Rhodopila sp.
TCGCCAGGATTTTCCGCTCGAAACCATCCTGGTCGCGGATCGACATGTTGGATGCGACGATCGCCTGGCGGATCACAGGCATCGTCTCGATCACCGTCTTGCCTAGGCCTGCGGTGTCGGTCGGCACGTCCCGCCAGCCGACCATGGCCTGGCCTTCCTTGGCCACCACCTGCTCGACATGGCGTTCGATCTGCTCGCGCGCTTCCTTGTCGCGCGGCAGGAAGCACATCGCCACGGCATAGCGGCCCAGCGCGGGCAGCGACATCCCGGCGGAGCGCGCCCAGTCGGCCAGCAGCGCGTCCGGCATCTGGATCATGCAGCCGGCGCCGTCGCCGACCAGCGGATCGGCGCCGACGGCGCCGCGGTGATCCAGGTTCTCCAGGATCTTCAGGCCCTGGGTGATGATATCATGAGATTTTCGGCCTTTGATGTTCACCACGAAGCCAACGCCGCACGAATCGTGCTCGTTGCGGGGATCGTACAGGCCCTGTCTCATTACCTCATGCATGAACCCATCACCTCAGGCCGACTGTCGTAGAGCTTTGTGGCTCGCGCGCGATAGCGCAAGCAGACCTTTTTGCCCGTTGCCTGAACAAATGGCAACCTTTCTATCGCACTGCAGCGTAAGCGAACGGAACGCCCGGCGGCAAGGCACCGACGTCCGGTTTCCCTGAGATTTCTTGGTTCGGCGGGGCATTTTCGCGACCGTCATGGCCACCTCTTGTTCCACATGGCTGTCATGTCACCATGCTTATGCCGCTGGCCGGTCCGTGGCAGGATCGGCCGGTCCCACCCGAACAGGAGGAAACGCATGATCACGCTCTATGGCATGGGCAGCCCGAACGTCGTCAAAATCTATCTGGCGCTGGAGGAATTGGGCCTGCCGTATGAAGTCAAGCCGGTCGACGTCTTCACCGGCCAACAGTTCGACGCCGAATTCCTGAAGCTGAACCCGAATGCGAAGGTCCCGGTGATCATCGATCCCGAAGGGCCGGGCGGCAAGCCATACACATGCTTCGAGTCCGGCGCGATCCTGCTGTACCTGGCGGAAAAGACCGGCAAGCTGCTGCCCAAGGACCCTGCGTCCAAATACGACGCCTATCAGTGGCTGATGACCCAGATGTCCACGGTCGGGCCGATGTTCGGCCAGATGGTGCACTTCATCCGCTTCGCCCCGCCCGGCAACGACTATTCCAAGAGCCGCTACCAGACCCAGGCGCATCGGGTGACCGAGGTGATCGACCACCGCCTGGCGGGTCGCGACTATCTTGCCGGCGAATACTCGATCGCCGACATCGCCACCTATCCGTGGCTGCGCAACGTTCCGGGCTTCATGGGGTCGGACGCCATGGCGAAATATCCGAACGTCGCCCGCTGGGTGAAGGCGATCGACGAACGGCCCGCTGTCACGGCGGCACTGGCCAAGGTGGAGGCGGTGCGGGCGCAGACCACGCCGTTCGACAAGGCCGAACCCGCAGCCCTCGACAAAATGTTCGGCCGTGGGAAGTTTGCCGCCTGAGCCGACGACCGGCACCCCTCCCGCTAAAAGGCGGTGGCGGCCTCACGGATGATAGTAACCGCCGCCGCCGCCGAACAGCAGGAACAGCACGATGATGAGGATCAGCAGCGTCATGCCGCCGCCGTAATGCATGCCGCCGTAATAGCCGGAACGATAGCCGTAATAGCCGCCACCGCCGAACAGCAGAAACAGGATCAGCAGAATCAGGATCAGGTCCATCGGTTCGTCCCTCCCTCGGGCCAGGCAAGTGAAACGAACGAGGCACGCCGCCTGTTCGTCGGCCGCTGACGGAAAACGCGCCGGCACGGTAAACATCGGGTCATGACCTCGCCCCCGTCTCGCCCGTTCGGCTCGCGTCCCGCTGATTCGCGTGTTCCTGCTTCGCGTACCCCTTGGCACCCCGGCCAGGTGGCCGCCCGCCGCCCGTTCCTGGATCGCCGGACCGTTTTGACCCGCGACACGCGGGCGTTCCTGGCCGAACGGGGATACGCAGAGGTGGAAACGCCATGCGCGGTCCCCGCGCCGGGCGAGGAGGTCCACCTGCGTCCCTTCGCGACCACACGCGAGATGCCGGACGGCAGCCTGCAGCCCCTGTGGCTGCATACCAGTCCGGAGTTCGCCATGAAGCGCCTGCTGGTGGGCGGCAGCGGCCCGATCTTCCAGTTCGCCCGCGTCTGGCGCAACGGCGAGGCCTCGCCGTTGCACGCACCGGAATTCACGATGCTGGAGTGGTACCGGCCCAGCGCCGGCATGGACGACCTGATCGATGAGACCACCGACCTGCTGCGTGCGGTCCTGCCGGCGGCGGTGACATGCCGCGGCGTGACGACCGATCTCTCGAAGATCGAGCGCCTGACCGTCGCCGACGCCTTCGCCCGCTACGCCGGCGTCCCCGATCTTCTATCCCTCGGCGAGGACGCCGCCGGGTTGGCCGTGACCGCCGGCACCAGGCTGCGAACGGGTGAGAGCTGGGAAGACCTGTTCTTCCGCCTGCTGCTCGAGCGCGTCGAGCCGCATCTGGGACGGACGCATCCGACTTTCCTGACCCATTGGCCGGCAGCCCAGGCGGCGCTCGCCCGCCGCGATCCGGCCGACCCCCGCGCGGCAGAACGGTTCGAGCTGTTCGTCTGCGCCATCGAACTGGCAAATGCCTTCGTCGAACTCACCGACCCCGTCGAGCAGCGCGCCCGCTTCCTGGCCGATCGCGCTCGGCGTGCCGCGCTGGGCGGCCCGGACTGGCCCCTGGATGAGGATTTCCTGGCGGCGCTTGAGTACGGGATGCCACCCGCCGCCGGAATCGCGCTGGGCTTCGACCGGCTGGCGATGATCGCCGGCGGCGCCGATCGTATCGCTCAAGTGTTGTGGCTGCCGCCCGCCGATCTCATGTAAGGGTCGTGCAGGTTTCGACCCTTCGTGCCCTGGCGGCCTTGTGCCGGCCAACGACTTGCGTGGGCGAGAGCTGAAGTCGTGAATGGTCGACAAAGGCCGGGCATGGCGGGATTGGGTCAGAACGGCGCCGGTCGATGTGGCGGCGACAGGAGGATTGAGATGGCGCGTCGTCGGATGTCGTTTCTGGTGCTGAGTATCGCGGGGCTGGCACTGGGCGCATGCACCGACGAACTGGCGCGGCGGCAGGCGGAACTGAACCGCTGGGTGGGACGGCCCGAGACGGAACTGGTCCAAGCCATGGGCGCGCCGAACCGGTCATACGAAACAGGCGGTCTGAAAATCCTGACCTATGAGGACCACCGGGTCGATATCATCCCAGGCACCTCGTACTACCCGGGCTTCGGTCCCTTCTGGCCGGACGCCGGATTGCCGCCGCAGGCCATCAACCTGACCTGCGATACGAGTTTCGCCGTATCCGGCGGCATCGTGCGCAGCTTCAGCCTGCGCGGCAACGCCTGCGGGTAATCGTTGTTCCGGCCGGCAGGGCGGCTATAGGCTCATGCTGAACCAGAACGCTTCCGGACGGACACACTGACCAGCCGATCCCCCTTCCTGACCCACGCCGCTGATCGGGAGCGCATGCCGGTCCTGCTGCTGAGCGGTTTCCTGGGCAGCGGCAAGACCACGCTGGTGAACGCGATGCTGCGCGACCCACGCCTTGCGGGGACCGCCGTAGCCGTCAACGAGTTCGGTACGATCCCGATCGACCACGACCTGATCGATCACGGTGAGGACCAGACCATCGTCCTGGCGAACGGTTGCTTGTGCTGCAACCTCGCGGGCGACCTGGAGTCCGCGATGATGCGCCTGTTCACCCGGCGCCGGGACGGCAGCGTCCCGCGCTTCGACCGCCTGATCGTCGAGCCGTCGGGCCTGTCGGATCCCGCGCCGATCGCCCAGGCGATCCTGCGCAATCCGATGATGGCGCGGGTGATGCGGTTCGCCGGCATCGTCACCCTGGTGGACGCCCAGTTCGGCCAGGCGCAACTCGCGCGGCATCCCGAGACCCGCAAGCAGGTTGCGCTGGCCGAGACCATCCTGCTGACCAAGACCGACCTCGTGGCCGGCACCGGTCCCCTGGCCGCCGCCGTCCGGGACATCAACGCCACCGCGCCGATCCTGACCGCGGAGCAGGGCCTGATCGACCCCGGACGGCTGTTTCCGGCGGATTTCCTCCATCCGGGCCTGCCGCCCGTTCCTCGGTCCCTGCTGGCCGCCGATCCCGCCGACACCGCACACACGGGGCGCTTCGAGGCTGCCGCCCTCACCGCCGACGTACCGTTGGACTGGCGCCGGTTCGAGGCGTGGCTGAAATCCATCCGCCTGACGCATGCCGACGACCTGCTGCGGGTCAAAGGCATCCTGCACGTCGCAGGCGTCGACGGTCCTGTCGTCGTGCAGGGGGTGCATCACGTCATCAACCACCCGGTCGCGCTCGATGCCTGGCCCAGCCCTGACCGTCGGTCCAGGCTTGTGCTCATCGCCGATCCGGGCACGATCAGGCAAGCGCGGAAAAGCTGGGCCGCGGCGCTGTCCGACCTTGTAGCGACATAGGGAAGGGGGCGGAGAAGAGGGGAGAACGCAGATGCGTGCGATCGACGTCCATGTCCATCCGATGAACGACGCCTATGCCGAGGCAAGCAGCCCGTTCATGCCGGCCGCGATACGCATGTTCAAAGGCAAGTTCGCCCCTCGGCCGACGGAACAGATCGTCGACGATTTCCGCCGTGACGACTGCCTGGCGATCCCCATCGCCTGGGACGCCGAGCATGGCGCCGGCGGATCGGTCTATGCCAATGAGGACCTGGCGGCCCTCACTCGCGACTACCCCGACGTGTTCCTGCCGGGCTGGGCCATGGTCGATCCCTGGCGTGGCCGCAAGGGCCTGGAGGAGATCGAGCACGCGATCCGTGATCTTGGTCTGATGGGGATCAAATACCAGCCTCCGGTCCAGGGTTTCGCGCCCAACGACCGGATGTTCAACCCGATCTGGGACCTGCTGCAGTCGCTGGGCGCGCCGGTGCTGATCCATTGCGGCACCACCGCGATCGGCGCCGGCGAACCCGGTGGCCTGGGCTACAAGCTGGGCTATGCGCGGCCGATCCCCAACCTGGACGACGTGGCCGCGGACTTCCCCCGCCTGAACATCATCGCTGCCCATCCCGGCTGGCCCTGGACCGACGAACTGATCGCCGTCGCCATCCACAAGGGTAACGTTTCCATCGATATCTCCGGCTGGGGACCGAAATACGTCCCGCCCGCGCTGAAGCACGACATGGAGCGGCGGCTGCAGGACAAGGTCCTGTTCGGCTCCGACTACCCGGGCTGGAGCGCGGCGCAATGCTGCGACGAGTGGGAAATGGCAGGGTTCCGTCCCGGCGTCATCGAGAAGCTGTTCCACCGGAACGCGACGCGGATCCTGAAGCTGGAAGACGCCGTTGCGCGTGCGACCGCCGCCGGCGGCGGTTGAGATGCGCGCCCAGGTCGGCATCATCGGCGCCGGACCCGCGGGCCTGTTCCTGGCGCACCTGCTGCATCGTGTCGGGATCGAATCGGTGATCCTGGAGGCGCGCTCGCGTGCCGAGGTCGAAGGTACCGTGCGGGCCGGCGTGTTGGAACACTGGGTGACCGATCTCATGGACGAGCTCGGCCTCGGCACCCGCATGCGGCGTGAAGCGCACCAGCATGACGGCATCACCCTGCAATGGAACGGGGAACGCCACCACGTCGATATCGCCGGTCTGACCAGCGGCCGCCACGTCACCGTCTACCCGCAGCACGAAGTGCTCATCGACCTGATCGAGGCGCGGCTGAAGCAGGGGGGCGCGATCGTGTTCGGTGCCTCGGCCGTTTCGATCACCGGCGCCGATGGCGACACCCCGCGGATCGAGTTCCGTCGCGGTCCGGATGGCGCGCTGGAGCCGCTGCATTGCGACTATGTCGTCGCCGCCGACGGATTTCACGGGCCGGGGCGGCGCGCGATCCCCGAGGCGATGCGGTGCGAATACCAGAAGCTCTATCCGTTCGGCTGGCTGGGCATCCTGGCGCGCGCGCCGCTCTCTTGGCATGAGCTGATCTATGCCAATCAGAACGCCGGCTTCGCCCTGTGCAGCACCCGTTCGGCCGATGTGCAGCGGATGTATATCCAGTGCGACCCCGTCGACGACATCGCCAACTGGTCCGACGACCGGATCTGGGGAGAGTTGTGCTCGCGCCTGGCTTGTGACGGCTGGACGCTGAAAGAAGGTCCGATCTTCCAGAAGGGCATCATCCCGCTGCGGTCCTTCGTCTGCGAAACGATGCAGTTCGGTCGGCTGTTCCTGGCCGGGGACGCGGCGCATATCGTCCCCCCGACCGGGGCGAAAGGCCTGAACCTGGCGGTGGCCGACGTCGTCGTGCTGGCGCGGGCGCTGGAGGCTCGTTTCAAGAGTAACCGTCAGGATTTGCTCGACGGCTATGCGTCGCGGGCCCTGCGGCGGGTGTGGAAGGCGGAACGTTTTTCCTGGTACATGACGACGATGCTGCACAGAAACGACCAGGAAAGCGCGTTCGAGCATCGGATCCACCTGGCGGACCTGGACCTTGTCCGGACCAACCGCTCCGCCGCCGCGGCCTTGGCGGAGAATTACGTGGGGCTGCCGTTCGAGGATTGATCCTGCACCCCAATCCCGCCGGAATCAGCGGTCCCGGCCACGACCGGCGGAGAGCTCAACGGAACGCAGAAAATATTTGAAATCGACCGACAGCCTTTGATATATTGACCCAAGACAATGAAATTTAGACGGACTGCATGGAACTGGTCGATCTCGGCACGACGTTGCACACCAACCAGCTCGCCCGGTCCCGCCGCGCCCGGTCGCTGCCCGTGCGCCTCGCGCGGTCGATCTACAAAGAGCTGACGCGCGGTCCGGAGGTCTACGGCCTGGAATGGGGCGATCCGGACACCTGGACCCCGCTGCAGTATATCCGCGACCGCTTCGTCCTGCCGTTCGTCAACCCGGACCACGTGACGGTCGATATCGGCTGCGGCGGCGGGCGCTGGACGCGCTATCTGCTGGGCTTCAAGACGGTCTACGCCATCGACTACTATGAAAACCTGCTGACTGAGTTCCGCAGGAATTTCGCCCGCTACCGCCACGTCAAGGCGATCCGGAACAACGGCACGGATTTCCCCGGCGTGCCCGCCCAATCGGTCGATTTCGTCTTCTCGTTCGGCTGCTTCGGGCACATCAACCCGTCGCTGATCGACCTCTATCTCGGGAACATCAAGACAATCCTGAAGCCCGGCGGCAACGCCGTGATCCACTACTCCGACAAGAACAAAGCCATGGCGCAGGAGCCCGGCTTCGCCGACAACACGCCCGAGCAGATGCGGGCGATGGTCCTGGCGCACGGGTACCGGATCGTCCAGGAAGACACGACCACGATGTGGAACGGGGCGATCATCCACTTCACGATCTGACGCCTCGCTCTGCCAGGAAGGTGGGACCATGCAAGCCAAGCAGCCCGTCCTGATGTCCATGGGCCTGTCCTTCGGCGCCGCGCTGGCCGTCGCGATCGCGACCCTGGCCCTGGCCGGCGCGAACGAGCACGGCACCCTGCTGGCGCTGTTCCTGACTGCCCGCGTCTCGTTCGTCCTGTTCTGGCTTGCCTATGCGGGCAGCGCGCTGGCCACGCTGTTCGGGCCGACGTTCCAGCCGCTGAAGCAGCGCGGGCGGGAATTCGGGCTGGACTTCGCCAGCGCCCACCTGGTGCATCTGGGGCTGGTCGGCTGGCTGTGCTGGATCGGCGCCGCGCCCGGCCTGTCCGTGTTCGTATTCTTCGGGATCGCGGTCGTCTTCACCTATCTGCTGGCCCTGTTCTCCATCGGGACGCTGCACAAGGCGCTGGACCGACGGTTGTGGTGGCTGTTGCGGACGGTCGGCCTCAACTTCATCCTGTACGCCTTCGCCAAGGACTTCTATCGCGACCCGTTGGCCCAAAGCTGGAAGTTCAACCTCGTCTACCTGCCGTTCTTCGGCCTGTGCGTGATCGGCGTGCTGTTGCGTCTGGTGGCGTTCCTCCAGGGGCTGGGGCGGCGGGATATGACCGTTCGCGCCGGCTGACTCACCGTCCCAGCGACAGCATGATCCCAACCGCCGCGACGCAGCCCAGCACGCCGACGGCGAACGGCGCCTGCAGCCCGGCAACCCCGGCGACCACCCCCAGCAGCGGCGCGCCGACGCCCAGCCCGAAATCCAGGAACGCCGCCCAAGTGCCCAGCGCGACGCCCCGGTTCTCGGGCGGCACGCGCTGGATCGCCTCGATCCCCAGCGCGGGAAAGGAAATGGAGTAGCCCCCGCCGGCCATGGCCGCGCCCAGCAGCGTCGCCGCTTCGGACGGGGCCAGCCACAGCAGGACAAGCCCGGCGGCCTCCAGCGACAGGAAGCCGATCGCGACGCGCCGATGCCCAAGCCGGTCGGGCCAGGACGCACACAACAGCCGTGCGAGGATGAACCCGCCGGCGAAGGCCGCCAGCGCAAGGCCCGGACTGCCCCAGGCCCGGGACGCGATCACCAGCGGCAGGAACGACACGATCGCGGCGTATCCGATCGCCGAAAGCGCCAGCGACAGCCCGGCCGGCGCGACCCATCGCAGCACCGTCTTCAGCGGCACATGGCGATGCGGCAACGGCGCGATCGGCGCCATGCGTGCGCCCACCACCAGCCCGATCAGCGGCGTGGTGAACACCAAAGCCGCCAGCGCGCCCAGGCCGAGGGCGGAATAGAGGACCTGTCCGACGGGTGCCCCAAAACCGAAGGACCCGAACAGCGCCAGACCCACCCACACCATCACCATTCCCGACCGGTGCGGTCCCGCCCGGCGGATGCCCAGCGCGAGGGCGCCGGTCACCAGGAGGCTTTCGGCGATGCCCAGCGTGCCGCGTCCCACCAGCAGTGCCGCCAGCGCGCCGCCCCGGTTCAGAACCGACGCCACGGCGTAGGCCACCCCGGCGACCGAACAGGCCACCAGCCCGAACATCATCGCCTTGCGGGGACCGGCCTTGTCGCTGAACCGTCCGGCGTGCGGCCGGCTAAGCAGGGTGATCAGCGACTGCGCCCCGACAACGATCCCGACAACTGTCGTGCCGTATGACAGCACGCCGTGCACGAACAGCGGCAGCACCGACATCGGCAGGCCGATCGCCAAGGTCCCCAGGAAAACTGCGGCCGCTGGGGGACCAAGCGCCTTCGCGGCCGAGGTGTCTTCGGTCGGAACAAGGATATCAGCGGTCAAGGAAACTCCTTCGCGCGGCGCACGCTAGGCCGCGAGGCGTTTACTTTCCTCGACGATCCGCGCCAGGGCAACGACCTTTCCGATCACGATCAGCGTCGGCCCGGATGGCTGCTCCGCGTCCAGCACATCGGCGAGCGTCCCCAGGGTCGCATGATAGGCGGCCTGTTGGGGGCGGGAGGCATTCTCCACCGCAACCGCCGGGGTCGAGGCCGGCAGCCCGGCCTCGATCAGGCTGGCAGCGACCTTGCGGACGGTCTTGCCGGCCATATAGGCGGCGATGGTGCCCCCGCTGGCCGCCAGCGCGCGCCAGTCATGCGCCGGCACTTCGCCATCCGCGCCATGGCCGGTCACGAAGTGCAACGACCGCGCGGTCTCGCGATGCGTCAGCGGGATCTGCAGCGACGCGGCGGCGGCGCAGGCGGCGGTGACGCCGGGAACGACCTCCACCGGCACGCCGGCGGCGCGCAGCGTGTCCAACTCCTCGCCACCGCGGCCGAATACGAACGGATCACCACCCTTCAGCCGCACGACGTGCTTGCCGGTGCCGGCCAGTTTCACGATCAGGGCGTTGATCGCGCTTTGCTGCATCGCATGCCGGCCGCAGCGCTTGCCGACATCGATCCGCCGGCAGCCGGGCCGAGCGTAGTCGAGGATCGCGGGATCGATGAGCGCGTCATACAGGATGGCGTCGGCGCCTTGGATCGCCTTGACCGCACGCAGCGTCAGCAACTCCGGGTCCCCAGGTCCCGCGCCGACCAGAGTCGCTCGGCCGGCGTTGTCATTCAGCGGGAATGCGGACATCGCGCAGGATCTCCTCCAGTTCGGGGATGCAGGAACCGCAGTTGGTGCCGGCGCGCAGGCGCTCGCCGATCTGCCTGGCGGTGGTGAGGTTCTCGGTCGCGATCGCATGGCGGATCGCGTCGCGGCTGACGCCGAAGCAGGCGCAGACCTTGGGGCCTTCGTTGGCCGTCGCGCCATACATGCGTCCGGACAGGACGCTGGCGCGATCGCTGTCGGACACCGGGGCGCCGATCATGGGGATCACGGCCTGTTCGGCGGGCAGCATGCTGGGGTGACGGGCGAGGAACAAGCATGCCTCCAGCGCACCGTCGGAGACGATCGCGACGCGGTACACGCCGCGCTTCCGGTCGGTCATCTCCAGCCAGTCGGCGTCGGCGGGCTGGTCCGTGAGCGCGGCGGCGAACTGGCCCAGTGCCTCACCGGCGGGCATCGGGCCGAGGCCGGTCAGCCGGTAAAGCTGACCGTCGTTGACCGGGATGCGGGACCAGTGACAGAGGTCCGCGAATGCGCCTGCGGCCGGCACGCCTGCCGAACGGCGCAGCAGCAGGCCGTGGAAGCCGGCGGCGACCGGCTCGATCGTCGCCGGCGTTGCCTTCAGCTCCGGCTGGCCGGAGACAGGATCGACGCGGCCCGTCACGACGCGATCGACCGGGCCGGCGGCGGAGAACTGGTCGGTCCAGTGCATGGGCGCGAAGACCTCGCCATGCCGCAGCGTGTGGCGGAGTTCGGCGCGCAGGACGATCTCGCCATGATCGGTGCGCAGGCGTGCGAGGCTGCCGTCGGCGATCCCCGCGGCGTCGGCGTCGGCCGGGTGCAGCGACAAGGTCGGTTCGGGCGTGTGCGACATCAGCGCGGGCGCGAGGCCGGTGCGTGTCATCGTATGCCACTGGTCACGGATGCGGCCGGTGTTCAGCAGCACGCCGCCTGGTGCTGCCTTGGGGGGCGGCTTGAACGGGGTCGGGACGAACCGGGCCTTGCCGTCCGGGGTCGAGAAGCCGCCTTCGGCGAACAGCCGTCCGGCCTCGGTGGTCGCGCCGGCCGGCAGCGGCCAGCGGAAGGACGGCATGGCGTCGTAGTCGGAGTCGGTGATGAAGGCCTTGGCGCCGATGTCGAAGATGCGGCGGCCATCATTGGCGTGGGCCGACAACGCCGCATGCTCGCGGAATACCGCGGCAGGGTTGGTCCAGGCAAAGGCGTCGGCCCAGCCCATCCGGCGGCCGACTTCGGCGAACTGCCACCAGTCGGACCGGGCGTCGCCGGGTGCCTCGCGGAACGGCCGCTGGCGGGAGATGCGGCGTTCCGAGGAGGTGACGGTGCCGTCCTTCTCCCCCCAGGCGGCCGCAGGCAGCACGACATGCGCCAGCGCCGAGGTGTCCGTCGGCCAGCAATCGGAGACGACGACGAATGGGCAGGCTTTCAGTGCATCGCGGACACGGCCCGCGCGCGGCAGGCTGACGGCGGGGTTGGTGGCGACGATCCACAGCGCCTTGATGCGCCCGTCCAGCACGGCGTCGAACAGGTCGACGGCCTTCAGGCCCGGCTTCGGCGCCAGGGTCGGGCTGTTCCAGAACGCCTGCAGCGCCGCGCGGTCGGCCGGATCGTCGAAGCGCATATGCGCGGCAAGCTGGTTCGCCAGCCCCCCGACCTCCCGCCCGCCCATGGCGTTGGGCTGGCCGGTGACGGAGAACGGCCCCATGCCCGGCCGGCCGATCCGCCCGGTGGCGAGGTGGCAGTTGATGATGGCGTTGACCTTGTCCGTCCCGGCCGAGGACTGGTTCACCCCCTGGGAATAGACGGTCATGACCCGTTCGGTGCGGGCGAACAGGTCGTAGAAGGTTTCCAGCGCCTCGGGGTCGATGCCGCAGGTGGCGGCGATGGCATCCAGGTCGTCCCCAGCGTCGCCATCCGCCCCGGCGACTGCCGCTTCCAGCCCGACCGTGTGCCGCTCGACCCACGCGGCATCGACCCTCCCGTTCGCCACCAGGTATTGCAGCAGCCCGTTGAACAGCGCGACGTCCGTCCCCACGGCCAGCGGCAGGTGGAGGTCCGCCGCCTCGGCCGTCGCCGTCCGTCGCGGGTCCAGCACCACCACCTTCGTGCCGTGCGCCTGGCGTGCCGCCGTCATCCGCTGGTGCAGGACCGGGTGGCACCAGGCCGCGTTGCTGCCGACCAGGACCACGAGGTCGGCTTCGTCCCAGTCCTCGTAGACCCCCGGCACCACGTCCTCTCCGAACGCGCGGACGTGCCCGGCGACCGAGGACGCCATGCACAGCCGGGAATTCGTGTCGATGTTCGCGGAACCGATGAAGCCCTTCATCAGCTTGTTGGCAACGTAATAATCTTCCGTCAGGCACTGGCCGGACACGTAGAACGCTACGCTGTCCGACCCGTGTTCGGCGATCGCCGCCCGGAAACGTTCCGATACCAGGTCGAGCGCGCGGTCCCAATCCGCCGCCTGCCCGTCGATCGTCGGCGTCACCAGGCGACCGGAATCGTCCAAGGTCGAAGCCAGTGCCGCACCCTTGGAGCACAGCCGGCCGCGATTGGACGGATGGCCGGCGTCGCCCTTGATCGTGTCGTCCGGCTGCGCCACGACGCCGCAGCCCACGCCGCAATAGGGGCAGGTGGTGTGGACCGCGGCGCCGGTCATGCCGCGACGCCCGACGGCTGGCCAACACCCAGCAGGATGCGACCTTCCCGCACCCGCACGGGAACGCGATGCACGCAGCCCTCATCCGGTTCCTGCGCCTGGCCGTCGGCAAGGCCGATGACCCAATTGTGCAGGGGACAGGTCACGGACGTGCCGTGCACGATGCCCTGCGACAGCTTGCCGGCTTTGTGCGGGCAACGGTCATACAGCGCGAAGACCTGGTCATCGGCGGTGCGGAACACCGCGATGTCGCAGCCGGGCATCGAAACGACCCGTGAGCGCAGGTGGGGGATGTCGTCGATATGGCCGACATCCATCCAGATGGTCGTCCGGCCGTCCATCACGACACCTCCGCCAGCGGCTTGAACTCATGCGCCTCGGCGCCCTGGGCGCGGTCGGTCCAGGGATCGTCCTGGGAGAAGCGCTGGCTGTACAGGAAGCGCTCATGCAGCGCCTTGCGCGTGGCCGGGTCGGCGAGCGTTTCGCGCACCGTCTCGATACCGACACGTTCGATCCAGGGCGCCGTGCGCTCCAGGTACCATGCGTCCTCGCGGTAGAACTGCATGAAGGCGCCGGCGTATTCCAGCACTTCCTCCCCGGTCGTGACCTTGGCCAGCAGGTCGGTGACCCGCACCTTGATGCCGCCATTGCCGCCGACATGCAGGTCCCAGCCCGCCTCGGTCGCGACCACGCCGAAGTCCTTGATGGTGGCTTCCGCGCAGTTCCGCGGGCAGCCCGAGACGGCCATCTTGGTCTTGTGCGGCGTCCAGGAACCCCAGGTCATCTTCTCCAGCGCCACGCCCATGCCGGTGGAATCCTGCGTGCCGAAGCGGCACCATTCCGATCCGACGCAGGTCTTCACCGTGCGCAGCGCCTTGCCGTAGGCATGGCCCGAGACCATCCCCGCCGCGTTCAGGTCCTTCCAGACCGCCGGCAGGTCGTCCTTCTTCACGCCCAGCAGGTCGATGCGCTGGCCGCCGGTGACCTTCACCGACGGGATCTGGAACTTGTCCACCACATCGGCGATCGCCCGCAGCTCCGCCGCCGTCGTCGTGCCGCCCCACATGCGCGGAACGACCGAGTAGGTGCCGTCCTTCTGGATGTTGGCGTGCATGCGTTCGTTCACGAAGCGCGAGGCGCTGGCGTCCACATACTCGCCGGGCCAGGCGCACAGCAGGTAGTAGTTCAACGCCGGCCGGCACGACGCGCAGCCATCCGGCGTGGTCCAGCCCATCGCCTGCATCACCGCCGGAATGGTCTTCAGTTGCCGCGCGACGATCGCCTTGCGGAGCTCGCCATGACCGACGCCGGTACATTTGCAGACCGGCTTGACCTTCGGCGCGGCCTTGTAGTCGCCGCCCAGCGCCAAGCCCAGCAGGGCCTCCACCTGGCAGGTGCAGCTCCCACAGGAGGACGACGCCTTGGTCCGGCCCCGCACCTGGTCCAGCGTCGTCAGCTTGTGCTTGTCGATCGCCGCCAGGATCGTGCCTTTCGACACGCCGTTGCAGCCGCAGATCTCGGCCGTGTCGGGCAGCGTCTCGACGCCCGCCGGGGCGCCGGGGGCGATCGAGGGACCGAACACCATGGTGTCGCGGATCGCGCCGACGTCTGTGCCGTTGCGGATCATGTCGAAATACCAGGACCCGTCGGCGGCGGCGCCGTACAGCACGCAGCCGACCAGCTTGTCGTCACGGACGACCAGCTTCTTGTGCACGCCGCGCCTGGCGTCGCGGAACACGATGTCCTCGGTCGTATCGTCGCCCATGAAGTCACCGGCTGAGAACATGTCGACGCCGGTGACCTTCAGCCGCGTGCCGGTGATCGCCGGGACATAGTCGGTCTCCGCCGTTCCGGTGATGCGGTCGGCGAGCACCTTCGCCATGTCCCACAGCGGCGCGACCAGGCCGAACACCGCGCCGCGATGTTCGATGCATTCGCCCACCGCGAAGACGGCGGGGTCGGAGGTGCGCATGCCGTCATCGACCTGGATGCCGCGGTTGCAGGCCAGGCCCGCATCCTTGGCCAGGGCGATGTTGGGGCGGATGCCGGCGGACATCACCACGAGGTCGGCGTCCAGCCGCGTGCCGTCCTTCAGCTCCACCGCCCCGACGCGGTCGGCGCCATGGATCGCCGCCGTGTTCGCCTCCGTCAGGATGCGCATCCCGCGCCCTTCCAGTTCGGCTTTCAGCAGGCCGGCGGACACGGGATCGAGCTGGCGTTCCATCAGCGTCGGCATCAGGTGCAGCACGGTGACGTCCATGCCGTTGCGCAGCAGGCCATTGGCCGCTTCCAATCCCAGCAGGCCGCCGCCGATGACAATGGCCTTCCGGTGGGTCTTCGCCACCGCCAGCATCGTTCCGACATCGGCGATGTCGCGGAAGCCGATCACGCCCGGCAGCCTGTGCCCCGGCACCGGAATGATGATCGGGTTCGAGCCGGTGGCCAGGATCAGAACGTCATAGGGCCGGGTGGTGCCGAGCGCCCCGGTGACGGTCTTCGCCGCGCGGTCGATCGTGACGACGGGCTCGCCGGCGATCAGTTCGATCTCGTTCTCTTCGTACCACGACCTTGGATGCGTGGTGATCGCCTCGAAGGTCTTCTCGCCGGCCAGGACCGGGGAGAGCATGATGCGGTTGTAGTTGCCGTGCGGCTCCGCGCCGAACACGGTGATCTGGAAGGTCTGCGGGGCGCGGGCCAGGATTTCCTCGACGGCACGCACGCCGGCCATTCCGTTTCCGACCAGGACCAGTCGGGAACGCTTGGGAGCGATCATGTTCATGGTGATTCCTCAGACCCGAGCGGCGCCGTGCAGTTCGGCCCAGGTGGTGCGCCAGCGGCGACGGACGCTGGAGATGCTGACCAGGGCAACGATGGCGAGAAGGGCGAAGACCAGGAAGCCGGGACCGTAGCTGCCCGACATCTGCTTGGAGTAGCCGAGGCTGGAGGCGAGGTAGAAGCCGCCCACCCCGCCGGACATGCCGACCAGGCCGGTCATGACCCCGATCTCCCGCTTGAAGCGCTGCGGCACGAGCTGGAACACCGACCCGTTGCCCATGCCCAGCGCCAGCATGCCCAGGATGAAGACGGGCAAAGCGAGGTAGATGGTGGACAGGCCCGCGGCGACGGTGGCGAAGGCCGCCGCGGCGACGGCATAGAGGATCTGCAGCGCCTGCACGCCGCCGATGCGATCGGCGATGGCGCCCCCGATCGGGCGGACCATCGAACCGACGAAGACGACCGCCGCGGTGCAGTAGCCGGCTGTGACCGCGGACAGGCCGTAAGCGTCATTGAAGTAGATCGTCAACGAGGACGCCAGTCCGACGAAGCCGCCGAAAGTGACGCTGTAGAAGAACATGAACCACCAGCAGTCGCCGATCTTCAGCAGGTTGAAATAGGCCGAAAGCGGCTTGGGCGGCGGGCTGTTCGGGCTGTCCTCGGCCAGCAGGATGAAGACGACGAAGGCGACGGCCAGCGGGACGGCGGCCAGGCCGACGACGTTCTGCCAGCCGACCGCGAGCGCCAAACCGGGCGCGAACAGCGCGGCCAGCACGGTCCCCGAATTCCCCGCGCCCGCGATTCCCAGCGCGGTCCCCTGGTGCTCGGGCGGATACCAGGCGGAGGCCAGCGGCAGCGCCACGGCGAAGGAGGCGCCGGCCAGGCCGAGGACACAACCCAGCGCCAGTGTGCCGGAGAAGCTGTCGATGCCGATCGCCCAGGCGCCGACCAGGCCGGCGATGACCACCACCTGCGCGCCGATGCCGACCCGCTTGGCCTTGAAGCGGTCCACCAGCAGGCCAAGGACGACCCGCAGCGCTGCCCCGACCAGGACGGGCGTTGCGACCATCAGGCCCTTATGCGCGGGATCGAGATGCAGTTGCTTGGCGATGGCGACGCCCAGCGGGCCAAGCAGCACCCAGACCATGAAGGAGAGGTCGAAGTAGAGAAAGGACGCGAAAAGTGTCGGCAGATGGCCGCTCTTGAGGAAGCCCTTGTGCATGGTGTGTATCACGGGACCTGGGCTGCCGCCGTTGGCAGGCCGGACTGACACAGGAAGCGGCATCCGCTTCGAACCAAAAGCATCACCCGCCGTTGCGCGATGCTTTGAGAACATGTCTCGCCGTGATGCAGTGCAATAGGGATGCCAAGTTAGGCAGATGGCCTGAATGGTCAAGAAATTGGGCGCTAGAATGGATTCAACTGCCTATATAGAAGGCAATCGTGATCAGCCCTTGCTCATATTGATTTTAAAATATGCATATCCTACCGGTGCGGCATGGCGGACGCGACCTGGCCCCACGGCTCTTACGCCGCTTCGACGATTTTCTTCCCCCGCAGCCGTTCCTCCAGCCGCTGGATCAGCACGAAGAAGCACGGCACGAACACCACCGCCAGGCAGGTCGATGCCAGCATCCCGGTGGAGACCGAAATACCGATCGACTTCCGCGCGTTCGCGCCCGCCCCGGTGGCCAGCACCAAGGGCAGCACGCCCAGGATGAAGGCGAAGGACGTCATCAGGATCGGCCGAAAGCGGGTGCGGGAGGCGTCGATCGCCGCCTGGATGATCGGCACGCCGCGATGGATGCGTTCTTCGCGCGCCACCTCGACGATCAGGATCGCGTTCTTCGCGCCCAGCGCGATCAGCAGCATCAGGCCGATCTGGGTATAGAGGTTGTTGTCGACGCCCAGTCCGGTCAGCGCCAGCACCGGTCCCAGCAGCGCCAGCGGCACCGCCAGCACCACCGACAACGGCGCCAGCCAGCTTTCGTACTGGCCCGCCAGCACCAGGTAGACCAGCACGATGGCCAGGCCGAACGCCAGGTACATCTGCCCGCCGACTGCTTTCTCCTGATACGACATTGCCGTCCACTCCGACCCCATGCCGGCGGGCAGGTCGGCGGCGGCGATCTCATCCATCAGCGACAATGCCTGGCCGGAGCTGAAACCGGATGCCGGCTGGCCGATGACGGTCGCGGCGGGATAGAGGTTGTAGAGCTGCACCAGCGCCGGACCCGTGGTCTGTTCGATCGAGATGATGGTACCGATCGGAACCATCTGTCCCGACGACGTCTTGACCGGCAGCAGCTCGACCTCGGCCGGGGTCGCGCGGAATTTCGGGTCGGCCTGGGCATAGACCTGGAAGGTCAGCCCGAACTTGTTGATCTGGCCGACATAGCTGGACCCGAGATACGTCGCCAGGGTCTCGAATACCTGGCCGATGGATACGCCCAGCGACTCCGCCTTGGTGCGGTCCACGTGTACGATCATCTGCGGAACGTTGGCGCGCATCGTCGTGCTGCTGCGCGACAGGCCCGACTGGCTGGCCGCATCGGTCAGGATGTGGCGGGTCACCGCCTGCAGCTTCTCGAAATCGTCGCTGCCGTCCCGCAACTCGACTTCCATGGTATAGCCGCCCGAGTTGCCGATGCCCTGGATCGCCGGCGGCGGGACGACCAGGATCGAGGCGTCCTCGATTGGCGCCACGGCGGCGTTCAGCGCTTGGTACATGCCCAGAAGCCCCTCGGAGGCGGAGGTGCGCTGGCTCCAATCCTTCAGTACGACATAGGCGACGCCGGCGTTCGACAGCGACGCGCTGTTGTCGAGCGGGGAGATACCGGCGATCGCCACCACGTCCTGCACCCCCGGCACCGCGCTGACCGATTTCTGTACGCGGGACAGGACCGCCTGCGTGCGGTCCAGCGACGCGCTGTCGGGCAATTGCACGGCGATCAGGAAATAGCCCTGGTCCTCCAGCGGCAGGAAACCGGTGGGCAGGCGCGACAAGCCGTACAGGCCGCCACCGGCGATGGCCAGCGCCAGGACCACCATGATCGCCGCGTGGCGGACCATGAAGCCGATCATGCCGATATAGCCATGCTCGACCCGAGCATAGACGGCGTTGAAGCCGCGATAGAAAAAGTTGCGCTTTTCGGGCGGTACCGCGGGCCGCAGCCACAATGCGCACTGCGTCGGCTTCAGCGTCGCCGCGTTGATCGCGCTGATGATCGCGGTGGCGGCGATCACCAGCGCGAACTGGGCATACAGCCGCCCGGTCAGTCCGGGCAGGAACGACGCCGGAATGAACACCGACATCAGCACCAGCGTGATGCCGATGATCGGGCCGAACAGCTCGCTCATGGCCTTCACCGCGGCGTCGTGCGGCGACAACCCGCGCTCGATGTGGTGCGCCGCACCCTCGACGACCACGATCGCGTCGTCGACCACGATGCCGATCGACAGCACGATGGCGAACAGGGTCGAGAGGTTGATGGTGAAGCCCAGCGCCGCCATCGCGGCGAAGGCGCCGATGATCGTCACCGGCACCGTCGTCGCCGGGACCAGGGTCGCTCGGATGTCCTGCAGGAAGACCAGGATGACGATCAGGACCAGGACGCCGGCCTCGATCAGCGTCCGGTACACCTCATCGACCGAGGCCGAAACGAACTTCGTCGTGTCGAACGGCAGGTCGTAGGCGACGCCGGGCGGGAACGCCTTCGCCAGTTCCGCCATCTTCTGCCGGACCTCGGTCGCCACGGTCAGCGCATTCGCGCCGGGCGACTGGAAGATCGCCAGGCCGGCGGATGGCTTGCCGTTGCTGGTGAAGATCTGGGAGTAGGTCTGCGCGCCCAACTCCACATGGCCGATGTCGCGGATGCGGGTGACGGCGCCGTCGGACCCGGTCTTGACGATGATGTTGGCGAATTGTTCGGGATCGCTGAGGCGTCCCAGGACGTTCAGCGTATACTGGAAGTTCTGGCCCTTGGTGGGCGGGGCGCCGATCTGTCCTGCCGTGACCTGGGCGCTCTGTTGCTGCAACGCCTGCGTGACGTCCGAGGTGGTCAGCCCGCGCGCCTGCATCAGTGCCGGATCGAGCCAGATGCGCATCGCGTATTGCCCGGCACCGAACACCGTGACGTTGCCCACGCCAGGCAGGCGCGCCAACTCCTGCTGCAGGTTGATCGCCGCGTAGTTCGACAGGTACAGGCTGTCATGACGCTGGTCAGGCGAGGTCAGCGTGACGATGCCCAGGATCGCCGTCGATCGCTGCTGCACGGTGACGCCCTGCGCCTGCACGGACTGCGGCAGCGACGCCATCGCGCTGGCGACGCGGTTCTGCACCAGCACCTGCGCGAAGTTCAGGTCGGTGCCGATCTTGAACGTCACAGTCAGGGAATAGCTGCCGTCGCTGGTGCTGGTGGACTGCATGTACAGCATGTCCTGCACGCCGTTGACCTGCTGCTCGATCGGCAGGGCGACGGTGTTCATGACGTCGGTCGCGCTTGCGCCCGGATAGCGCGTGGTGACCTGCACCGTCGGCGGCGTCACGTCCGGATATTGCGCGATCGGCAGGCTGAACAGCGCGACGCCGCCGATCAGCACGAACAGGATCGCCAGCACATTGGCCAGGACCGGGCGGTCGATGAAGAATTTGGCGATCATCGGCTCAGGACCCGTCGGCCTTCAGCGTGATTGTCGTCGGGTTGACCGCCTGGCCCGGCGTGGCGCGCTGCACGCCGTCGACGACCACCTGATCGTCCGGCGTCAGGCCGGATTCGATCACCCGCAGCGATCCCTCCAGGGGACCCTTGGTGACATGCTTCTGCACCACCTTGTCGTCGGCGCCGACGACAAGGACATAGGCGCCGCCTTGG
>NZ_DASZTJ010000257.1:0-3901 GCF_035548235.1 Rhodopila sp.
GGCAGCAGGTTTTCGTTTCCTTCGACGATTGTCAGGAAATGGTTGCCCGCAAGCTGGCCCATCTTGCTTGCGAACTGCACGCCGCCATAGGCCAGCAGGATCTCGGTCTCGGAGATCCCGCCCGGATACAGCAGGATGTGACCGGGGGCCGGATAGCTGGTGTGGTTCTCGAACTTCAGCCCCAGGTCGAGGTCGCCCAGCGGAATCCAGCAGCCTTCGCCGCTCCAGCGGACATGGATGATGCGTTCCTTATAGGGTAGTAGGGAACGAAACTTCGCGACGGTCTTCGGCGCGGCGTCTTCCCATTTCGCCTTGAAGGTATAGGGGCCGGCAACGATCTCGATCATCGGGGTCTCCGGTTGCTAGATCAGGAACGCACTGGCGTCGAAACCATTCGGCACGTTGCCGGTCGGCTCGATCATGTCGTACGGCGCCCGCGCCAGGTATTGCCCGCTGCCCGGTTCGGCCTGCACCTTGCCGTCGCGCATCACCACCTCGCCGCGCCGCAGGGTCATGACCGGCCAGCCGGTGACCTGCATCCCTTCATAGGGCGTGTAGTCGATGACGTGCTGCGCCAGCGCGTTCGTCAGCGTCACGGTCTTCGTCGGGTCCCACAGCACGATATCGGCGTCCGTGCCCGGCGCGATCGTCCCCTTGCGCGGGTACAGCCCGAACAGCCGGGCCGGGTTGGACGCCGTCAGGCGGACGAAGCCGCTGGCATCCATGCGGCCTTTGGTCACCGCCTCGTGGAACATGACGGGCAACCGAGCCTGCAGGCCCGGCACGCCGTTGGGGATGTCGCGGAACGGGGCGTCCACGCCGTTCACCCGCTTGCCGACCGGCGTGTCATAGCTCCAGCCGCTGTGGTCGGAGGACACGATGTCCAGCACGCCGTCGCGGATGCAGGCCCACAGGCCCTCGCTGGCCGCCGCGTCGCGCGGGGCGGGGCTGCACATGAACTTGGCGCCCTCGAAGCCCGGCCGGTCCATGTGATCGGCCGACAGCACGAAATACTGCGGGCAGGTCTCCCCCCAGACCTTCAGCCCGCGCGCCTTGGCACGGGCGATTTCCGCGGCCACCTCGGGGCAGGAGACGTGGAAGACCTGGATCGGCTGGTCCACCATCTCGGCCAGCGCGATCGCACGGTGCGTCGCCTCCCGCTCGATCATCGAGGGCCGCGACCAGGCATGGTATTTCGGCGCCGTGCGCCCGTCCGCGAGCAGCGCGGCGGTGCGCCAGTTGATCGCCTCGTAGTTCTCGCAATGCACCGTGACCAGCATCCGGTTGCGCCGTGCGGCGGCCAGCACGCGGATGAACTGGCGGTCGTCCAGGTGCAGCGGGTCATAGGTCAGGAACGCCTTCAGGCTGCGCACGCCTGCGGCGGCGACCTGGGGGATTTCGTTGAACACCACCTCGTCGGTCGCATCGGTGATGATCTGGTGGAAGGCATAGTCCACCATCGCGGCGGCGGCGCGCCGGCGGTACT
The DNA here is from genome assembly GCF_035548235.1 of Rhodopila sp. Lineage (GTDB taxonomy): Bacteria > Pseudomonadota > Alphaproteobacteria > Acetobacterales > Acetobacteraceae > Rhodopila. The sequence goes on from NZ_DASZTJ010000257.1 coordinate 1,487, forward strand.
CCGCGAACGGCTCCAGGATGCCGTGGCCTTTGAACTGGGTGGAGAACGTCACGACACTTGTCGTGCCGCCGGCCAGGGCGGCGGTGCTGCCGGTGACGAAGGTCTCCTCGTCCGCGCCGCCGCCGTCCTGCAACTGTTCGATATGGCAATGCGAATCGACCCCGCCCGGCATCACCAGCAGCCCCTTGGCGTCGACCATCCGTCGTCCGCGCAGGTCCAGCCCGACCGCCGCGACCCGTCCGCCCGCGATCCCCACATCCGCGGCGAACATGTCCGACGGCGTGACGACCGTTCCGCCCGCGATGACGAGATCATAGTCGGCCATGGCAGCACCTCCGGACTGGACTGACGCCAAGCGATACAGGCCCCCGCGCCGCCGAACAAGCCGCATCCCCGGTAGGCCGGATCCCCGACAGGCCCCATCCCCGACAGGCCCCATCCCCGACGGGCCCCATCCCCGACGGGCCGGATCCCCGACAAGCCCCATCCCCGACGGGCCGCGTTTGACACCCCCAACCCGCTCGGCGAGACTCGTTGCGGGAGGAGTGCCCAATGTCCGACAGGAAAGCCCGGATCCGCATCGGCCTGCTGCTGCCGTCGTCCAACACCACGCAGGAGACCGAGTTCAACCGCATCCTGCCCGACGGCGTCTCCCTGCACGTCGCCCGCCTGCCGCTGCGCAACGTCGATCCCGCATCCACCGCCCGCATCGTCGAGGACATCGAGACCGAGAGCCGGAAGCTGGCGGACGCCGACGTGGACGCGATCGTCCTGGCGGCGACCGCCCCCAGCTCCCGCAACGGCATCGGCTATGACCAGGCGCTGATCCGCCGGATCGAAACCGCGTCCGGCCGCCGCGCCACCACGGCCTCGACCGCGTCGATCCAGGCGCTGCAGGTGCTGGGCGCCGACCGCATCGTCATGGCCGGGCCGTGGAGCGAGGCCACCAATGCCAGCGCCGCCGCGTTCATCGAGGCCAGCGGCGTCGAGGTCCTGGGCCATCGCGCCCTTGGCCATGTCAGCAACCTGGAGATCGGCCTGCTGGATGCGGACACCGCGCTTGACCTGGGCCAGGCGGTCGACCGGCCCGACGCGCAGGCGATCATGCTGGCCTGCGGCAACTGGCTGACCCTGGGCATCGTCGACCGGCTGGAAGCCGCGGCCGGCAAGCCGGTGCTGACGACCAACCAGGTCAGCCTCTGGGCGGTGCTGCGCCTCGCCGGCCACCACGCGCCGGTGTTCGGCTGGGGTCGCCTGCTGCGGGCGTTCATGGGATAAGGCCCCCAAGGGATAAGGCCCCAAGGGATAAGCGCCAGCCAAGGTTCCAGCGATGAACATCGTCATTCCCGACGACTACCAGGACATGGTGCACCGCCTGTCCTGCTTCAGCCTGCTCGACGGGCACCAGGTCACCCGCTACCGCACGCCGGCCGCCGATCCGGACCAGCTGGTGGAACGCCTGCATCCGGCCGAGGTGGTGGTGGCGATCCGCGAGCGGGTCGACTTCTCCCGCGCGCTGATCGAGCGGCTGCCGAACCTGCGGCTGATCGCACTCGTCGGCCGGGCGGCCACGACGATCGATGCCGAAGCCTGCCGGGACCACAATGTGATGGTGTCCACCGGCGCGAGCAATTCGCCGCATGCGCCGGCCGAACTGACCGTGGCGCTGATCATGGCGTCCCGGCGCAACATCGTCGTGGAGGCGGAACGGATGCGCCGCGGCGAATGGCCCTGCACGCTGTCGCACCGGCTCGCGGGCAGCACGCTGGGCATTTTCGGCCTCGGCACCATCGGCGCCCTGGTCGCGCGCGCCGGCGCGGGGCTGGGCATGCGGGTCCTCGCCTGGGGCCAGGCGGCCTCGGCCGAACGGGCGAGGGCGGCGGGGTATGAGGTCGCGACGAGCAAGGCGGCGCTGTTCGAGCAGTCCGACGTGCTGTCGCTGCATGTCCGCCTGCGCCCCGACACGCGCGGCATCGTCGGGCCGGACGACCTGGCGCGGATGAAGCCGACCGCGCTGCTGGTCAACACCGCCAGGGCGGAACTGGTCCGGCCCGGCGCGCTGCTGGCGGCGCTGCGGGCGGGGCGTCCGGGCTATGCGGCGGTGGACGTCTATGAGCAGGAGCCGATCGTCGACGGCGACCATCCGTTCCTGTCGATGCCCAACGTGGTCTGCACCCCGCATCTCGGCTGGGCGGAGTGGGACAATTTCGAGCTCTATTTCCGCGAGGCGTTCGAGCAGGTCCAGGCCTATGCCGCCGGCAAGCCGCTGCGGCTGATGAAGTCCGCCTGAGGCCGGCTTTCCGGAAGCGGCCTGCGGGACGCGCTTGGGGACCCGCCCCTGAGCCCCGTCCCTGAGCCCCGCCCCTGAGCCCCGTCCCTGAGACCCGCCCCTGGGACCCGTCCCCGAGACCTGTC
>NZ_DASZTJ010000258.1:0-22953 GCF_035548235.1 Rhodopila sp.
CGACTCGCCCAAGCTGGTGAGCGGCGCGGTCCCCGAACTGATCACCGGGCGATTGACCATCGACGGGTGGCTGCTCACCCGTTCCGGCATCGCCAGCTTCGAGGTCTTTGTCGACGACCAGAAGCTGGGCGACATGCATTACGGCCTGGCCCGCCAGGACGTGGGCACCGCGTTTCCGGAATGGCCGAACGCCCTGCGCAGCGGCTTCGCCTTCCACTGCCCGCCGCGCGGGCTGAAGGACGGCGACCACACGGTCCGCCTGCTGGTGAAGGCCAAGAACGGCGTGACCATCGACCGGTCGTTCCGCCTGACCGTCAAGAAATCCGAGGAAGACGGCGACCAAGGCGGCTTCCGCCGCCGTGTACCCCGGGTCGAGGCCGACATGATGCTGGCGATGCTGGACAAGCTGGCGTTCCGTCCGCATCTGCGCTTCGTGCTGCGACAGAACGAGCAGATCGACATCGGCGCGATCAACCGCGCCCTCGACTCGCTGCGGCTGCTCGCGTGGGACGACTGGTCGGTCCTGATGCTGGCGTCGGACGTACGGGTGGCAGCGGCACTCAGTATCATTGTCGACGAAACCATGTCCCACCTGGCGGAACGTTTCGCCATCGTCTCCGCCGAGGACGATGAGGCGTGGGACAAGCCGCTCGCCGCCGGCACCGAGGGACGAAATACGCTGCACCTGCTGCTCCTGCCCGGCGACGAGTTAGGCGCCGACGCGGGGCTGGAACTCGCCGCCGCGTTGGCGCGGCATCCGGACGCGCACGTCGCCTACGGCGACGAGCTTCGCATCAGCCCGGTCAGCCATGAGCAGGAGCCTTTCTTCAAGCCTGACTTCTCGCCCGACCTGCTGACCTCGATGAACTATTTCGGCCGTCCCTGGGCGGTGACGGACGCGGTGCTGGCCGGGACCGGCGCGACGCCCCGGTCGCTGTTCGCCCGCGGGGAATACGATCTCGCGCTGCATTGCGCCGACCTCGCCGGCGCGATCCGGCACGTGCCGAAGCTGCTGTGCCAGACCGGGTCAGGCCAGAGTGAGGCCGGCCGAGGCGACACGGCGGAGCAGGAACGCGCAGCGCTGCTGCGGATGGCAGAGCGCCGGGGCCTGGACGCAACGGTGGAGGCGACGCCGATCCCCGGCACCTGGCGTCTGAAGCGCTCGGTGCAGACCAAGGCGCTGGTATCGATCATCATCCCGACCTGTGCCGCCAACGGCTATATCAGGACCTGCCTCAATTCGTTGCGTGCCCGTACGGCATACGAGAATTACGAGATCATCGTCGTCGACAACATCCCGCCTACGGAAGCCACCTGGAAAAACTGGGTGAAGCAGAACGCCGACAAGATCGTCGACATGCCGGAGGCGTTCAACTGGTCCGTCTTCAACAACCGCGCGGCGGCAGAGGCTTCGGGCGAGTTCCTGCTGTTCCTGAACGACGACATCACCATCACCGACCATGACTGGCTGGACGCACTGCTGGAGCATGCGCAGCGGCCCGAGGTCGGGATCGTCGGGCCGCAGTTGCTGTATCCCGACGGGAAAGTGCAGCACGCCGGCATGTTCCTGGCGAACAACGGCATCGGCCGCCATGCCTTCCGCTTCGCGATGTACGACGATCCGTGCTATTTCGGCCTCGCACTGACCCAGCGCGACGTGATGGCGGTGACCGGCGCCTGCATGCTGGTCCGGAAGGAAACCTTCGAGGCGCTGGGCCGGTTCGACGAAGCGCACCAGATCGTCAACAACGACCTCGACTACTGCCTGCGCTCGCATCAGGCGGGACTGCTGACCGTCTACACGCCCTATGCGTCGATGACGCATCATGAGCTGGCCAGCCGAGCGTATATGAAGGACGTGTTCGATCTGACGCATTTCAACGCGCAGTGGAAGACGACCTTCGCCGCCGGCGATCCGTATTTCAATCCGCGGCTCTGGCGCCACGCCGACGATTACCGTCCGGACGATGAGCCGGTGCAAAGCGTCGTCTCCGGCAGTCCGCTGTTCCACCGGGAGGAGATCCGGCGCATCCTGGTGGTGAAGCTCGACCATATCGGCGATTTCGTCACTGCGCTGCCGCCGATCCGGCGACTGAAGACGCTATTCCCAGAGGCGCATATCACCGTGCTGGCCGGCCCCGCCTCGCGTGCGTTCGTCGGGCTGGAACCGGCGATCGACGCCTTCATCCCCTTCGCGTTCTTCCACGCCCGCTCCCAGTTGGGGGAGCGGGAGCTGACCCCGGACGACTACCGCGAACTGTCGGAGCAGCTTCGGTCGCACCGCTTCGACCTCGCGGTCGATCTGCGGAAGCATCATTCCACGCGCGACGTCCTGAAATACACCGGTGCTCGGTTTCTCGCGGGCTTCGATTTCCAGGGGCAGTATCCGAACCTGGACGTCGCGCTGGACTGGGACGGCGACCGCAACCTGCAACGCAAGCGCAACCACATCGTCGACGACCTGATGGCGCTGGTGAACGCGATCGGCCATGCCTCGGAATCCGACCGCGTCGTGATGAAGGCGCCACCCGAACCGATGCCGCTGGCGGACATGCCGCCCGAGGTCGCGGCGCTGTTCGCCAAGCCCGTCGTCGCCGTCCACCCAGGCGCCGGCAACATCACCAAGCAATGGCCCGAGGCGCACTTCGCCGCGCTGATCGACTTGCTGGTTGAGCGGAACGGCGTGAACGTCATGCTGGTCGGCGGCCCGGACGAGGTGGAGATCGCCAAGACCGTCATGGGCCACGTGCTGCACGCCGAGGCGATCGCCAGCATGGCGGGCAAGACCTCCCTGGCGGCGCTGCCGGCACTGCTGCGGACCTGCGCGCTGTATATCGGCAACGACAGCGGTCCCAAACACATTGCCGCCGCGGCCGGCGTACCCACGATCGGCATCCACTCGGGTGTCGTCGATCCGGTGGAATGGGGCCCGATCGGCCCGAACGCGGTGGCGTTGCGGCGGAACATGAACTGCAGCCCCTGCTACCTGGCCAAGGCCGAGGACTGTCCGCGCGGCCTCGCCTGCCTCAATGCGCTGGAGCCGAACCTGGTTTATGAGACCGCGGACCGGATGCTGGCGCACGGAGATGAGGACGCGCCGTCGCAGGCAGCCGAGACCTCGTCGGGACAGGCGGCCGAGAGCGCGCCCGCCGAGGCCGCACCGCCACGCGAGGGGAGGACCGCCCCGTCGCGCGAGGGGAGAACCGCGCCGTCGCGCGAGGGGAGGGCTGCGCCGTCGCGCAAGACGGCGCGGCGTGGAACCGCCAAACGCGAGACCCAACCTCAGACTGTGGATACCGCGTGATGGACGACACCACCCTGCTGGAGTTGGCGGCCCGCCTTGCCGCCAAGGCCGCCACGACGATCAATGCCATCCGCGCGCGCGGCTTCGCGGTGGAGCGCAAAGCGGACCACTCGGTCGTGACCGAGGCCGACCATGCCGCCGAGGCGGTGATCGTCACCGGCCTGCGCACCGCCCTGCCCGGCTGCGTCGTGGTCGCCGAGGAGGAGATCGCCGCCGGCCACGTGGTCGCCGCGAGCGAAACGTTCTGGTCGGTGGACCCGCTGGACGGCACGCGGGAGTTCTCGGGCGGCGGCGACGATTTCGCTGTGAATATCGGTCTGGTGCGTCACGGACGGCCGGTGCTGGGCGTCGTCGGTGTGCCGGCACTTGGGGAGATCTATGGCGGGATCGTTGGGGTGGGCGCTTGGCGGCAGGACGCCAAGGGAACACGCGTGGCGATCGCGACGCGCGCCGAACCGGCGGAGGGCCTGACCGTGGTCGCCAGCCGCCACCACGGCGACCAGGCTCAACTCGACCGCTATCTCGCCGGACGCACCGTCGCCCGTACCGTCAATTTCGGCTCCAGCCTGAAATTCTGCCGCGTCGCCGAGGGGTCGGCGGACCTCTATCCCCGGTTCGGCCGGACGATGGAGTGGGACACCTGCGCACCCCAGGCCGTGCTGGAAGCGGCCGGCGGCGTCGTGCTGACGCTGGACGGGGCGCCGCTGGGGTATGGGAAAGCGGGCTGGGACAACCCGCACTTCGTCTGCTGGGGCCGCGCACCCGGGTAACGGCACGCGGCCATGCCGTTCGTCATGGTGTGGGCCTTCGCCCGCCATCACGCGGCACCGATCATCCCGCCAGGAAGCGCCGGACCCCTTCCCCCAGCACTTGAATGCCCAACGCCAGGTCCTCGTCCTTGGTGTCTTCGGCCCAATGGTGGCTGATGCCGCCGATCGACGGCACGAACAGCATCGCCGCCGGCATCACGCGGGCGATGTTCTGCGCATCATGGCCCGCGCCGGAGGGCATCACTTGCCAGGCACCGGGTGCCAGGGTCTCGGCGGCGGACGACAACGCCTCCATCATCCGCGGGTCGCACAGGGCCGGGATCGCCTTAGAGATCGGCTCGACCGAAACGACACAGCGTTCCCGCCGGTTGGTTTCGCGCGCCAGGCGATAGAGCGTTTCTTCCATCCGCTCCAGCACCGGCACGCTGACGTCGCGGAACTGGAACAACACGTCCGCCTTGCCGGGAATGATGCTGGGCGCGCCTGGCTCCAGGACGATCCGTCCGGTGGTCCAGGTGCTGCGCTCCCCGCAGACGCGAGGGAATTCGGCGTCGATCGCCGCCAGCAGGCGCACCGTGGTCAGGCCGGCATCCTTCCGCTCCGCCATCGTGGTGCCGCCGGCATGGTCCTGCTGGCCGGTCACCGTGATGCGGAACTGCCAGATGGCGACGATGCCCGACACGACGCCGATCCGCAGCCCGGCATTCTCAAGCTGGGTCCCCTGCTCGATATGCATCTCGAAGAAGCCCTTGTAGCGGGCCGGATCGAGGCGCAGGCGCGGCTTGCCGTCCAGCCCGACCGCCTTCAGCGCGTCGCGCAGCAGGGAGCCGTCGTTACGGCTGCGGCTGCGGTCGATCTCCGCCTCGGTCAGGTCGCCGATGATCGAGCGGCTGCCGAGGAAGCCGCCCTCGAAATGTCCTTCTTCGTCGGCGAAGGCGCAGACGTCGACCGGCAGGCCGGCACGGGCCAGGGCCACCGCTGCCATGACGCCCAACGCGCCATCGAGCCAACCGGCTTCGTTCTGGCTTTCGATATGGCTGCCGCACAACACGTGCGGGCCGGGGCCGGGGTGGCGGCCGAAGACGTTGCCGATGCCGTCGATCGACGCCTCCAGCCCGCAGGCGGTCAGACGGTCCATCAGCCAGCGCCGGGACTGCATATCCTGCGGCGAGAAGGTGGGGCGATGCACGCCGGTCTTGAAGCGGCCGATCTCCCGTAGCTCGTGAAGGTCCTTGAGGAACGCCTCGCTGTCGATCGCGGCCATGTACGCGGGCTCCGTCGAATGGTCGTTACGCGGACGGGGATGGGGTCAGCCGCAGGGCCGAGAGCGGTTCCAGCGCGTAGGACATCGGTCCCCGCAATCCGCCGGCGGCTCTATCCAGGTCCGAAACAAGCGCCTGTAGTTTCGCCACCTCCTCGGGCGGCAGTTTCAGCCCCGCGGCCTTCATCCGTGCCTCGAAGTTTCCATTCGTCACCCGGTACCCTCCTGCCCGCCGCATCATGGGGCTTTGCACGTTATCGCGCAAAGCCCCATGTATTACAAATCGGGCAGAAAATGTTTTTTTGTCAGGCGTGTGTCATGACGCACGCCTGACGGAACGCTATCCGCCTACGCCATCGAAATCTGGGTAAAATCCACGAACCAGGACTCGACGGGAACGAATCCCTGGACTTTTTTGGTCATGGCCCGCGGATTCAGATCATGCACGATGAAGACCCAGGCCGCGTCGTCAACAACCTTTGCGTGTGCTGACGCCAAGGCTTTCGTCTGGACCCCTTCGTCGAAGCTCGCCTGCGCCTGCTTCAGCAGGTCGGTGACCGCCGGGCTGTCGTAATGACCCCAGTTATAGTTGACCGGCGACCAACTGTCCTTGGCGTAATAGCGGAACATCGTCGAGGGATCGACGGAGCTGAGGCTGATGTTCACGCCCTGGACGCCATGCGACTGCGGCGCCTTGGGATCGGAGCGGATCGCAACCAGCATGGTGCCCCATTCGACGACGTCGAAATCGATCTGCATGCCCACGGCGGTGAAGTTCTGCTGCAGGAACTCGTTCATCTGGATCGGCAGCATCTGGCCTGACCCTGATGTCGAGATCATGATCTTCGCCTTGCAGGGCTTGTTCGGCCCATAGCCGGCCGCGGCCAGCAGCGCCTTCGCCTTGTTCGGATCATGCGTGTATTTCTCGGCCGGCGTGCCAAAGAACGGATGGTCCGGCGGATACAGCCCCACTGCCGGTTTCGCCGTCCCGTTCAACAAGTCGCATAGCCCGACCCGGTCTATCGCGTAATTGGCGGCCTGGCGCACGCGCACGTCCTGGAACGGCGATCCGGCCTCGATGTTCAGGCAGTACGGCCAAGTATGCGGATAGGGATGCGTGGTGACCACATAGCCAGCCTGCTTCAGCGACGGGATGGAATCCGGGGCCGGCACCTCGATCCAATCGACCTGGCCGGAGCGCAGCGCCGCGATGCGCGTGGTGGCTTCGGCCATCGGGCTGACCACCAGCTTTTCCAGTTTGGGGATGCGGTTCTTGTCCCAGTAGTTCTCGTTACGCACCATTTCGATGAACTGGCCCGGCACGACGCGACTGATCTTGAACGGGCCGGTGCCGGAGGGCTTCTTGCCGAATTCCGCCCAGGACTTGCCCACGGCGTCGAACTGCGTGGGGCTGACCATCAGCACGCGGGTCAGCAGCCAAGGCAGGAAGCTGAACGGATACTGGGTAGTGATGGCGATGGTTTCTTCGTCAACCTTATCGTAACCGGCAACCATCGACACCGCCGCCTTGACGATCGGCGCCGAGGTCGCGTCGTAATGCGGCGACTTCTCGTCATAGATCCGCTGCAGGTTCCAGATCACCGCGTCGGCGTTGAAGTCCGATCCGTCATGGAACTTCACCCCCTGGCGGACGCTGAACAGCCAGCGCAGCGGGTTCTTCGGATCGATCTTCCACGCGGTGAACAGGCCGGGGGTGATGTTGGCCGGCTTGTCGGGGTTATGGATCAGGTCCCAGTTGACCAGAGCGTCATAGGGCGGATAGCCGAGGAAACGGTATCCTTCGAAACCGTTGTTCGGAATACCGTGCGCGGTGGGCAGGTCGGCCGCCGTCATCGCGATACGCAGCGTGCCGCCCGTCGCAGCCTCGACAGGCAGCGCCGGAATCGCCGCCGCGGCGGCGATTCCGGCCATTAGGTCACGTCGAAACATGGATCTCCTATGACATCGTGATCTGTGTGAAGTCCTGGTACCAGCTTTGGGCCGGCTTGAAGCCGGTCACCTTCTTGGACATCGCGCGCGGGTTGAGGTCGTGCACGATGAACAGCCATGCCGCCTGGTCGACGACGATGGCATGGGCCTGCGCGAGCAGCTTCGTCTGCTCCGCCTTGTCGAAGGTCGCCTGCGCCTTGCGCAGCAGCGCGCTCGCTTCCTCGTTGTCCCAGTGTCCCCAGTTGTAGTTGACGGGGGAGAAACTCTCCTTCGCGTAATAGCGGAACATCGAGGACGGGTCGGTATAGCTCAAGCTGATATTGATCCCGTCATCGCCATGGGACTGCGGCGCCTTGGGATCGGAGCGGATGGCGACCAGCATCGTGCCCCATTCCACCACGTCGAAATCGATGTCGAAGCCGACGGCGGCAAAGTTCTGCTGCATGAACTCGTTCATCGGGATCGGCAGCATCTGGCCGGACCCGGAGGTCGAGATCATGATCTTCGCCTTGCACTTCTTGTTCGGGCCGTAGCCGGCCGCGGCCAGCAGTGCCTTCGCCTTTTCCGGATCGTGGTCGTAATTGTTGGCCGGCTTGCCGTAGATCGGGTCGTCGGCGGGATACAGCCCGGTCGCCGGTGTCGCGGTGCCGTTCAGCATGTCGCACAGGCCCTTGCGGTCCAGCGCGTAGTTCAGCGCCTGGCGCACGCGGACATCCTTGAAGGCCGAGGCGTCCGTGCAGTTCAGCACGTACGGATAGGTGTGCGGATAGGGCCAGAGGCTGATCTGGAACCCGGCCGCCTTCAGCGACGGGATGCCGTCGGCCGGCGGCACCTCGATCCAATCCACCTGTCCGGACCGGAGCGCGGCCAGGCGGGTCGTGGCCTCGGGCATGGGATAGACGATCATCTTCTCCAGCTTGGGGATGCGCGTCTTGTCCCAGTAATCCTCGTTGCGCGACATCTCGGCATACTGGCCCAGCACCACCTTGGTGATCTTGAACGGCCCGGTGCCGGAGGGATTCATGGCGAATTTCGCCCAGTTCTTGCCTGCTTCCTCCCAGCGCTTGGGGCTTGCGATCAGGATGCGCGTTAGCAGGTAGGGCAGGAAGCTGAACGGGTACTGGGTCGTAATGACGATCGTCTTGTCGTCCAGCTTCTGGTAGCCGGAGACCATCGACACCGTCGCGCGCACGATCGGCGCGGCGGGTGCGTCATATTGCGGGGCCTTCTCGTCGAAGATGCGGCCGAAATTGAAAATGATCGCATCCGCGTCGCACGGCGAGCCGTCATGGAACCTGACGCCCTGGCGCACGGTACAGATCCAGCGCAGCGGGTTGCCTTCGTCGATCTTCCAATCGGTGAACAGGCCCGCCGTGATGTCCGCCAGCTTGTCGGTATGGGTGAAGTCCCAGTTCACGATCGAATCGTACGCAGGGTAGCCCAGGAAACGGAACCCCTCGCCGCCGTTGTTCGGAATGCCATGCGTCGTCGGAAGATCGGCCGCCGTCATGCCGATCCGCAGCACTTGCGGCACGGCGGCGCCGGCCGGAAGCGCCGGAAGCACCGCCGCGCCCGCGGCGGTCGCGAGCAGGCCACGTCTGGATACCGTCATGCAAACCCCGCGCGAAAGAACGGGCGGGATGTTGCAATGGCTATGCCAGCGCCGCTTCCGACCCCGCCGTCGCCGTCGCGATCATCCCCACCAGTTCCGATGACAGGATCACGTCGCAGAACGTGTGCGCCATCGCCGACAGCGTGGCGTTATGCTCCTCGTCGGTGAAGGTGGCGTTGCCGTCGGCGACGAAAAACACCTTGTAGTTCAGCATCATCGCATCGCGCGCGGTGGACTCGCAGCAGACCTGGGAAGCCGTGCCCGTCACGATGATCGTATCCACGCCGCGGGCCTTCAGGATCGCGTCCAGCGACGACGCCCCCGGCGCGAAGGCGCCAAAACGGCTCTTGCGGACCTTCAGGTCCTCGGGCCGTACATCCAGGCCCGGCCAGATCTGGTGGCCATCGGAGCCGGGCGTGAACGCCTCGATCATCCGCTCGCGGCGGGCGGGGGAGCAGAAATGGTCGAAGAACACCGGCCAGGTGCGGATCGCTTCCGCATCGAACGTGTTCTGGACATAGACCACGAGCCCGCCGGCCTCGCGCAGCGCCTGGCTGATCCGGTTGACCGCGGGCACGATCTCCCGAGCGGTGGGGATCTCGGCGATGGCGCCGGGGGCCATGAAGCCGTTCTGAAGGTCCACGACGACATGCGCGGTGCGGGCAGGGTCGAGCGTGTCGAAGACCCGCACGCCGCCGCGGCGCTGGGTGGCACGCTCGATGACGGCAGGCAGGATGGCGGGCTTGTGCATGCGGGCGCTCCGGAATGATTAAACTTTAGGCGAACACTTCGTAACGACGGTAAGTTTGCTAAGCGAAAAAGGCAACCGCGCAAAATTTGAACAGCCCCAAGGTGGATAAGGGACGCGCAAAGGACGCTGGTTTGCTGCACCGCAACACGCCGCCGCCGGAACCGGACACGCTCGCCCGCTGTCCCGACCCTAATGCCAACCCTGGCACGGAACTTGCGGATCAAGCGGGAACGGGCAACTCCGCCTCAGAGGACCATCCGAACGCATGCTCCTGTTCGCAATCCGCCGCCTGCTGCAGGCGATCCCCATCCTGCTGGGCGTTTCGCTGGTCGTTTTCGGGCTGGTGCACATCGTGCCTGGCAACCCGATCGACATGCTGATGCCGCCCGAGGCCTCACCCGAGGTGATCGCGCAGATGAAGGCGGCGTTCGGCTTCGACAAGCCGCTCTACATTCAGTACATCCTGTGGCTCTGGCGCGCGCTGCACGGCAATTTCGGCCTGTCGGTGTTCAACGCCACCCCGGTCTGGGGCCAGTTGGTAGAAGCGCTGTCCAACACCTTCGTCCTCGCCATCCCCGCCGCGATCCTGGGCTTCACGCTGGGCGTCGTCCTGGGCATGGCCTCGGCACTGTACCATGGCCGCTGGCCGGACAAGCTGTTCTCCTCCATCGCCACCATCGGCGTCTCGCTGCCGCATTACTGGTGCGCGATCGTGCTGGTGCTGGCCTGCGCGGTGCTGCATGACTGGCTGCCGGCGCAGGGCATGGGCGACGACACGCTGCCACTGTATGACCGGCTGCAATACCTGGTGCTGCCGGTCGTGACCCTGTCGCTGATCCCGATGGGGGTGATCGGGCGGCTGGTACGGGCCACGGTGCTGGACATCGTCGGCCAGGACTTCGTGGGCGCCTTGTCGGCCAAGGGCCTGACCCGCTGGCCGGTGATCCGTCACATCGCCAAGAACGCCGCCCCCCCGGTGCTGGCGCTGATGGGCCTGCAGTTCGGCTACCTGCTGGGCGGGTCGATCCTGGTGGAGACGGTGTTCAACTGGCCCGGCTCCGGCAACCTGCTGAACCTGGCGATCTTCCGCCGCGACATCCCTGTCCTGCAGGCGACGATCCTGGTGCTCGCGACCTTCTTCGTGATCCTCAACCTGCTCGTCGACATCGCCCAGGCGGCGATCGACCCGCGTATCCGCCGTTGACCGGAGGCAGTCCCATGTCCGATCTCGTGCTGGAGGCAGGCCACAAGCGCGCGGACGCGCCGGCCGATCCGCAAGCCGCCGCCGACCAGTCCCCTGCCCCTGCACCCGGCTATTGGAAATCCGTCGCCGGCCGGTTGCTGCGCGACAAGGTGACGATGATCGTCACAGTGATCCTGCTGGGCATCCTGTTCATCACCCTGGGCGCACCGCTGGTGACGCATTACGACCCCTACCAGGGCAGCGTCCTCACCCGGCTGAAACCCATCGGCACGCCCGGCCACTGGCTCGGCACCGACGAGACCGGGCGCGACCTGTGGACCCGTCTCTGCTACGGCGGGCGGCTGTCGCTGCTGGCAGCGATCATGCCCGTCACGATCTCACTGGTCGTGGGCGGCTTCCTGGGCATCCTTGCGGGTTATGTGGGCGGCACCATCGGTACGCTCATCATGCGGACGATGGACGTGTTCTACGCTTTCCCGTCGATCCTGCTGGCGATCGCCATTTGCGGCCTGCTGGGCAACGGGCTGTCGAACTCGATCATCGCCCTGGCGGTCGTCTTCATCCCGCCGATGGTCCGCGTCGCCGAGACCGTGACCACCCAGGCCCGCGGCCTCGACTTCGTGGAGGCCGCGCGCGCCTCGGGCAGTACCACGCTGCAGATCATTCGCCATCACGTGCTGGCCAACGTGCTGGGACCGATCCTGGTCTACGCCACCAGCTTGATCAGCGTGTCGATCATCCTGTCTGCCGGCCTGTCCTTCCTGGGCCTGGGCGTGACGCCGCCGGAGGCGGAATGGGGGCTGATGCTCAACTCCCTGCGCCAGGCGATCTATGTGCAGCCCTATGTGGCCGCCCTGCCCGGCGTGATGATCTTCGCGACGTCGATGTGCTTCAACCTGATGTCGGACGGGTTCCGTTCGGCGATGGACGTGAGGCTCAACAAATGACAAACGCAACGACCCTGAACCTGCCGAACCCGATTGGGACCTCCGCATGAGTGCCGCGCTGAAACTCGACTCCCCGACCGATCCGCGCGACCGCGGCGGCCCGGCGCAGCCTTTGCTGATCGTCGAGAACCTGAAGAAATACTTCCCCGTCCGCGGCGGCGTGCTGAACCGCCAGGTCGCCACCGTGCAGGCGGTCGACGACGTTTCCTTCCTGGTCCACAAGGGTGAGACCCTGGGCATCGTCGGCGAATCCGGCTGCGGCAAGTCCACCACCGCCAGGCTGCTGATGCGGCTGATGGAGCCGGACGCCGGGTCGGTCGTGTTCGACGGCGACCCGGTCGGCGACAAACGCGGCATTTCCGTCTCCGAAATGCGGCGGCAGATGCAGATGGTGTTCCAGGACAGCTATTCGTCGCTGAACCCGCGCATGACCATGGCCGAAAGCATCGCCTACGCGCCCCGCATGCACGGCGTCGGGCGGAAGGAAGCGTTCGAGCGTGCCGAACGCCTGCTGAGCCGCGTCGGCCTGAACCCCGCACTGCATGCCCGCCGCTATCCGCACGAGATGTCCGGCGGCCAGCGGCAGCGGGTGAACATCGCCCGAGCGCTGGCGCTGGAACCGCGCATGGTCATCCTGGACGAAGCTGTGGCCGCGCTGGACAAATCGGTCGAGGCGCAGGTCCTGAACCTGCTCACCGACCTCAAGCACAGCCTGAACCTGACCTATCTGTTCATCAGCCACGACTTGAATGTCGTCGAATACATGTCCGACCGGGTTATGGTCATGTATCTCGGCCGCGTGGTCGAAACGGGACCGGTCGAATCGATCTATCGCCATCCGCGGCATCCGTACACGCGGGCGTTGTTCGCTTCGAAACCAACGCTCGATCCCGACCGACGCACGCAGGAGATGCCGCTGACCGGCGATCCGCCGAACCCGATCAACCCGCCCTCTGGCTGCCGCTTCCGCACGCGCTGCGCCTTCGCCCAGGCGATCTGCGCCGAAAAACCCCCGCTCCTGGCCGAACCGCTGGCGATCCCCTTGGCTGGCGCGCCGGAACCCTCCCACCTCGTGGCCTGCCACCTGCCCGAAGCGCAAGCCGCCGGAGCCTCTGCCCATGCCTGACGGATCGACCATGGCGCCCGTGCTGCGGGTCGAGGACCTGAGCGTCCGCTTCGTCCGCCGGAACGTTGACGTGCCCGCCGTAAACGGCGTCGAGTTCGCGCTGCAGGCCGGTGAGACGCTGACCATCCTGGGCGAGTCCGGATCGGGCAAGTCCGTCAGCCTGAAGGCGATGATGGGGTTGCTGCCGGAGTACGCCCGCATCTCCGGAAAGATCTGGCTGAACGGCCAGGACATGCTGTCGCTGCCGCCGGCCGAGTTGATGAAGATCCGCGGCGGGGCGGTGTCGATGATCTTCCAGGAGCCGATGGCCGCGCTCGATCCCGTCTATACGATCGGCCAGCAGATCGCCGAGACGATCGTCCAGCACGACGATTGCGACCGTTCCACGGCGATGAAGCGCGCTCGGGACCTGCTGGAGATGGTGAAGATCCCCTCGGCCGAACGGCGGCTGAAGAACTTCCCGCACGAGATGTCGGGCGGCATGCGCCAGCGGGCGATGATCGCGCTGGCGCTGGCGTGCAAGCCCAGCGTGCTGCTGGCAGACGAGCCGACGACCGCGCTGGACGTGACGGTACAGATCCAGATCCTGTTGCTGTTGAGACAGTTGCAACAGGAACTAGGCATGGCGATCATCTTCGTGACGCACGACGTGGGCGCGGCGGCCGAGATCTCGGACCGCATCGCGGTGATGTATGCCGGCCGTTTCGTCGAGACCGGAACGACCCGGCAAGTGATGAAACATCCGCGGCATCCCTATACCCAGGGCTTGCTGTCATCGACGGTGCATGGTGGCATGCGGGGCCAGCCGCTGGAGACGATTCCCGGCACGCCGCCTAACCTGGCGCAACTACCGCCGGGCTGCGCGTTCGCGCCACGCTGCCGCTATGTCGAGCCGGCCTGCCGGGCGGATGGGATTCCGGTGGTCGTGACCACGGATGGGGCAATGGCGCGCTGCGTGCGGGCCACGGCCCTGGAGCCTGCGTAAAGGGAAGAAACACATGACTTTTGAAGAATTTGGGGTCTTCTTCGACAAGGCCGGACTGCCCTTGTCCACGGCGCAGAAGGAAACGCTGTTCAAGGCATGGCCGATGCTGGAGGCGATGATTGCGAAGGCGACCGCGCCCCTGCCGCGGGAAGCGGAACCGTCCGTGATGTTCCAGGTGGAGGTGAAGTGATGGCCTCCTTCCTGTCGATCCGCGAGGCCGCCGACCTGATCGCGGCCAAGAAGCTGTCGCCGGTGGAACTGACGGCAACCTGCCTGGACCGCATCGCCAAATATGACGGCACGCTGCACAGTTTCCTACTCGTCACCGAAGACCGCGCAAAAGCCGACGCCAAGGCCGCCGAGGCTCGGATGATGGCCGGGGCGCTGAAGGGAAAGCTGGACGGCATCCCGATCGCGCACAAGGACATCTATTGTACCGCCGGCATCCGCACCACGGCGCATTCCAAGCTGCTGGAGGACTACGTTCCGACCGAAGACTCAATGGTCGTGAAGAAATGGGCCGAGGCCGGAACAGTCATGCTGGGCAAGCTCGCCACGCATGAATTCGCGCTGGGCGGACCGTCCTTCGACCTGCCCTGGCCACCCGCGCGCAACCCATGGAACCCGGACCATTTCACTGCCGGTTCGTCCTCGGGCACCGGCGCATCGGTTGCAGCGGGCCTGGCGCTGGGCGGCACCGGGTCGGACACCGGCGGATCGATCCGCGGTCCGGCGGCGCTGTGCGGCTTGGCCGGCATCAAGCCGACCTATGGCACCGCCAGCCGCATGGGCGTGTTCCCGCTGTCCTTCACGCTGGACCACACAGGCCCGCTGGCCTGGACGGTGGAGGATTGCGCGCTGCTGCTGCAAGGCATGGCCGGCTACGATCCCGCCGATCCAGCCAGCGCCAACCGGCCGGTGCCCAACTACAGCGCCGATCTGGGCAAGGGTGCGAAGGGCCTGCGCATCGGCGTGATCCGGCATTTCCACGAAGTGGACAACCCGGTCAGCGCCACCACCAAGGCCGGGATCGAAGGCGCGCTCGACATCTTCCGCAAGGAAGGCGCCGAGGTCCGCGATGTGACGCTATCCTCCATGGCCGACTACAACGCCGTCGGCTGGGTGATCCTGACCACCGAGGCCTATGCCGTCCACGAACCCTGGCTGAAGTCCCGCTTCAACGATTACGGCGAGTTGTTCCGCGACCGCCTGGCGTTCGCGGCGATGATCAGCGGGGCGGATTACATGCAGGCGGTGCGCCGCCGGCGGATTTTGTGCGACGAAATCGCCACGGCGATGGCCGATCTGGACGTCCTGATCACCGCGTCCGCCCCGGCCGAGGCGCCGAAGATCGACGCCGTTCCGAAATGGGCGATGCTGGAAAAGCCGAACTTCACCATGCCTTTCAACGTCACGGGCCTGCCGGCGTTGAGCCTCTGTACCGGCTACGGCGATGGCGGCCTGCCGCTGTCGATGCAGATCGTGGGCAAGCCGTTCCAGGAGGCGACGGTGTTCCGGGCGGGGCATGCATACGAGAAGGCGACGACCTGGCGGGCGAAGCGGCCGGGTCTGGTGGGGTAGGATGCAGGGGTGGCGGAGGACGCCACCCCGCCCCTTCCGTCATCGCCAGGGCCTGGACGACCTCGATTCGACGGCGGTGCGAGGAGGGCCAGAACAGGCCCTTTCGGCATCGGTATGGCAGCCATGGATCGTTGTTCGCATTGCCCGGCTTGACCGGACCATAAGGCTGGATGCGCTCGGGGCAGGTTCTCGGTCAGCCTGAAGCGGTACTAATCCGGCAACCCCTTCCCCGGCGACAGTTCCAGCCACATCGCATTCAGCGCGGCGAAGGAACACGCCAAGCCCAGACCCAGCACCCAACTGAAATACCACATCGTTCGTCTCCCTGGTTCAATAGGCGGTTTTCGAATCGTGGTCGATGTCGGCCTCGGTGACCGGACCGCGCAGCACCCGGTAGACCCAGGCGGTGTAGATCAGCACGATCGGCAGCAACAGGCCGGTGGCGATAGTCATCACGATCAGCGTCGTCAAACTGGACGAGGCGTCCCACAAGGTCAGGCTGGAGGCCGGATCCAGCGACGACGGCAGCATGAACGGGAACAGGCTGAGCCCCGCCGTCGCGATGACCGCCGCGATCGCCAGTCCGCTGGTGGTGAAGGCGAGCACGGGCCGGCTCCCCTGGCGCAGCAGCAGGACCGCGAGCAGCGCCATGACCACGCCCACCGCCGGCGCCGCCCAGATCGCCGGCTGGGCGGCGTAGTTCAGCAGTAGCGCCCCGGTCTGCACCGTGACTTGGTTGCCCAGCGGGTTGGACGGCGCGTCGACGCCGGCGAACCCCGTCAGCACGTAGCCCGGCAGGACCTTGACCCAGAAGCCGCCGACGATGAAGAGGACGACCATCACCAGGCCCGCGACCGTCCCGATCTGCTGCGCGCGCTGGCGCGGCCCGCCTTCGGTCTTGCAAGCCAGAAAGGCTGCCCCGTGCAGCAGCAGCATCGAGACGCTGACCAGGCCGCACAGCAGCGCGAAGGGATTGAACAGATCCCAAAGTGTGCCCGTGTAGGTCATCCGCAGCATCTCATCGAAGCGGAAGGGCACGCCCTGCAGGACGTTGCCGAAGGCGACGCCGAACACCAGCGACGGCACCAGCCCACCGATGAACAGCGCCGTGTCCCATGTCCCGCGCCAGCCCGTGCCGTCCAGCTTGCTGCGGAACTTGAAGCCAACCGGCCGCAGGATCAAGGCGCAGAGCAGCAGCAGCATCGCCAGGTAGAAGCCCGAGAACGCAACGCCGTACAGCGGCGGGAACGCGGCGAAGATCGCGCCGCCGCCCAGGATCAGCCAGACCTGATTGCCTTCCCAGACCGGGCCGATCGTGTTGATGACGATCCGGCGCTCCACATCGCGGCGTCCCACGAACGGCATCAGCATGGCCACGCCCATGTCGAAGCCATCCATCACTGCAATGCCGATCAGCAGGATGCCCAGCAACGCCCACCAGAGCAGGCGGAAGAATTCGTACTCAGCCATGGCGCGCCTCTATTCAGCGATTTTCAAGGAAGGACGGGCAGCCGGCAGCAACAGCTCCTCGGGTCCGTGCCGGATCGTGCGGACCATCAGGTAGATCTCGACCACCGCGAGCACCGAATAGAAGATGACGAAGCCCGCGAGCGACAGCATCACATCGGTGGCCGGCACGCTGGAGACCGAGAGGAAGGTCGGCAGCACGCCGTCGATCGTCCACGGCTGGCGTCCGCCCTCCGCGACATACCAGCCGACCTCCGCCGCGATCCAGGGCAGCGGCAGCGACCATAGGCACACATGCAACAACCAGCGCCGCTGCTCCAACTGCCGGGCCGAGGCGACGACGAACATCACGCCGAACAGGGCGATGAAGTAGAAGCCGAGGGCCACCATCAGCCGGAAACTGAAGAACAGCGGCAACACCGGCGGGACGGTATCCCAGGCCGCCGCTTCGATCTGCTGCGGCGTCGCGTCCGTCACCGCGGGCGTGTACCGCTTGAGCAGCAGCGCGTAGCCCAGGTCGTTCACGTGCTGCTTGAACGTGGCAGCCAGGGCCGGGTCATTCGGCGTCTTCCGCAGGCCGAGCATCGCACTGTATGCGATCTGGCCACTCTTGATGCGCTGCTGGGCCTGCTCGACCAGGTCCTTGATCCCTTCGACCTCGCCGTGCAGCGACCGCGTGGCGATCAAGCCCAGCACCCACGGGACGCGGATGGCGTCCTTGGTGGTCCGCGTCGCGATGTCGGGGATGCCGATCACGGTGAAGGACGCCGGCGCCGGTTCGGTCTCCCACATCGCCTCGATCGCGGCGATCTTCATCTTCTGGTTTTCGCCGGCGGTGTACCCGCTCTCGTCGCCCAGGACGACGACCGACAGCGCCGCCGCCAGGCCGAAGCTGGCCGCGACGGTCATAGAGCGGATGGCGAGGCCCCGATTACGGCCGCGGAGCAGGTAGTACGCGCTGATCGACAGGACGAACATCGCGCCGGTGACGTAGCCGGCCGAGACCGTGTGGACGAACTTGGCCTGCGCGACGGGGTTGAACACGACCGCGGTGAAGTCCGTCACTTCCATGCGCATGGTCGCAAGGTTAAAGGCCGCGCCGACCGGGTACTGCATCCATCCGTTGGCGATCAGGATCCACAGCGCCGAGAGGTTGGTGCCCAAGGCCAGCAGGCAGGTGACGATCAGGTGCTGGACGCGGCTGAGCTTGTTCCAGCCGAAAAAGAACAGCCCGACGAACGTGGCCTCCAGGAAGAAGGCCATCAGGCCTTCGATGGCCAGCGGCGCGCCGAATATGTCGCCGACGTAATGGGCGTAATAGGCCCAGTTCGTGCCGAACTGGAACTCCATGGTGATGCCCGTCGCAACGCCCATGGCGAAGTTGATTCCGAACAGCATCCCCCAGAACTTGACCATGTCCCGCCAGATGGTGCGTCCGGTGGTGACGTAGATGCTCTCCATGATCGCCAGCAGCACGGACAGGCCTAGCGTGAGGGGAACAAAGAGAAAGTGGTACAGCGCGGTCATACCGAACTGCACCCGCGCGAGGGTCACGACATCCAAGATGACCTCCTATTGCCGCGACCAGGACATGCCGGCGATGTGCGAGGCGACATCGATGGCTGGCCGGTGCGACGGGGAAAAGAAGACCCAGTAGATCAGGGTCAAGGCGACGAGCTTCACCGCGACGAGAACGAGCAGGTCGCGCCCGATCGCTCGTGTCTGGCCTGGAGCAGCATGGTTTCGGTCTCGCATGTTCCGAGCCCTCCGTGCGCGCTTCTTACCGGGCCATGGTCGACGAAGATTTGAGTTGGATCAACCGTAAGTAGTCTCTTCGCGCTGTCATCGGGGAAGGTTCATACGCGTCGAAACCGGACGCCCCTCGTCATGGCGGAGGTTCCATGGCGTTGAAACAGCCCGGAATCGGTGCCCTTCGTCATGGCGGACGCAGGCCCGCCATCCATGCCTGGTGATGTTGCCTGGTGATGTTGATAGAGGGGATAAGGCGTGGCCCTGCGACCGCCCTTATGGAGCCGACGCTGCCACGCCAAAGGGCGCCCCAGTGCTACGCCATGATCGACTGGTACGCCGCCAGGCACGCCAAGTCGACGATCTGGCTGGATGACGCGTCCATCGACACGATCTGCACCGGCTTCTCCATGCCCAGCAACAGCGGCCCGATCGTCGTCCCGCCGCCCAGGTGATGCGCCAGCCGCGCGGCGATATGCGCCGAATGCAATCCGGGCAGCACCAGCACGTTCGCGTCCCCCGTCAGCCTGCAGAACGGATACAACGCTCGGATGGACGCCTCCAGCGCGACATCGGGGCTCATTTCACCGTCGTATTCGAAATCGACCTTGCGCGAATCCAGGATCGCTACGGCGTCACGCATCGGCTGCGCACGCTCGTGCGGCGGGTCGCCGAACGTGGAGTGCGACAGCAGCGCCACGCGCGGTTCATGCCCAAGATGCCGGGCGGCCGCGGCCGCGCCGATGGCGATGCTGGCGACGTCCTCGGCGTTGGGACGGAAATTCACCAGCGAATCCGCAAGAAAGATCGTCTTGCCACGCATCCCGACCAGCAACGTCAGGCCGAACGGGATCGCGTCCCTGGCCGGTCCGATCGCCATGCGCACGTCCTCCAGGCAGACCGAGGCTGACCGCGTCAACCCGGTGACCATCGCGTCCGCGTCGCCCGTCGCGACCATGCAGGCGCCGAAGACGTTGCGATCCTGGTTGACCATCCGCACCACGTCGCGCCGCAGATAGCCCTTCCGCTGCAGCCGCGTGTAGAGGAACTCGACGTATTTGCTGTTGCGGTCGGACAGGCGGGCGTTGTGGATCTCCAGCCCCTCGACTTCGCCCAGCCCCAGGCTGGCGATCGTCGCCTTCACCCGGTCCTCGCGCCCGATCAGCACCGGGTGGCCATAGCCGGCGTTGCGGAAGGCGACGGCGGCGCGCACGACCTTTTCCTCCTCGCCCTCGGCGAAGACGACCCGGCGGGGGTTTTCCCGCACCAGTTCCATGGTGGATTCCAGCGCGTCCGCGGTCGGGTCGAGCCGTCCCGACAGGCTGCGGGCATAGCGGCGCAGGTCTTCCAGCGGCCGGCGCGCCACGCCGGAATCGATCGCTGCCTTGGCCACTGCCGGCGGCACGCGGGAGATCAGCCTGGGGTCGAACGCGTTGGGGATGATGTAGTCCGGGCCGAAGGACAGGCGCCGGCCGGTGGAGGCGCTGTGCACCTCGTCCGGCACGTCCTCCCGCGCCAGGGTTGCCAGCGCCTCGGCGGCGGCGATCTTCATCGCGTCGTTGATGGTGCTGGCGCGGACGTCGAGCGCGCCGCGGAAGATGTAGGGAAAGCCCAGGACGTTGTTGACCTGGTTCGGATAGTCGCTGCGCCCGGTGGCGATGATGGCGTTGGGGCTGACCGCGCGGGCTTCCTCCGGCGTGATCTCGGGGTCCGGGTTCGCCATGGCGAAGATGATCGGCTTGTCGGCCATGGAGCGCACCATGTCCTGGGTCAGCGCGCCCTTGACCGACAGGCCGAAGAAGCAGTCGCTGCCCGCGATCGCTTCCGCCAGGGTGCGCGCCTTTGTGTTGGCGGCATGGGCGGATTTCCACTGGTTCATGCCTTCGGTACGGCCCTGGTAGACGACCCCCTTGGTATCGCACAGGATCACGTGCTCCGGCCGCATGCCCATGGCCTTCAGCAGTTCGACGCAGGCGATCGCCGCCGCGCCGGCGCCGTTCACCACCAGCTTCGTCTCCTTCAGGGAGCGGCCGGTCACCTGGCAGGCGTTGATCAGCCCCGCGGCCGCCACGATCGCCGTGCCGTGCTGGTCGTCGTGGAACACCGGGATGTCCATGATCTCGCGCAGCCGCTGCTCGATCACGAAGCATTCGGGCGCCTTGATGTCTTCAAGGTTGATCCCGCCGAAGCCGGGCCCCAGGTAGCGGACGGCGCTGACGAACGCGTCGACGTCTTCGGTGCCGACCTCGAGATCGATACCATCGACGTCGGCGAAACGCTTGAACAGCGCGACCTTGCCTTCCATCACGGGCTTGGATG
This sequence comes from Rhodopila sp., assembly GCF_035548235.1. Classification (GTDB taxonomy): domain Bacteria; phylum Pseudomonadota; class Alphaproteobacteria; order Acetobacterales; family Acetobacteraceae; genus Rhodopila. Next base: position 21,027 of record NZ_DASZTJ010000258.1, read on the forward strand.
CCGTGGCGCCGATATTGCCCAGGCCCAGGACGGCGGTCCCGTTGGAGATCACCGCCACCATGTTGCCCTTGGTCGTGTAGTCATAGGCGAGGGATGGGTCGCGGGCGATGTGCAGGCAGGGTTCGGCGACGCCGGGGGAGTACGCCAAGGACAGGTCGCGGGCCGTGGTGATCGGTTTGCTGATGCGCGTTTCCAGCTTCCCCGGCCGGCCGCTGGCGTGCATCGCCAACGCCTCCTCCGCCGAGACGCGCGCCGTCCGCGTGTCGATTGATCCGTCGGCCATGGCCGTTTCTCCCGAAATTTGGCAAGGGTCCTTGGCGGGACCGTAAGGACCTATCATGAGCGTGTCGCGGCGCGGACGGAAGGGGGGACGTACAGCGTCCCAAGGCAACGAGCGCAGTAGCGGTAATCGGCCGTCAGGCGCTCTGGTCGCCGCCCTGGAAATACATGTCCACCGCCCGGCGCATCGCCTGCGCCACCAGGCGGCGATGCGCCGGGGTGCGCAGCGCCGCCTCGTCGCGCCGGTTGGACATGAAGCCCATCTCGACCAGCACGCTGGGAATGCTCGCCGATTGCAGCACCACGAAACCGGCATGCCGTTCGGGGTTCGTCAGCATCGGCAGGCTGTCGTCCAGGCTGCTGACCAGCGTCTGCGCGATCCGGCCGGACCGGACCAGGGTGTCCTGGCGGACGAGGTTGGCGATCACCGCCTCGATGGCGACGCCGCCGGCATGCCGGCGGCCGCGGACGAAGCGATCGGCGGAATTCTCCCGCTGGGCCAGGGCAGCGGTCTGCGGGTCGGATGCGTCGACCGCGTTGGTATAGACGGACGCGCCGCGCACCGAGTGGTCCGACAGGGCATCGGCATGCATCGAGACGAACAGCGCGGCGCCATGGTCCTGGGCCAGCGCGACGCGGTCCTCCAGCGGGATGAACCGGTCGCGGGTGCGGGTCAGCACGACGCGGTAGCCGCCGAATTCCAGCAGGTGCTTCAGTTCCAGCGCGGTCGCCAGCGCCACCTGTTTTTCATAGGTCCCCGTCACACCGATGGCGCCCGGGTCCTTGCCGCCATGGCCGGGATCGAGCATGACGATCGGCCCCGAATCCCGCGGTGCGGGCCGGACCGCTGGCGGCATGGGGGGAATCGGCAGTCTTTCGGGGATGGGATGGTGCACGCCGCCCCGGGCGTGACCCCGCAGGGACCGGGCGACGGCCTCGGCCGACGGCGGCAGCAGGAAGGTGGCGCAGACCGGGCTGGCCTGGGCGAACCGGCGCAGCAGCACGCGACGCGTGATCGTCCGAACAGGGAACATGGAGCACATTCTTCAGATATTGGATGCGTTAAGCCACCTTTGCCCTTGATTACGCCGAATTCAAGTCGTTTGTGCACGACGTGCTTGCGGTGCAGCACAGATTGCTTCATGGTTGTGTCGCTTCGGCGATGTCACACCCAGGCTGCGGTTCCGTGGTCTCGTGGCTTGTCAGGGCGTCGCGTGATCCCGTTCGGGTCCTGGTCGGAGACAGGGCCGCGCAACGGTGACGGAATCCGCCACGCCGCGACTGCATCGCCGCCCGTGTCGCGCCCGCCAGATCGGCCTCGTCCATCCGGCATTGTGGTGCGCCGGGACCTGGCCCCGAGAAGGCTCACACCCGCTCGGCCAGCGTCAGCACCGCCTTTTACACACGGGGCAGCGTTCCACGCCGGAGCGCGCCGACCGAACGCCAGGGATCGATGAACCACGCTGCGTCCTGCCTGTCCGATTTGGACCTTTCGCCCGAAGTCTCGGGTGGCAGAACGACCGCGTGCCTGACCGCCCGTGCCGCGCCCATCAGCGCGGCCGGACTCACGGCGGTGGACACCAGCCTTCCCCAAACTTCGGCCGGGCCCTTTTTCACAAGCCTTGCATGCCGGCTGCCGGATCGGACC
>NZ_DASZTJ010000259.1:0-17415 GCF_035548235.1 Rhodopila sp.
GAGACCTGTCCTTCGGCCGGCCGTGATCACGAAACCATGATCTGGAAGTCCTGGCGCCGATGATCCATGCTAACGAGGTCGTGAACATTACGGATCACATGGGTCATTTCACATGAGGAGCCTTTTCGGCGGTCCTCAGCATCGCAGACTGGTTTCAGTCAGCACGGCTCTCAAGATCGTCGCCGCTTTCTTCATCCTGCTGGTCTGTCTGGCTGCCTGGTATGAGATCGCCGCGTCCCGCAGCGCGATCATTTCGGAAACAGAGCGGCAGATGTCGCGGCTGGACATGGTGTTCGCCGAACAGACGGGCCGAGCGGTGGAGGCCGTGGACCTGCTGGTGGGCAGCGCGATGGAGACGGTGCAGCTCCACCTGGTGCAGAACCATTCGCTGGCCGGCGTCGACGATCTGTTGCGGCGGCGGATCGGCAGCGTGCGGCAGCTCCGCGCGGTGACGGTCCTGGATGCCGACGGCCATGTGCTGGTGGGCACCGATCCGGGGACCGAATACGCCCCGGGTGCCATCGTCGGGGCCCTGCTGGCGCGCTACCGCGCCGACCCCAAGGCGGGCCTGCTGATCAGCACGCCGTTCCAGGGCGCCGATCGACACTGGTATGCCCTGCTGAGCCGGCCGATGCGCCATGACGGCACCCTGAACGGCCTTGCCGTCGGGACGATCGCGCTGAACTATTTCGAGGACTTCTACCGCGCCGTCGAACTCAGCGAGAACGGCGCCATCAACCTGCATCTGCGCGACGGGACCTTGCTGGCCCGCTTCCCGCACGATGACGCCATCATCGGCACCAGCTACGGCGACCTGCCGCCGTTCAAGAACATCCTGTCCAAGGAAATGGCCGGCACGCTGGTCATGGACAGTCCGTTGGACGGCAACACGCGGGTCGTCGCGATCCGGGCGCTGAAGGCGTTTCCGCTCGCGGTCATGGTTTCGGTCGAACAAGGACGGGTGCTGCTCGACTGGCGGCACGGCGCCTATGCGCTGGTGGTGGTCGCGCTGGCGCTCGGCGGCCTGGTGGTGTTCCTGCTGCTGACCCTGGCGCGGCGGTCGCAGCAGATCGAGCACCTTCTGGAGCAGGCGCATCATGCGCGGATGACGGCGGAGCAGGCCAGCAACCGGATGATGCAGCAGATCGCGGAACGCGAGCGCACCGAGGCGAAGCTGCGGCAGGCGCAGCGGATCGAGGCGATCGGCCAGTTGACCGGCGGCGTCGCGCATGATTTCAACAACCTGCTGACCGTGGTTCTGGGGAATGTCGATATCCTGCAGCGCCGGGCGGCGGTTCCGGACGGCGCGATGGCGTCCCGCCTGGACGCGATCCGGTCCGCCGCCCAGCGCGGCGCCACGCTGACCAGCCACCTTCTGTCCTTTGCGCGGCGCCAGCCGCTGATGCCGAAGCCGGTCGACCTGAACGACACCATCCGCGGCATGCAGAACCTGCTGGACAGCGCGGTCGGGCCGCGGGCGCGCATCCGGCTCGACCTTGCCGCGGACCTGTGGCCGGCGATGGTGGACCAGAGCCAGGTCGAGCTGCTGATCCTGAACCTGGTCATCAACGCCCGCGACGCGCTGGCGGAACCCGGAACGATCACCATCGCCACCGCGAACACGTTCCGCGCGCCGTCGAGCAGCCCCGACGCGCCGCCCGCCGGGGACTATGTCCGCATCGTCGTGCGCGACACGGGCGTGGGCATCCCGCCCGACGTGCTGGCGCACGTGTTCGAGCCGTTCTTCACCACCAAGGCCCCCGGCGCCGGTTCGGGCCTCGGCCTCTCCCAGGTCTTCGGCACCGCCAGGCAATCCGGCGGGGCGGTGAAGATCGAGTCGGATGTCGGGCAAGGGACGGTGGTGACGGTCGACCTGCCGCGCGCCCTGGTCGAGCCGGCCGGCGCGGCCGTCGTGGATGCCGTCGGGGGCCTGCGCGGGTCCACCGGCACGATCCTGCTGGTGGACGACGACGACGCGGTCCGCGCTGTCGCCGCGACGATGCTGGCGGACCTCGGCTACACGGTGCGGGAGGCCGGCAGCGGGGAAAGCGCCCTGGCGATGCTGGAGCGTGACGGCGCGATCGACGTGCTGATGACCGACCTGGTGATGCCGGGGATGAACGGATCGCAGCTTGCCGCCGCGGCGCGGGAGCGGCGGCCCGACCTGCCGGTGCTGTTCGTGTCCGGCTACGCCGACCCGCTGGACGAGGCCTGGAGCCTGAACCACCCGCTGATCCGCAAGCCCTTCGGCGCCGCGGACCTGCATCGCGCCGTGGAGGCCGCGCTGGCGGAACGGCGGGAGGCGGTCGCCAGTTCGGGGGATTGAGCCGCCCCCCGCGCCGATCCCGCCATCCGCGCCGGTCCGCTGCATCGGCATCGCGAGACGGGGATGGCGGGCCTGCGCCCGCCGTGACGGCGGCAGGCTGTCGCCGCGCGCCGGAATGACTTGACCGGCCGGGACAGCCGCCCACACTGGTCCGCCTCATATTGGCGCGCTGGCGCAAAGGACCCGGACCATGGCCCTGACCATTCGCATCGACGATCGCCGCCCGTTCGCGGATGGTCTTATCTTTGGCGACACCGGCGCCTATGAGCGGCTGACCGGCCGGGTGCTGTTCGCCGTCGACCCCGAGGCGCCGGCGCAGGCGGACGTCGTCGACATCGACCTGGCGCCGCGCGACGAGGACGGGATGGTGCGCTTCGCGGCCGATTTCATGATCCTGCGCCCCACCGACGGCGGCAACGGCCGGCTGTTCTTCGACTGGGGCAACCGCGGCAACAAGCGGGCGCTGCAATTCTTCAACGATGCCCCGCACAGCAACGACCCGGTCACCGCCGCCCATGCCGGCAACGGGTTCCTGATGCGCCGCGGCTACGCGATCGCCTGGCTGGCATGGGAAGGCGACATCCTGCCCGGCGACGGCCGCCTGGTCCTGGACGTGCCGGTGGCGACCGAAGACGGCCGGCCGATCACCGGGCGCGTCCGGTCCGAGATCATCGCCGACGCCCAGACCCTGTACACGGTGCCTCTGAGCGGGCGGGTCCCGGCCCATTCCTATCCGATCGCGGAGAACCCGGACGCGGTCCTGACCCGCCGCCGCTATCCGTATGATCCGCCGGAGACGATCCCGGCCTCGGAATGGGCCTTCGCCCAGCAGGTCGCGGGATCGGGGGCGGAGGCGGCGGGGACGGAACACGCGCTGGTGCCGTCCGACCGGTTCATCCATTACCCCGCCGGGTTCAAGCCGGGCTGGATCCACGAGATCACCTATACCGCCCGCGACCCCAAGGTGATGGGCCTGGGCCACGTCGCGGTGCGCGACTTCGTCAGCTTCCTGAAATACGAGACGGGTGAGGCGAACCCCCTGGCCGGGCTGACGATGGCCTATGGCTGGGGGCGCTCGCAGACCGGGCGCTGCATCCGCGACTTCATCTATCGCGGCTACAACGGCGACGCCGAGGGACGGCGGGTGTTCGACGGCTTGATGCCGCATGTCGCCGGCGCGGGCCGGAAATGGCTGAACCACCGTTTCGCCAGCCCGATCGTCTCGGGCGGGCAGCAATACGAGGACCATTTCAACATCGCCGACAGCTTCCCGTTCTCCTACGCCCCGTCGGTGGACCACCTGACGGGGAACGAGGACGCGATCCTCAAGCGGCCCTCGACCGACCCGCTGGTGTTCCATACCCAGACGGCGACGGAGTACTGGGTGCGGCGCGGGTCGCTGGTGCATACCGACACGCTGGGCAACGACCTGCCGCAGCCCGAGACGGTGCGGGTGTATTTCTGGTCGAGCTCCCAGCATTCCGCCAATCCGCTGCTGGCGGCGCCGGCGAGGGGGATCGGGCAGAACCTCTCCAACTCCGTCGCGACCTCGATGCTGTTCCGCGCGATGATGGATGCGATGGACGCCTGGGCGACGGACGGGACGAACCCGCCGGACAGCGCGGTGCCGATGCGCGCGGACGGCACGCTGGTGGACTACGCGACCTGGGCGGAGCAGTTCCCGCGCATCCAGGGCGTGATGCGCCTGGCGGAGCCGAACGCGCTGCCGCTGCTGGATTTCGGGCCGGACGCCGAGCGGGGGGTCCTGTCGGAACCGCCGCGTCTCGTGCCCGGCCGCAACGATCCGGAAGGCGGGCTGGGCCTGCGCTACACCGTCCTGGTGCCGTCGGTCGACGTGGACGGCAACGACGTGGCGGGGGTGCGCGCGCCGATGGTGCAGGCGCCCTTGGGCACCTACACGGGGTGGAACCCCCGGGCACGGGGCCATGGCCACGGCGCGCAGTGGCGGTTCGAGGGCAGCTATATCCCGTTCCCCGACACTGAGTCCGAACGTGCGATGACGGTCGATCCGCGGCTTTCGGTGCAGGACCGCTACCCGGATGCCGACGCCTATGTGGCCGCGATCCGCCGCGCGGCGAAAGCACTGGTGGCGCAGGGCCTGATGCTGGAGGAGGACGTCGAACGCTGTGCCGCCGCCGCTGCCGGGTGGTGCCCCGCCAGGCATGTGGTGGGGCTGGACCCGGCCGCACCGGACCGATGACGCCGATGTTCCCCCGCCAAGGGATGTTTTCCGGGTGTTTTCCAGGGTGTTCCCCGGGGCTGTTTCCCGGCCGCTGGAACCGCAACGAATTCACCCTCCTGGCCGGCCGTTTTGCGTCAAATCCGCCACCCTGGCGTCCCTGAGATCGCGGCTCGACAAGTTCCGGGACAGAAATACCGTTCACGTCCTTGACACCCGCTTACCCCCTGGGTAGCAAGCCCCCGCTTTCCGGCATGTAATGTTGCCAGGAGGCAAGCATGGTTCAGGAGCAGGGCAACCCGGACTCCTCGTTCGAGGGTCGTCTTCAGGCTGCCCGCCGCAAACAGGGCCTCGACGCCCCGCCCAAGTCGTCCTTGGATAAGGACGCGATCGGCGGGTCGGCCTGGTCCATCGGCTTGCGGGTGGGGATCGAACTGGTATCGGCTATGGTGGTGGCGGTCGCCATCGGCTATGGGCTGGACCGGGTCTTCCACACCACGCCGATCCTGACGGCCGTGTTTGTCCCGGTGGGCGGAGCGGCCGGTGTGGCGAATCTTTGGCGCCTGTTCGCGCCAAAGCCGGATGGCAAGTGAGTAGGAGCAAGGCAGCGTGGCGGCCGAGGGTTCGAACAGCATCGACGCGCTGGGCCAGTTCCAGCTTCACCCGGCATTGGGTTTCATCGGCGAGTCCGTCAATTTCACGCAATCGAACCTGATGATGGTCGTCGCCGGCGTGGCCGTGCTGGCGCTGCTCTATGTCGGCATGCGCCCCCGCGCCATGGTGCCGGGCCGGCTGCAGGCCGCGGCCGAGATGGGATACGAATCGATCCTGTCGATGTGCGTCGAAACGATCGGCGAGGAAGGGCGGAAGTTCTTCCCCTTCGTCTTCACGCTGTTCTTCTTCATCCTGTTCGGCAACCTGCTGGGCGTGTTCCCGCTGTTCTTCACCTTCACCAGCCACATCGTCGTGACCCTGGCGTTGGCGCTGCTGGTGGTCATCCTGGTGACCATCGTCGGGCTGAAGGAGCACGGGCTGCACTGGTTCAGCTATTTCGTGCCGCAGGGCGTCCCCAAGGTGCTGCTGCCGCTGATGGTGGTGATCGAGCTGATTTCCTACCTCTCGCGCATCATCTCGCTGTCGGTTCGTCTTTTCGCCAACATGATGGCCGGCCACGTGATGCTGGAGGTGTTCGGCTCCTTCATCGTCATGCTTGGCGGCCTGGGGTTGCTGGGCTACTTCCCGGCCGCTGTCTCGCTTGGGGTCAACACGCTCCTGATCGGGTTCGAGCTGCTGGTCGCGACCCTGCAAGCCTATGTCTTCGCGGTGCTGACCTGCATCTACCTGCACGATGCGGTTCACCTGCACTGACCGACTACCCTCCACCCCCTCTGGACGACCGGGCACCAATGCCGCCCGTGCGAACTGATAACGAAAGGAACTAGGACTATGGACGTCGCTTCCGCCAAGATGATCGGTGCCGGTATCGCCATGATCGCGCTCGCCGGCGTCGGCATCGGCATGGGCACCATCTTCGGCTCGCTGGTGACCAGCGTGGCCCGCAACCCGGCAGCCCGCGACCGCGTGTTCGGCCTCGCGATCCTTGGCTTCGCGCTGACGGAAGCCGTCGCGCTGTACGCCCTGGTCATCGCGTTCATCATCCTCTTCGTCTGACAAGGGTGGGCGCGCGGTGCCGCGCGTCCGGTTAGCAGCGTGAAGGCGAGCACGATGAAGCCGATTCTCGGTCTGGCAGTGGCCCTGTTGACGTTCCCGACCGTCGCGATGGCGGTGGGGATGCCGCAGCTCGACCTGGCGAACCCGCTGACGACCGCGCAGGTCGTGTGGGGCGCGATCATCTTCATCGTCCTGTATATCCTGCTGGCACGCGGCGGGCTGCCGCGCGTGGCCTCGGTGCTGGACGAACGCGCCGCGAAGATCTCCGCCGACCTCGACGCCGCGCGGGCGGCCAAGGCGAAGGCGGACGCCGACTCGGCGCAGGCCCTGACGGCGCAGAAACAGGCCCGCGCCGACGCGCAGAACGCCATCAACGCCGCGGTGAACGAGGCGAAGGCGGCGGCCGCCAGCCAGGCGGAGACGCTGAACGCGCGGCTGGACAAGCAGCTCCACGATGCCGAGGCACAGATCGCCCAGGCCCGCGTCTCCGCCATGGGGGCGGTGCGGCAGGTGGCGACGGAAACCGCCTCGCTGGTGGTGTCGCGCCTGAGCGGCGTGCCCGCCAACGCCGCCGCCGTCGACAAGGCGGTCGGGGCGGCCATGGCGACGCGCGGCATCGGCTGAGCAGGGAAAGACCATCATGCACGAGGAACCCAGCTTCTTCGCCGAACCCAGGAACTGGGTCGTCCTGGCGTTCATCCTGTTCTTCGTCCTGTTCGGGAAGAAGTTGTGGGGCGCGCTGGCCGGCATGCTCGACGCCAGGGCCGAGAAGGTGAAGGCGGAACTGGAGGAAGCCCAGGCATTGCGCCGCGAGGCCGATGCCATGCTGAAAGACGCGGAAAAGCAGCGGACCGAGGCGGTGGCCGACGCCAAGGCGCTGATCGAAGGCGCCAGGGCCGAAGCCGCCCGCATCACCGCCGCCGCCGCCGCGGAAGCCGAGGCGAGTGCCAAGCGGCGTGAGAAAATGGCGATCGACCGCATCGCCGCGGCCGAGAAAGCCGCGGTCGACGAAGTCCGCATGGCCGCCGCCGACATCGCGACGACCGCCGCGCGTCAGGTGCTGACCGAGGAACTGACCCCCGAAGCGGATGCCGCGCTGATCGACCAGGCGATCACCCAACTCCCAGGCGCCCTGGCCGCCCGCCACGCGGCGTGAGCCCCGCACGGGAACCGTCCGAGCGCCGCAGGCGCGGAGGGCGCTAAATCGGGGGATCGGAACGGGGTTGGCGCCTCCCCCGTCGTGATCGGCGAAGGTCGCCCATCCACGGCCCTTTCCGCCCGCGTCACGCGTCGCAGACGGCGGAACCCGGCCCTATGAAAACACCGGGTCCAGCGCCGGTCCCCAAAGCCGGACGCCACCGGTGATCCCGGCATCGTTCGACACCAGCTTCACGTTCGCCGGCAGCGTCAGGTCCACCTGCTTGGCATTCCCGCCGCCGATATAGAGCGTGTCGTACCCGACCAGCGTGGTGATGCAGTCCAACGCGCGCTGCAGCCGCTTGTTCCAGCGCTTCCGGCCGACGGCCTTGAAGGCCGCGACGCCCAGGAACTGGTCATAGGTCTTGCCCTTGTGGACCGGATGCTGGCTCAGTTCCAGGTGCGGCGCCGGGCGGCCGTCCTCGAACAGCGCGAAGCCCATCCCCGTGCCCAGCGTGATGACGCATTCCAGGCCTTTGCCGGTGATCACGCCCAGGCCTTGCACCTCGGCGTCGTTGAGCATGCGGACCGGCTTGTCCAGCTTCTCCATCAGCGCCGAGGCCAGCGGGAAGTTGCGCCAGGCCTTGGTGCCCAGGTTCGGCGCCGTCAGCACGTAGCCGTGTCGCACGACCCCGGGGAACCCCACGGAAACCCGGTCGAACCGGCCCAGCGGCTTCGCCAGTTCGACCAGCTTGTCGACGATGGCCTTGGGCGGCACGTCGTGCGGCGTGTCCACATGGTCGGGACCTTTCACCATCTGCCCCGACGCATCCAGCAACCCGGCCTTGAGGTGAGTCCCGCCGATATCGATCGCCAGGGTCAGCGGCGAAGACCGTTCCGCCGGCAAGTGTTCGCTATCCATGGTCCGCTCGTTTCAAACCGGTGTCACGCCAGAAGATAAGAGCTTAGCAAGAAAAGACTACTCCTGGCGAAGAATCCGCCAGATCCCGTCGACCGCGCCCACCGGCCGTTCGCTTCGCGCGCCCAGCGCCGCGATCGTGCCTTTCACGAACACCAGCGCGCGCGTGCGCCGCGTGACCTCACCCTGCAATTCGAGGAACTCGCCCAGCCGGGTCGCGTCCAAAAAATGAGTGTTGAGCTGGATTGTTGCGCACGCCGCCCGCTCGGCTGCCTCCCAGGCCAGGAAGCTCAGCCCGTGGTCGGCGAACGCCATCAGCACGCCGCCATGCACGACGCTGGCCGGGTTCGCATGCTCCGGTCCGGTCAGCAGCCCGTAGCGCCAGCGGTCATCAACTTTGCGCGCCCAGGGCACGCCCAGGCCGCCGGGCATCGCGGCGCCCGTCAGCGCCCGCCAGCCGTTCGCCGCGGGGTCATAGCCGCTCATGGCACCGTCCCAAAGGGCGTCCCACCAGAGGGCGTCCCACCAAAGGGCGTCCCGCCAGAGGGCGTCCCGCCAGAGGGCGTCCCACCAGAGGGCGTCCCCCCGGAGGGCGTCTCCCCGGAGGGCGCGTCCCGCAGGGCCGCCAGCCGGTCCGGCAGGTCGAGCAGGCTGTCGATCCGGATATGCGCCTGCTCCATCTCCGGTTTCTCGGCATGGATCCAGCCCCAGGGTCCGCGGCGCAGGAACACCGACACCATCCCCGCCGTCCGGCTCGGCAGCACGTCGTTGTCCAGCCGGTCGCCGACATAGGCGATCTGGTCGGCGGGCACGCCGGCGATCTCGACGACCTTCTGGAAGAACCTGGGGTCCGGCTTTGACACGCCCCAGCCGGCCGAGGACGCGATCACGTCCGCCGGCAGTTCCAGCCGCGCCAGCGAGGCCTCGGACTCCACCGGCTGGTTGCCGGCGATCAGCACCTTGTAGCCGCGGTCCCGCAGCGCCGTCAGGCAGGGAAGGGCGTCGGGATAGAGGTCGGCGGCGATGAACTCATAGGCCCATCCCTGCGCGGCGCGGAGCTTCCGCGCCTCGTTGGGCGAGAGGCCGGGGCGGAAGATGTCGAAGACGCGGCGGAGCGATTCGCCGCGCTCCATCACGACGCCGATCGCGGTGAACAGCGTCATGGCGGGGACGTCCAGGAATTCGGCCCATTCCAGCCAATGGCGGGTCTCGTCGATCAGGGTCTCGCCGACGTCGAAACAGACTGCGCGAACGGGCATGAACCGCCTTGGGGCTGGGGATCAGGGGCGCCGATCATGTTGCTTTGGCGGCCGGCTGGCAATGTTCCGGTGGCCGGGGGGAGGCCCCGGAGCACGGACGAAGCGCCGTCATGGCCAGGCTTCGCCTTATCGCATCCGCATGCACGCCGAAACGTGGACGGACCGTCCCCCTCTCGTCATGGCCGCGCCTGTCCCGGCCACCGATGCTTCACCGTCGCTGAGCGGGTCGCCGCGACAAGCCCGGCCATGACGAGAGGGGCACCGATGGCGGCGGCGCCTGGTAAAACGCCGCTTTGCCGCGCTTCGGCCGGCGTCAGCGCCTGGACCAGCGCCCAGGATGCGTCCCGCCACTGCGCGCGCGTCCAGTCCGTGCGGTCCTCCGCCGCGGGGCAGGGCGGGGCGGCCAGCCACCGGCCGATCGCGCCGGCCAGCGAAGCCGGGTCCGGTTCGCACAGATAGGCGTGCTCCGCGCCGGCCAGTTGTTCGGCCAGGCCGCCGACGCGCGTGGCGATGACGGGAAGCCCGGCGGCGAGGGCGGCCGCGGCGACGCCGCTTTGGCTTGCGTCACGATAAGGCAGGACCACCGCGTCGGCCCAGGCCAGCAGGGCGCCGATCGCGGTCTCCGGGACCCAGTGGTTTTCCACCGTCACGCCGGGGCAGGCGCGCAGGGCGGCCAGCGCGGCGCTTTCCGGCCCCAGGCCGGCCACCCGCACCTCGACGCCGGAGAGGCCGCTCAACGCCTCCGCCAGCAGGTCCAGGCCCTTGTAAGGCAGCAGCCGGCCGAAGCACAGCAGGCGCGGCGGTCCCGACGGGCGCGGCGCACGGGGCATGGCGAAGGCGAAGGGCGGGTGCCGGAACGGCACGGCGTCGCCGAAGCCCTGCCGCCTGAGCCCCCGCGCCACATGGCCCGTCAGCGCCACCACGTCGTTGGCCGTGCGGCACAGCAGGCGCTGCAGCGTCATCTGCAGCGGAAACCCGTCGCCGGTATGCGCCTCGGCCTCGTGCACGATCACCGCGACCCGGCAGCCGACCAGGCGCAGCGCCACGGCCATCGGCAGGTCGAGCGGGCCGGGCATGGCGCAGATCGCCAGGTCCGGACGCAGCGCGCCGACGCGCCGCACCAACCAGGGCAATGCCAGCGGCGCGGTCGCCAGCCGCAGCAGCAGCGAGACCATCCCGCGATACGTCGTCACCGGCATCCGGCAGTCGGGCGCCTCGGGGCCGCGCATGATCTCGGCGTCGCGGCACAGCGACAGGGACACGGACAGGCCGGGATGGTCCGCCAGCGCCCGCGCCAGGCAGGCGGCGAAGCGCGGTCCGGCGCCGCGCCGGCCCCATTGCCAGACCAGCACGTTCATCGCAGCGCCTCGACCGCCCGCAGCAGCGGTTCGGCGGTCAGGCATGTCCGAGCGTGACGCTGCGCGGCGAGGCCGATCCGGTTCCGCAGGGCCGGGTCGTCGGCAAGCCGGCGCAGCGCCGCCACCGCCTCGGCCACGTCCGGCTCCGCCCAGGCGCCCCGATAGACCGCGCGGTCGTCGCGGGCCGGCACCAGGCGGCAGGGGATCAGGACGGCGCTGCGGTCGTCCATGAACTCGGTGCTGCCCGACCAGGCGGTGGCGACGACCGGCTTGCCCAGCAGCATGGCCTCGGCGAGGACCAGGCCGAACCCCTCGGCGCGATGCAGCGACAGCACGATGTCGGCACAGGCGATCAGCGCCTGGTTGTCGGCCGGCGAGAAGCATCGCGTCTCCAGCCGGATATTCGCCGTCCCCGCCACCAACGCGGCGATGCGGGCATGGTCGGCCGGTGCGTGGTCGGCGTGCCCGAGCTTGAGCAGCAGGAAGCGGTCGGGGCGGTCGCCGAAGGCGGTTCGGAAGGCGGCGATGGCCGCGAACGGGTTCTTGCGGGCGCAGGAGGAGGCGAGGTTGAACGACACCAGCACGATCACCGCCGCCTCCGGCAGGCCGAAACCCGACCGGTCGCGCGGCGAGGGGCACGGCGCGACCTCGGCCAGCGGCGGCGGCACGACGCGCACGCGGCCGGGCAGCAGCGGGTCCAGCGCCGCGGCGGTGAAGCGGGAGGGGGTCCAGACCTGGGTCACGCAAGCGGCGGCGGGGCGCCAGTCGTCGGGGACGTCCGGCAGTTCCCACGCCCAGTAGCCGACGATCGGCCGATGCCGGGTCACCGATCGCGGCAGGCGCAGCAGCGCCAGCGGCAGCAGCGGGCCGTTCACGTGCAGGACCAGCGGGACGTGCGGCGGCGGCAGGCTGGTTCCGTCTGCCGGCATCTCCATGGGGATGCCGCCCGGTCCGCCGGCCAGCGGCGGCAGGTCGATCGTCCAGACCGGCAGGTTGGCCGCTCGCGCCGCCGTGGCCATCAGCCGCGCGCCTTCGCCCAATCCGGATGCGCGGGAGAATTCGCCCGCGATGGCGAGGCCCGGGCAGACCGGCCCGGGCTTCGGCCGGGAAACGAGCCAGCCGGTGACGCGGGCGAGGGCGCGGCGGCGCGCATCGGCCGGCAGGCGCCGCCATAGCCGGTGCGGCAGGCTGGGCGCGAAAACCGGGGCCGCGTGCTGGTGCATGGGGCCGGATGATGCGGGCGGCCGGTTAAGAATGACTTAATGGCAGCCACGCGGATCGGAACGGTTGCGCGCGGGCGGGACTGGCGCTACGCCGCGCCTTTCCAACGCAGCAAAGGTCGCGCGCCATGGCGGTCAAGGATGTGAAGAAGGTCGTGCTCGCCTATTCCGGCGGCCTGGACACCAGCGTGATCCTGCGCTGGCTGCAGACGACCTATCGATGCGAGGTCGTGACCTTCACCGCCGACCTGGGGCAGGGCGAGGAACTGGCCCCCGCCCGCGCCAAGGCCGAGATGTTCGGCGTGAAGGAGATCTTCATCGACGACCTGCGGGAAACCTTCGTGAAGGACTTCGTCTTCCCGATGTTCCGCGCCAACACGGTCTATGAGGGGCAGTACCTGCTGGGCACGTCGATCGCCCGCCCGCTGATCGCACAGCGCCAGATCGAGATCGCCGAACAGGTCGGCGCCGACGCCGTCGCCCACGGCGCGACCGGCAAGGGCAACGACCAGGTGCGGTTCGAGCTGTCGTATTACGCGCTGAAGCCGGACATCAAGATCATCGCCCCGTGGCGCGAGTGGGACCTGACCAGCCGCACCAGGCTGCTGGAATTCGCCGAAGCGAACCAGATCCCCATCGCCAAGGACAAGCGCGGCGAAGCGCCGTTCAGCGTCGACGCCAACCTGCTGCACTCGTCCTCGGAAGGGAAGATCCTGGAAGACCCCGGCATGGAGGCCGATGAGATCGTCTACCAGCGCACCATCCGGCCGGAGGACGCGCCGGACAAGGCGACGATCATCTCGATGGATTTCGAGCACGGCGACCCGGTGGCGATCGACGGCGAGACGCTGTCGCCGGCGTCGTTGCTGACGAAACTGAATGCGTTGGGCAAGGCCAACGGCATCGGACGGCTGGACCTGGTGGAGAACCGTTTCGTCGGCATGAAGTCGCGCGGCGTCTACGAGACCCCCGGCGGCACGATCCTGCTGGCGGCGCACCGGGCGATCGAGAGCATCACGCTGGACCGCGAGGCGGCGCATCTGAAAGACAGCCTGATGCCGAAATACGCCGAGCTGATCTACAACGGTTTCTGGTTCAGCCCGGAGCGGCGGATGCTGCAGGCGGCCATCGACGCGAGCCAGCACAGCGTGACCGGCCGGGTGCGGCTGAAGCTGTACAAGGGCAACGTCACCTGCGTCGGACGCGAGAGCCCGAACAGCCTGTATTCGATGAAGGTGGTGACGTTCGAGGAAGACCAGGGCGCGTACGACCAGTTCGACGCCCAGGGCTTCATCAAGCTGAACGCGCTGCGGCTGCGGCTGGGCGCGATGGCCGGGCGCCGCGGCGGGGCGCTGTAGCGCCCGGTAGGGGCGGCTGCCGCCGGTCCTTCCCCGTCACGTCCCGGTCCGGCTTGACCGGGACCACCCGTGCCGCAACGGACGGGGACGGCCCGGTCGAGCCGGGCCGTGACGAGCCTGCAGCCGGGGCGTGGCGCGTTCGCAGCCGGGCGTGGCGGAGAGGCGCCGTCAGTCTCGTCCGCTACTGGTCCGACACCCGTTCGATGTTCCACAGCAGCGGAAAGCTGAACGGCATCACGCCTTTCAACTCCGCTCGGTAGGCCGGCGGGCCGGCGAACTGTCCGCCCAGGATCAGGTTCACGTTCCGGTGGAACCGCTCCTGCAGCTTGTCCGCGATCGCCTGGCGCTCCTCCGGTTTGGCGACGGACAGTTGTTTCAGCAGCGACGTGATCTGCGGATCGCAGTACCAGCCGAACTGGCCGTCGATACAGTTGTAGGAAATGCCGACATTGGATAGCGGGTTGACCATGTCGATGCCGTTGGCGATCAGCGGCACGATGCTCCAGCCGCCTTTCTCCACCGGCTCCCGGCTGAACCGCCGCTGCGCCACCGTCGCGTAGTCCGAGGTCTTGAGGTCGACGTTGAAGCCGGCCTGCTTCAGCTCATCCGCCACCACGAGGCCGATCGGGTTCAGCAGCGCCGAACTGGAGGCGTGCAGGAACGCGATCGGCTCGTTGTGATAGCCGGACTCTTTCAGCAGTTCCTTCGCCCGTTCGATGCCTGCGTTCCGGAACACCTCGGTCCCCGCGGTCGAACTCAGCGGTGCGTTGCACATGAAGAGCGATTCGCAGCTCTTGAGGTACATGTCGCCGGGCAGGCCCAGCGAGGCCATCACGTCGGACTGGTTGATCGCCGCCTGCGCTGCCTGCCGGACCTTCAGGTTGTTGAACGGCGGCTGCATGTGGTTCAGGACGATGATGGCCATGATCTGGTCGGCGCCCTTGGTCTGGCCGATGACGATGTGGGGATCGCGGCGCAGGACGGGGATGAAGTCCGCCGGCACGATCTCCAGCATGTCCAGCTCATCGGCCTGCAGCGCGGCCACGCGGGTCGCCTGGTCGGGGATGCTGATCAGGTCCACGCGGTCCATCTTGGCCACCTTGCCGCCGGCCAGGGCGTCGGCGGGTTCCGGCCGCGGCTTGTAGTCCGGGTTGCGGTCCAGCACGGCCAGATTGCCGGGCTGCCACAGGTCCTGGCGGAAGATATAGGGGCCGCTGCCTACGATCTCCGGCACCGGCTTGTCCGACGGCAGGTCGGCCAGCCGCTTGGGCATGATCACCGGGATATGGTGGCCGGGCTTGCCCAGCGCCTCCAGCACGAAGCCGTAGGGCCGTTTCAGTTTCAACTGGAACGTCTTGTCGTCGACGATGGTCAGCGAGGCGGTCGCGTCCATCAACTGCTCGCCCATCGCCTCCTTCGTCGCCCAGCGCTTGATGGAGGCGACGCAGTCCGCCGACGTCACGGCGGTGCCGTCGGAAAAGGCCAGGCCGTCGCGCAGGGTGAAGGTCCAGGTCAGCCGGTCGTCGCTGACCGTCCAGCCCTGCAGCATCTGCGGCCGGTAGACCCCCTTGCTGTCGACGCCGACCAGCGTGTCGAAGACCATGTGCGCGAAGACGCGGGTGGCGTTGATCGTGGTGACGATCGGGTCCAGCACCTGGAGTTCGGTGTTGAGCGAGACGCGCAGCGTCGATTTGGGAACCGATGCCGCCTGGGCCCAGGCGACGCCGGTCCGGCCCATCGGGGGCAGGCCCATCGGAAGCAGGCCGGCGCAGGCGAGGGCGACGAGTGTCGCGGCGAGACCGCGCAGGGCGGTCGCGCGCGTAAGCCTAGCCGGTCTCAATCTGCGACCAGCGGCGTCTTCAGAACCGTGTCCTTCGCCTGGATGCCGCCACGGTTGCCGACCTCGATGCTGCCGTAGCGGGCGATATAGGTCTCGGGCAAGGGCCGGGCGCCGTCGGCGGCGATCCAAAGGCGCAGGAGATGGCGCTTGCGCTCCGGTTCCGGCCAGTCCTCATACGCCGTGCGGTCGTGCAGGACGGTGTAGTTGTGGACGAACTGCATGTCGCCCACCTCCAACTTCATGTCCAGGCGCAGGTCCGGCTCCTCGGCGATGCTGGTGAACAGGTCGATCGCGTCCTGCGGGTTGCGCGGCGCATCGGCGTGGCGCTGGGAGGAACCGACGTTCCGGCCGGTGAACGACACCGACAGCAGCCCGGCATGGTCGTTGAAGATCGGCATGGCGAACCATTCGCCCTCGCCTTCGCGGATTTCGCCGCGGCGATCGAAGGCGATGGGTTGGAACAGCTTTTCCGCCAGGTCGGGCCGGCGCTTCGCCATCTCGTTGTAGACGGTCATGGAACTGACCAGGGACGACAGCCCGCCGCTCTTGGCGGTCGCGAGGCACATCAGCCCCACCACGTCGCACCCGTCCGTGTGGAACAACTGCCGTTCCCGGCTCTGCGACGCCCGTGCCCGGAAATTCGTCGCGGCGACCAGGCCGACATCGCGCACATGGCCCAGCAGGTGGCCGCGGGTGTTCTGCGAGACCGGGTTGCCCAGGTGCCGGCCGATGCCCCAGAACGTCAGGGCGTTGCGGTCGATCTGGTAGTTCGCGGTGGGGAAGCCGCGGATCAGCACGAAGCCGATGCCGTCCAGCAAATCCCGCCGGATGGCGTCCAACGTCCGGGAGACGGTCGGGAGCGGGAAGTCCTGCCGGGTGATCGCCGCCATCGGCTTGCCGGTGGCGAGCGCGGTCTCGGTCGCGGCTTCGATCTCGGCGATCTCCTCGGCGGACAGGCGGTAGATCCACTTGTCCGGCTGTTCGGTGAGATCGCGTCCCAGCCAGGCCGATGGTCCTTCGACGAGGGGGCGGGGATACGGAACGTTCATGCCATCGGCCATCGCAAAACTCCCTGCTGGGGAACACCATTCCGGTTCGTCATACAAGTGTCGTGCAATTGTTGCGGCGCGGCAAGTCCCGTTGCCAGGTCCGTCATCGGTGCCGGCCCAAGTTGGACTGATCGAACAGGCCGGAATCGATCCTTCCGATCGGTCCGCTATCCCTCTACGGTGGCGTCGAACGAGGCAGCCAGACGCCAGGGCCATACGCATGTACATCCCGCCCCATTTCAAGGAAGACCGGGTCGACATCCTGCACGCGGCGATCCGCCGCGCCGGTGCGGCGACGCTGGTGTCGATGACCGCCGAGGGGCTGTTCGCGTCCCACGCGCCGCTGCTGCTCGATCCCGAACCGGCCCCCTACGGCACGCTGGTGGGCCACCTGGCGAAGGCCAACCCCCATCGGCGCCTGCTGGACGGCCAGCCGGCCGGGGTGGTCGAGACGAGGGCGGTCGAGACGGGGGCGGTCGAGACGGGGGCGGTCGAGACGCTGGTGATCTTCCAGGGACCCGGCGGCTACATCACGCCGTCGTACTATGCGGCCAAGAAGGAGCACGGGAAGGTCGTGCCCACCTGGAACTACGCCGCGATCCACGCCTATGGCGTGCTGGAGACCTTCGACGACCCGGACCGGCTGTTATCCGTCGTGACCCGCCTGACCGACGCCCATGAGGCATCGCGCGCCGCGCCGTGGGCGGTTTCGGACGCCCCAGCCGATTTCGTCCAGGGCATGCTGAAGGGGATCTACGGCATCTCGCTGCGGATCACCCGGTTGGAGGGGAAGGTGAAAATGAGCCAGAACCGTCCCGCCGCCGATCGTCCGGGGATCGTCGAGGGCCTCCGTGCCGACGGCCGGGCGGAACTGGCGGAGGCGGTGACGGAAGCGCTCAGCCGCGTCCCGTCCGACGCCCCGCGGTCTTGACGCCGCAGGAGCGCCTCGTCCCGTCATGGCCCGGCCGGGCCGTCTCCCGAGACGCAGGATGGTCCGGTCAGGCCGAACGGCGGCGAGGCGGCGAACCCGGGCGGCCGCCTCCCGCCGCAGACGGCCTTACCGCCAGATCGGCCGTCC
>NZ_DASZTJ010000260.1:0-4597 GCF_035548235.1 Rhodopila sp.
GATGGCTGTCGCTGACCTGCGCGAAAGTGAAGCCGGTCGTCGCCGCTTCGGCCTCTCCGGTCAGGCTGACCCTTGGCACGCCGCCCGTGATCGTCCACACCATCGCGCCACCGGCCCATGTCATGCATTTCAGGAAACCGCGGCGGTCGGTCGAAGAAGTGCTGCTGAACATCAATCGCCTCCATCTGCCCGGCCGGAATGACCGGGTTCGATCGCCATACCGGCGCGACGGAGGTCCTATTCCCGCCGCAGAAAAAGTTTTTCCGGCGGGAATAAACGCGAGATGAACAGGTATGAGCAGTGTCGCATCCAAACGCGACCATCCAAACGTGATGCCGAGCGGGGCATGCCATGGTCCCGTCATGATATGGTAACGAGTGCCGCCACCCCGGCGGCTGAGGACAGCATGTGACCGACGACGCACGCACACGGCGGTTCGAGCTTCTGGCGATGCCGCACCTGGACGCGGCGTTCAACCTCGCCCGCTGGCTGACCGGCAACCACGCCGACGCCGAGGATGTCGTGCAGGATGCCTACCTGCGTGCCTTCCGCTACTTCGATGCGTTTCGCGGCGCCAATTTCCGCGTCTGGCTGCTGACCATCGTCCGCAACGCCTTCCTCGACTGGATCAAGGACAACCGCTCTTCACGGCTGGTGTTCCAATCAGCCGATGAAACCATCGAAGCCGAACCCGATCCGCAACCGAATGTCGAAGCCATGCTTCTGGAACGAGTCGACAGCGAAACCCTGACCACGCTGGTCGAACAACTCCCTGCTGAATATCGTGAAGTCCTGGTCCTGCGCGAAATCGAAGACCTGTCTTACAAGGAGATCGCGGCCATCACCGAACTGCCGCCCGGCACGGTCATGTCGCGACTTTCACGCGCCCGCACGGCCTTGCGCAAGGCGTGGCAAGTGCAGGAGGGCCGGTCATGAACCACCAGCGCGCCCTCACGCTCCTGACCGCCTACGCCGACGGGCAGCTTGGTCCCATCCGCCGCATGCTGCTGCGCCGGCATTATGATCGCTGCCCGGCCTGCCTCGCGCGGCTGGAGGCGCTCCAGACCACACGCGAAGCCTTGCGCACCAAGATGGCGGTCCACCGCGCGCCGCCGGGCCTGGCGAGCCGGATCGCCTCGGCGCTGCCACGCGAACCGGCGCCGCCGCCGCGCCAGCCGTCACGCCTGGTCTGGGGGTTCGGCGCGTCCGGCCTCGCCGGTGCCCTGGCCGGCGTGGCGCTGACGCTCATGCTCGTCCCGTCGCCGGATCCCCTGGTCAGCGACGTGGTGGCCGATCATGTCCGCTCGATGATGGCCGACCATCTGACCGACGTCCTGACCTCCGACCAGCATACCGTGAAACCGTGGCTGTCGGCGCGCCTGCCTCTGTCGCCCGTGGTCAAGGATCTGGCCCCGGAGGGGTTCCCGCTGGTCGGCGGTCGACTGGATTACGTGCAGGGCCATCGCGCCGCGGCGCTGGTGTACCGTCGCGCCAAGCACACCATCAACCTGTTCGCCTTCGCCGCCAAAGGCCCCGAGGAGGCCGCGCCTTCGCTGCATACCCGCGACGGGTTCAACGTCATCACCTGGCGGATGGACGGCCTGACCTATGTCGCGGTGTCCGACGTGGAGGCGGACCAGCTCAAGGACTTCGTCAAGCTGGTCCGGGCGAACTGATCAGCCCATGCGCTCGTGCGGAGCGAGGGTGTAGAGCGGCGTTTCCCCGTTCAGCGCGCGGCGGATGTTCGCCACCGCGCGGCGGATCGCCGCCTCGGTCTGGCCCGGCACGGACGCCGAATTATGCGGCGAGCCGACCACGTTCGCCAGCGTCATGAACGGATGATCCATCCGGAACGACCCGTGCCGCTCGGGTTCCACCCACCAGGCGTCGATGCAGGCGATGAAGCCGGGATGCGCGACCAGATGGGCGTAGAGCGCGTCCTCCTGCACCACCTCCCCGCGGGCGAGGTTCACCAGGATCGCGTCGGGCTTCATCGCCGCCAGCTCACGGGCGCCGATCATGCCGTTGGTCTGCGGCGTCAGCGGCGTCGATACGATCACCACGTCGGATGCCGCCAGCAGGGTGTCGATGTCCTTCATGGTGCCGATCCAGTCGGTCGGCTCCGCCGACGCGCCGCGCCGGTTGATCGCGACGATCTTCATGCCCAGCGCGCGGAACAGCCTGGCGGAGGCCTCACCGATGCCGCCGAAGCCGATGATGCCGCAGGTGCCGCCGGCCAGCACGCGGTTGCGGGTGAACTGGTTGAACTCACCGCGCGTCAACGCCTGGTGCTCGACGATCAGCCGCTTGGCGCCGGCCAGCACCATGCCCAGCGCGTGCTCCGCCATGGCCGCGGCATAGGCGCCGCCGTTGGATGCGACCGGGACGCCGGCGGGCAGCCGGCCGAGTTTCACGAAGTCGATACCGGCCGTCATGAATTGAAGCAGGCGCGCGGAGCCCAGCAGCGCAGCCTCCTCGTCCTGCAATTCCTGGTTCGTGTTCCGCGCCAGCACCGCCGCCGCCCCCTTCAGCGCCGCCGCCCGGCCGGTCGCGTCGAGGTCGGCGATGAACACCGGCGCGGCGGTCTCGCCCAGCGCATCGGCGATGACGGCCCGCTCACGCGGGCGGAAATCGAAGGTGACGGCGACGGAGTCCATGGCGTTCTCCGTTACTTGCAGGGGAAGCGCTGGGCGAAGAAATCGAACAACCCGTCGACCGCGGGTTCGGTGCGATGGGCAGGCAGGGCGCGCGCCCAGTTGGCGAATTCCGCCATCACGACGCCGCGCGAGGGCGCGTTGGAGGGGAAGCAGAAATGTTTCGTCTCCTCCGCCCGCTTGCGCACGGCGTCCAGCGCGCCCTGGGCGAAGCCGTGGCAGAAGTTGATCTTGGCGTCCGCACCGGGCTCCTTGGGATTGGGCACGCAGAGATCGGCCAGTTCCCCGGCATTGCCGGCACGCAGTGAGATCGGCTGCGCCGCGGCTGCCGGACGTGCGGCCCACAGGCCAGCCGCCAAGGCGGGGACGAGGAGCAGGATCATGGCGTGGGGACGAGGCATCGCTTCTCTCCGGGTCGTGGTGCGTGATGGCGGCCATAGCAGGTCGGACGGCCAACGCGAATGCCTAAGGGCGGCGGCCGACGCCAGGCCGCCCCGGATGCCTCTCCTTGATCGTCACGGCAGGCGGCGAGCGCCGCCCTGTTATAACCGCGGCCGCCACCCTATCATTCATCCATGGACCTCGATTTCAGCGAAGACGACATCCACCGCTATTCCCGCCACATCCTGCTCCAGGAAGTGGGCGGCATCGGCCAGGCGAAGCTGAAGGCCGCGCGGGTGCTGGTGGTCGGTGCCGGCGGCCTGGGCTCGCCGCTGATCCTCTATCTGGCCGCCGCCGGCATCGGCACGATCGGCATCGTCGACGACGACGTGGTGGAACTGTCGAACCTCCAGCGCCAGATCGCCCACACGACCGACCGGATCGGCGTGTCCAAGGTCGCGTCGGCCTCCCAGGCCGCGACCGCCCTGAACCCCGGCGTGACGATCGAGCCGCATGCGATGCGGCTGTCGGCGGACAACGCGCTCGACCTGATGGGGCGCTATGACATCGTGTGCGACGGGACCGACAATTTCGCGACGCGGTTCCTGGTCGCGGACGCCTGCGCGCTGGCCAGGCGGACGCTGATCTCGGCCGCGGTACTGCGGTTCGAGGGGCAGCTTTCCACCTTCAAGCCGCACCAGGGCGGCCCTTGCTACCGCTGCCTCTACGCCGCCCCGCCGCCGCCCGGCGTGGTGCCGAGTTGCAGCGAGGCCGGGGTGCTGGGGGCGGTGACCGGGGTGATGGGGACGCTGCAGGCGACCGAGGTCCTGAAGGAGATCCTGGGCATCGGCGAGTCGATGTCCGGCCGCTTGCTGGTGTGGGACGCGCTGGACGGCCGTTTCCGCACCATCCGGCTCAAGCCCGATCCGGCCTGCGCGCTATGTGGGCCGGAGGCGACGATCAAGGACCTGTCCGCGCACGGCGTTCCGGAAGGGCCGGCCTGTGCCGTCTGACCGCCTGGGCGTCCTGCTGGTCTCCGGCGCGCATGACCGGGCGCATTACGCGTTCGTGCTGGCCTCGGGCGCGGCGGCGCTGGGGCGGCAGGTGGTGGTGTTCGCCACCAATGCCGGCTGCCATGCGCTGTGCCGCGACTGGTCCGGGCTGACGGATGCCGGCCGCGACGCCCTGATCCAATCCCGTGGCGTCGCGGGGTTGGAGACGCTGCGCGAGGCCTGCCTCGACATGGACGTCCGGTTCATCGCCTGCGAGGCCGGACTGCGTGCCGAGGCGATCGAGCCGGACGCTCTGCTGGCGGGTGTGGAGGTTGCCGGAATTGCCACGTTCCTGAACGAAGTGGGCGGCGGGCAGATCGTATCCCTCTGAGGGGCTTGACCCGAGTCCGTGCGGCTTGGCATCGGACTCCCATGCGCACCGGCGTACCAAACCTTCTTCTGACAGGCTGGCTTTTCGTCCTGGCCGGATTTGCCTCGGCTTATGGCCAGACGACCGCCAAGCCACCCGCGCCGCACCTGGCGACGACGCAGGAGGAGCCGATTCTGCCC
>NZ_DASZTJ010000261.1:0-19383 GCF_035548235.1 Rhodopila sp.
GCGCCAGGAAGGACACGCAGCGGGCGCTGACATCGGCGGTCGGAGGGTCCAGCAGCGCGCCGTGGTCCGCGAACGGGATATGGTTCAGGTAGTCATGCGTGTTCTCCGGCTCGAACGCGCCCCACCCGCCATCCATCGGGCCGCCGTCCGAGGACTGCATCCCGATGACCCATTCCCGCGCGCGGTCGATCGCCTCCCGGTACCTGGGGTCGCCGTTGCGGTGCAGCAGCATGCCGACCACGGCCGTATCGTCGACGTCGGGGTAATGCGCGTTCTCGTACTGGAACGCCCAGCCGCCGGGCCGCAGCCCCTGGCGGCGCACCGACCAGTCGCCGACCACGTCCAGGATCTGCTTGGGGACCAGCCAGTCGCAGGCGGTGTCGGTCGACACCCCGGCCTCGATCATCGCGTGCCCCGCCAGGCCGGTGTCCCAGATCGGCGACAGGCAAGGCTGGCAATAGGCGCGGTCCGCCTCCACCACCAACAGCTTGCGTACGGCTCCCCAGGCCGTCGCGGCATGCTCGTGGTCGGGCGGGTAGCCCAGCGCGTCGTACATCATCACGCTGTTGGCCATGGCCGGATAGATCGCGCCCAGCCCGTCCTCCCCGTTCAGCCGTTCGGTGACGAAGGCGACGGCCTTGTCGATCGCGCGCTTGCGGCTGGCCTTGGGGAAATACGGCTCCGTGGCGCGCAGCACCGTATCCAGTCCCTTGAAGAACCGACCCCAGGACGACTGGTAGGGACCGCGGATATAGTCCGTCACCTGATCGGGCGGGGTGCGGAACAGCTCCCGGATGGTCACGCCGCGGGGATTCCGGGCCCTGGGGCGCAGCGTCATCAGCACCAGCAGCGGCACGATCACGGTGCGCGACCAGTACGACACTTTCGACAGGTGGAACGGGAACCACAGCGGCAGGTGCATGATCTCCATCGGCATCACCGGCACTGCCCGCCACGGCACCTCCCCGAACAGCGCGAGCTGGGCGCGGGTGAAGACATTGGTCCGCTCCGCCCCGCCCGCCGCCAGGATCGCCTCCCGCGCGCGGCGCATATGGGGGGCGTCGGGGTCGTCGCCGATGGCTTTCAGCGCGAAATACGCCTTCACGCTGCAGGAGATGTTGAACGCGCCGTCATGGAACAGCGGCCAGCCGCCGTGCTCGCCCTGGATCGCGCGCAGGTAGACGCCGATCTTCTGTTCCAGGGGTTCGTCGATGCGGTCGAGGTAGTGCTCCAGCAGCACGTATTCCGCCGGGATGGTCGCGTCCGCCTCCAGCTCGAAGACGAAGTGCCCGTCCGGCTTCTGCTCCCGCTTCAGTGCCTCGGTCGCCGCGGTGACGGCGGCTTCCAGGCGGTTGTCGTCCAAGCGGGCGCGGCCGGCGTCAGGCGGCACGGCGGTGTCTAGGTCCATTCGATCCCTGAAACTAGCGTGAAAGCAGCAGGTTCGCCGCGGTGCGACCGGACCTTATCGCGCCCTCGATCGTCGCGGGCAAGCCGGTATCGGTCCAGTCGCCGGCCACGGCCAGGTTCGCCGCCAGCGCCGTCCGGGGGCCGGGCCGCCGCCGGTCCTGTTCGGCCGTGGCGGCGAACGTGGCGCGCTTTTCCTTGACCACGCGGAACGGCGGCATCGGCGTCGGCGCAGGCAGGTCGAGCGCCGCGGCCACATCGGTCCAGACCTTGCCGGCGAGCGCGGCCGGCGTCTCGTCCACCAGCGCGTTGGCCGCGCTGATCGTCACCGAGACATGCCCCGGCTTGCGGAACAGCCACTCGGCGGTGCCGCCGATCAGGCCGATGAAGCCGGTCTCGCCCAGCGGGCCGGCAGGGTCCGCCTCGTGACGGAAATGGAGGTTCAGGATCGCCTCGAACGCGGTCGGGGCGGTCAGGCCGGGCAGCAGGTCGGCGGCGACCCAGGGCGGGACGGCGAGCACGACGCCGTCCGCCGGCCCCAACGGGATCGACCCCGGGATCGACCCGTCCGGGCCGCGCAGCGCGGTCACCGACCCTTCCGCCAGCACCAACTCGGCGATCCGGCTGTTGAGCCGCACCTCCGCCCCGCGCCGGCGCAGCGTGGCGACGGCGGGGTCGACCATCGCCTCCGACAGGCCCTCCAGCGGCAGGATGGGGCGACAGGTATGGCCGCCGACCATCAGCGTCTCCCGCATCACCGCCGCCAGCAGGCGGGCGAGGCCGGTCCGGGGCGGCGTGTTCAGGGCGGCGATGGCGAGCGGCTCCACCAGCCGCTCGTACAGCCGGCTGTGCGGCATGGCCTCGGCCACCGGCGTGTCGTCGCGGATGCGGACGATGCGGCCCATGGCGAGGTAATCCGCCAGCCCGGTGTCCGGCACGCGGCGGCCCGGACGGAGCACCCACCAGGGAAGCCGGCCGCGATTGGGGCGAAGGGACCAGCGCACGCCCGTCTTCAGGTCGCGGAACGGGAAGACCGGCCGGTCGGCGATGCGCACCCGGTCCTCGGCCCCGGTTTCCCGCAGATAGGCCAGTACCGCGCGGTTGCCCGACAGCATCAGGTGGTTGCCGTTGTCGACGCGGATGCCCAGCTCGCGGTCGAAATAGGACCGGCAGCGACCCCCCGCGGCAGGCCCGGCTTCGTGCACGACGACGGCGCGTCCGGCCTGGCTGAGCGAAAGCGCGGCGGAAAGCCCGGACAAGCCGCCGCCGATGACATGGATGGTCTGCATCACGGCCGCTTTGTGCCCGTCCGTCCCGATCCGCACAACCGATCGGCGCGCATGGTCCGAAGGTCGAGCGGTTGGCATGGGGTGGTTTTCCGCGTACCGCGCTCCGCCGGTCCCGGACTCGCACGGTCGAACCGGATGGCCGAACCGGATGGCCGAACCACTGGCCGAACCACTGGCCGAACCCGCTGGCCGAACCCGAAGGGGAGAGGAACATGAGGCTGTCATTGTCGCGCCGGCAGGCGCTCACCGCGTCCTTGGTCGCGACCCCTCTCGTGCGGCAGGCGCGCGCCGGGACAGGTTCGGCCTCGGTCGACCGGACGGTCGAGGAGGCGATCAGGCCGGTCATCGACAAGAACCGGGTGCCCGGCATGGCCGTGGCGGTCACGGCGCACGGGCAACGCGCGCTGTTCCATTACGGCGTCGCCTCGAAGGAGAGCGGGCAGCGGGTCACCAAGGACACGCTGTTCGAGGTCGGGTCGATCAGCAAGACCTTCACGGCGACGCTGGCCGGCCTGGCGCGGGCGCGGGGGACGCTTGCCTTCTCGGACAAGGCGAGTGCGCATGTTCCGGCGCTGGCCGGCAGCGGCTTCGACGCGATCAGCCTGCTCGACCTGGCCACTTACACGGCGGGGGGACTGCCGTTGCAGTTCCCCGACGACGTCACCGACCAGGACCGGATGATCCGGTATTTCAGGCACTGGCGGCCGGTCTACGCGCCCGGCACGGTCCGGCTCTACTCGAACCCGAGCATCGGCCTGCTTGGATATGCTGCGGCGCGCAGCATGGGTGCGCCGTTTGACGATCTCCTGGAACGTCGGCTTTTCCCGGCGCTCGGTCTCACCCGCACCTATCTCCGGGTCCCGCCCGATCAGATGGGCAATTACGCGTCCGGCTATTGGAAGGGCGACCGGCCGATCCGGGTCAGCCCGGGCGTCCTCGACGCCGAAGCGTATGGCGTGAAGACGACCGTGACCGACATGATCCGGTTCGTCGAGGCGAACATGGATGACAGGGTGTCCGGCGACGGGCTGCGGCAGGCGATCGCCGCGACGCATGCCGGATATTGCGAGGTCGGCGACATGACCCAGGGCCTGGGATGGGAGATGTACGCCTGGCCGACAGGTCTCGACACGGTGCTCGCGGGCAATGCCCCGAAGATGATATTCGATGCCTCCGCGGTCACCTGGCTGCCACGGCCACGGCCGCGGCGGCGTGCCACGCTGATGAACAAGACCGGCGCCACGAACGGCTTTGGCGCCTATGTGGCCTTCGTTCCGGAGGCGCGGCTGGGGATCGCGATCCTGGCGAACAGGAGCGTCCCCATCGAGGACAACGTCACCGCCGCATACAAGATTCTGGCGTCACTGTCCGACATGACGCCTTGACCGCCGTTCACAGCAGGCAGAGCGCCCGCAATTCCTGCCGCATCGCGGCCGGCAGCCGGTCCAGCCCGGCGATCGCGCCCAGGTCCGGCATGTCGGGCGGCGCGTCCTCGGGGTCCAGGTAGCGCCAGCCCTGGAACGGGCGCGTCGGCCGTCCGGCCAGGGGCACGACCTCCGGATCGAGGATCAGGGCCGTGCAGGGCGTTCCGTCGTCGCGGGTGTCGTCGACGATGTCCAGGATGCGCTGGCGCGCCAGCAGGGAGCCGTTGATCACCCAGTAGATCGAGCCGCCGTCCAGGATCTCGTCCCGCCGGCGCGGCGTCATCCGCGTGCGGTGGAACAGCCGCCCCCGCGTCGCCAGCCGCTCGGCCTGGACCTCACGCAGATGGTCGATATCGCGGACGCCGACGGAGAGCTTGATGATGTGCAGCATTGGGGGAACGACTCGGAGAGCTCGAAGAAGCGTACCATCGTAGGCAGGAGGGGTGTAGCCCCGGCGGCGTCACGGGTCCAACCCGTTCCGGGCGAGGGGCGACGCCAACACGAAGGATGAACCCCGTCCGCGCCGCCTCCGGACTGGACGCCCGCCCGGGTTGGGTGCCTACTCCCCCGCAAACGCCGCCGCTCCGGCGGGATGGAGGATGACATGGCCAAGGGCATTCTGCTGGTCGGGTTCGACTACACCAACGCGCATGCCGACGAATTCCACGACTGGTACGACACCGAACACGTGCCGGAACGCCAGCGCGTCCCCGGCTTCGGCCTGTGCGAGCGCTGGATCAGCGTCGCCAACCCGAAACAGGCGGTGGCGACCTATGACCTGGACAGCCTCTCGGTGCTGCAGAGCGCGCCGTACAAGGCGATCGCGTATGAGAACCTGTCGGTCTGGTCGAAGCGGGTGACCGCGATGTGCCAGCGCCTGATCCGCTTCGACGGCGAGCAGACACTGCCCGGCGACGCGGACAGTCCGGCCGGGGCAGGGGGGCTGCTGGTCAACGCCATGAACGTCGACCCGGCGTACGAGGCGGAGTTCAACGAGTGGTACGACCACGAACACATCCCCGCCCTGTCCGCGGTGCCCGGCGTGATGTCCGCGCGGCGGTTCCGCGATCCGAAAGGGACGCACCGCTATCTGGCGCTCTATCACCTGGCGACGGCCGACGTGCCGCTGACCGAGGCATGGAAGACCGGCGCGTCCAGCGCCTGGACCGAGAAGCTGCGGCCGCATTTCCAGAACCACCTGCGGATCCTGGCGCGGCGGTATCGACGCGGTGCGTGACGGGGGCGGCGCGTGACGGGCGTTAGGTCGCCTCGTCCGCGACCACCCGGTTGCTGGCTTCGTCCCAGGCCGCCAGGACCGGGGTGCCGGGCGCGATCTCGGTCGTGGTCGGGCTTTGCTCGAACGCGACCAGCGGCGTCCCGTTCGGCAGGCGCATATGGTAGTGGACCATGAACCCGCGGTACAGCACCTGCTCCAGGGTCGCGACGACCTGGTTCGGCGTGGCGGCGCCGTTCGGGACGGACACCCGGATCGCCTCCGGCCGCAGCGCCACCGTCACCCGGTCGCCCGAGGCCGCCTCGGCCGGCACCGTCAGGTCGAGGCCTTCCGAACAGGCGACCCGGACCGCCCCGCCGGACCGGCCGGCGATCCGGCCGCTGAAGAAGTTGGACACGCCCAGGAACCCGGCGACGAAGCGGGTGGCGGGGCGCTGGTAGACCTCGGCCGGCGGGCCGACCTGCTCCAGCTTGCCCTTGTTCATCACCACGATCCGATCGGACAGCGTCATCGCCTCATCCTGGTCGTGCGTGACCATGATGGTGGTGATGCCCAGCCGGCGCTGCAGCAGCCGCAGCTCCACCTGCATGTCTTCCCGCAGGTTCTTGTCCAGCGCGCCCAAGGGCTCGTCCAGCAGCAGCATCGCCGGTTCGATCACCAGGGCGCGCGCCAGGGCGACGCGCTGCTGCTGGCCGCCGGACAGGCGGGCGGGCAGCTTCTCCTGATGGCCTGACAACTGCACGAGCTCCAGCGCTTCCCGCGCCCTGTCCCCCGCGTCGCGCTTTCTGATGCCGCGCATCTCCAGCCCGAACATGACGTTCTCCAGCACGCTCAAATGCGGGAACAGGGCATAGCTCTGGAACAGCATGCCGATGTTGCGGCGGTGGACCGGAACGTTGGTAATGGAACGACCGTTGACGAAGATGTCGCCGTGGCTGGGTTCGATCAGCCCGGCGATCATCCGCAGGCTGGTGGTCTTGCCGCAGCCGCTGGGTCCCAGCAGCGCGATCAGCTCGCCGGGCTCGATGCTCAGCGACAGCTTGTCGACGGCGACGGCCGGGCCGTACAGCTTGGTCAGGTCGGTCAGGCGGACCGCGGCCGGTTCGGTGTGCAAGCCGGTCAGGCCCCGAAGATCTGGTTGTACTTCTCCACCAGTCCGGGCCGGATCGGATTGATCTTCGACCAGTCGCACGTGAACATGCGCATCTCGTCCATCTTCGCCTCAGGGTAGGCGATGTATTTCGCGATGTCCGGCGCGAAATTCAGCCCGCCGATGGACGCCGCGGTCAGGGTCGCCGCGGCCATGCCCTGCTGCACCTCGGGATCGAGCATGCGGTTCAGGAACGCGGCGCCGAGTTCCGGTTCCGGCGCGTTCTTCGGCAGGGTCAGGCAGTTGACGCCGGCGAACGTGCCCTCCTTGGGGAAGGTCATGCTGATCGGCGCGCCGGAGACGGTATAGGGATAGACCTGCTTCGAATACTCGATGCCCGCCAGGTCCGCCTGTCCCTGCGCGACCATCATGACGGTGGCCGGCGCTTCGTAGATCGTCTGGATATTGGGCTTCAGCGCCTTCATCCTGTCCCAGGCGGCGTTGAGGTCGAACTGCGCTTCGGCCCAGGGCTTGCCGGTGGCGAGCGACGCCGCGACGACCAGCAGGTAGATGCTCTGGGTGAATTTCGGCGTGACCATCAGGATCCGGTCCTTGAACCGGGGCTCCCACAGGTCGGCGTAGCTCTTGATCGTCACCCCGCTGGTGGGGTTGTAGGCCATGCCCGCGGCCGAGATCGCGAAGGCGGCGCCGTAGCCGTCGCTGAACATGAACCGCTTGTACAGCCGCGACAGGTTCGGCATCTTGTCGACCGGCAGCGGATCGATCAGGCCCTCGCCCTTCGCCAGGTCGACGCCGATGTCGTCCATGAACATGGCGCTGTATTTCGGATTGGTGCGCGTCGCGCGCAGGGCGGCGATCTGCGTCAGGGTGAAGCCTTCGGTGGTGTAGACCTTGCACTTGTAGTCGGCCTCGAATTTCGGGACGACGTGCTTGCGGACATATTCGCCCTGCTGGGCGAAGTAGATGCCGACGAAGATCGACTTGCCTTCGGCCCAGGATTTCGGGATCAGAATGGTCGGTGCCGCCAGGGCGGCCACACCGGTGGCGGCCGCCAGCTTGATCGCCTGCCGGCGCTTGATCCGTGACGTCATGCGTTCTCCTATATGCCCATTGCGCGCTTCAGACCCACCAGGCGCTCGATCGCCAGCACGACGACGATGGCAAGGCCGATCATCAGCGTGGACGTCGCGGCGACCGACGGGTCGAAGACGCCCGTCGCGTGGCGATAGATGAACATCGGCATCGGATCGTTCGCGGCGTCCGCGAGCCACATCGAGACCGGGAAGTTATCGAATGAAACCATAAAGGCGAACAGCGCGCCCGCCACCACCCCGGGCGCGATCTGCGGCAGGGTGACGCGCACGAACGCGCGCCAGCGGCTGGCGCCCAGCGTGCGCGCTGCCTCTTCCAGCGTCACGTCGGCCAGGATCAGGCTGGCGGACACGGTCCGCACCACATAGGGGAAGGTCACCAGGATATGGGCGATCAGCAGGTTCCGCCACACGACCTGCCAGCCCATCATGGAGAACAGTTGCAGCAGCGCCAATCCGGTGATCAGCACCGGGAAGACCAGCGGCGACAGCAGCAGGGAGCGCAGCGCGGCGGACCCTTTCACCTGGAACCGGACCAGCGCCAGGGCCGCCGGCATGCCAAGCAGAAGGGCGCCCGCGGTGGCCGAGGCCGCAAGCCACAGGCTGTAGTACAGCGACGAGCGGAAGTCGGGGTTGGCGACCACGTTGCCGAACCACGACAGGGTGAAGCCCTTCGGCGGGAACGCCACGAACCGGGTGTCGGAGATCGACAGCGCCATCGTAACGACCAGCGGCGCGGCGATGAACAGGAAGGTCAGTCCGGTGACGGTCCGCAGGGCAAGCGACGCGGCGACGGCGCGCCCGTTCACGCCCGTCGCCTCTCGAATATCCAGCCCGAAACGAAATTCATCGCCAGGACGGTCGCCACCAGCACGACCGCCACCGTCGCGCCGAACGGCCAGTCATAGACGGCGGTGATCTGCTGCTCGATGAGGTTGCCCAGCATTTGGGCATTCGTGCCGCCGAGGATGGCAGGTGTCACGTAGGAGCTCGCCGTCAGCGAGAACACCAGCGTGAAGCCGACGGCGAGGCCGGGCAGGCTCAGCGGCAGGCTGACGCGGCGGAAGGTGGACCACGCCCCGGCGCCCAGGGTGCGCGCCGCGTTCTCGACATCGGGATCGATCTTCGCCAGCGCCGAGACCAGCGGCAGGACCATCATCGGGAAGAAGACGTGCAGCGAGGCGATGACGACCGCCGCCTGCGTATACAGGATGCGCAGCGGGTGATCGATGATCCCGAGCGACATGAGGATCCAGTTGAGGACGCCGCTGCGGCTGTTCGCCAGGATCAATTGCCAGCCATAGGTCCGGACCACGACGCTGACGATCAGCGGCGCGATCAGCATGATCGTCATCAGCCGCATGCCCAGCGGCGACGCGCGCAGCATCGCCAGCGCCACCGGATAGCCCAGAAGGATCGCCAGCGCCGCCGTCGCGAGCGCCATCTTCAGCGTGTCGAACAGCACGTGGCTGTAGACGCTCTCCCGGAAGAAGTGGCTGAAATGGTTGAATGTCACGGGCAGGCTGACGGTGCCGTCGGCGTGCTGCGTCAGGATGCTGTAGGCGAACAGCGTGACCGCCGGCAGCACGAAGAACGCCAGCAGGAAGGCGACCGCCGGCAGCAGCAGCAGCCAGCCGGCCCAATCGCGGAGGGACGGGGCAGGTCGTCTCAGGGCCGCGCGCGCGGCGGTGAGGGGAGAGGCAAGGGCCGTGGCGGAAACCGTCATCGTCGTATCTGAACTCCGGACGGGCTGAACGGGACGCGCGTTGGGGTAGCAAGCGCTGTGCCATGGCAGTTGCCACTACGGGGAGATTTCCGGCTTTCCTCCCTCGGCCAGCACCTGGAACGCGTCCGCCGCCGACTTCGCCTGCCGCAGCCGTTCCCGCACGGCGGCGTCGCGGAACAGCCGCGAGACCGCGGCCAGCGCCCCGACATGCGACGACGCCTCGGCCCCCGGCGTCAGCAGCGCGAAGACCATCGACACCGGCGCGCCGTCGATCGCCTCGAACTCGATCGGCTTGTCCAGCCGGGCGAACAGCCCGCGATAGCCGGGCAGCGCCTCGACCCGGGCGTGCGGCAGGGCGAACCCGCCGCCCAGGCCGGTCGATCCCAGGCGTTCGCGCGCCAGCAGCGCCGCCTCCACCGCCGCGATGTCGATCGACGGGTCGGAGCGGTTGAACCGCGCCGCGACCTCGGCGATCAGCCGCGGCTTGGTGCGTGCCCGAAGGTCCAGCACGACCCGGTCCGGCGTCAGGAAATCGGCGATCCGCATCAGTCGAGCACCCGCAACCGATATCCCACGCCGGTCTCCGTCAGGATATGCACCGGCCGTTCGGGGTCGGCCTCCAGCTTCTGGCGCAAGGCCCTGATGTAGATACGAAGATATTGCACGTCGGTGTTCGCCCCCCAGACTTCGCGCAGGATCATGCCGTGGGTCAGCACCTTCCCGGCATGCTGAACCAGCAGTCGCAGCACGCTGTATTCGCGCGGCGACAGCTTCACCTCCTGCCCACGGACCGTCACGATCCGGCGCACCAGGTCCACGCCCAGGTCGCCGCTTCGGAACACCGGCGTCTCTCCCGCCTGCTGCAGCCGATGCCGCAAGGCGGCGCGGATCCGGGCCAGCAGTTCATCGATGCCGAACGGCTTGGTGACGTAATCGTCGGCCCCCAGGTCCAGCGCCTGCACCTTCGCCGCCTCGTCGCCCCGGCTGGACAGCACGACGATCGGCACCGCCGAACCGGTCTCGCGGATGCGCTGGATCACTTCGGTCCCGTCGATGTCCGGCAGGCCCAGGTCGAGCACGATCAGGTCGGCGCCGCGCCGCCGGACGACGTCCAGGGCCGGCAGCCCCGTGTCCAGTTCGGTGACGACATAGCCTTGGGTGGCCAGGCCGGCGCGCAGGAAGCGCCGGATCGCCGGTTCGTCGTCGATCACCAGGACCCGGGCAGGGCCGGTCAGGGCGCTCATTCCGCGGCCTCCTCCGCCGCCATGGGCATCACCGCCGGCACCGGCAGGGTGATGGTGAACACCGCACCCGGACGATCGCTTCGATTCGCCGCCGAGATGGTGCCGCCCATCGCTTCGACGAAGCCGCGGCAGATGGCAAGCCCCAGCCCGGTGCCCGCGCGCCGTCGGTCGGGTCCGCCGCCGCGGTAGAACTTCTCGAAGATCCGTTCGGCTTCCCCCGCCGGGATGCCGGGGCCTTCGTCGCTGATGCGGACCGTCACCCGTTCGTCCGCGCGCTGCACCGCCCGCTCCGCCGCCCTCCCATCCACGCGCTCCGCCGCCCGCTCCTTCACGCGCTCCGCCGCCCGCTCCTCCACGCGCTCCGCCGCCCGCTCCTCCACGCGCTCCGCCGCGATCCGGATCACGCTGCCGGCCGGCGCGTGCTTGGCGGCGTTGTCCAGCAGGTTGAACAGCACCTGCTCGAACAGCACCATGTCGAGCGACAGCAGCGGCAGGTCCGGCGCCAGCGCCACCTGCACGTCATGGCCGGCAAGGATCCGGGACGCCCGCTGCAGCACCGCGCCGACCACGTCGGACAACTCCGCCAGCGTGGCGTTCGGCTTCAGCGCGCCCGACTCCAGCCGCGTCATGTCCAACAGGTTGCCGATGAAACGGTTCAGCCGGTCGGCCTCGTCGATGATCGTGCCCAGCAGCGAATCCTGCGTCGGCTTGTCCAGCATCGCGCCTTGCGAGCGCAGGCTGGTCGCCGACCCCAGGATCGACGCCAGCGGCGTGCGCAGGTCGTGCGAGATCGAGGTCAGCAGTGCGGACCGCAACCGATCCGTTTCGGCTTCGAGCCGAGCGCGATGGAGGTCGCGGGCGAGGTTGACGCGCTCGATGGCGAGGGCGGCCTGGTCGGTCAGGGCGGCCATCAGCCGTTCCTGGTCCGGGCGCAGCAACACGCCGGGTTCGTCACGGATGATACCAACCACGCCCACCGGCCCGCGCCCCGTGCGCATCGGCTGGAACAGCCACTTCGCGCCCGGCAGCGTGTCGGAGCCGCGGCCGGCCTCATGGTTCTTCTCCCAGCTCCAGCGCGCGGCGGCGAAGTCCGCGTCGTCCAATATGTCCTCGGGCGGGAAGCCGGCACGGACGGTCAGCACGCCGTCCCTGGTTCCGCCGCCCTCCACACCGCCCTCGGTGATCCCCTCCGGCAGCAGCAGCACCACGCGCACCTTCAGCATCAGTGCGATCTGGTGCGCGGTGGCCCAGAGCAGGTCGTCCAGCGTCACCGCGACCGCGAGCTTGCGGCTGAACTGGTACAGGTCGTCCGTCGCACGTGCCCGCTGGCCGGCCGCGACCGCCTGGCTGCGGACCCGGCCGGCGAGGTTGCTGGCGACGAAGGCGACGATGGCGAAGAAGAACAGCGCGACGACGTTCTCGGGGTCGGCGATGGTGAAGGTGTAGAGCGGCGGCAGGAAGAAGAAGTTATAGGCCAGCACGGCCACCAGGCTGGCGAACAGCGACGGGCCGAGGCCGTGCATCACCGCGCCCGCCAGGATCGCCGTCAGGAACACCAGCGCGATGTTGCCGAACCCCAGCACCTCGCGCAGCAGGTTGGCGACGGGGATCGCCGCCAGCACCAGCGCGACCGAGACCAGGTAGGGCTTCGGCGCCAGCGCCATCGGCGGCCCCGGTGCGGACGCCACGTTATCCTTCCCGTCCGCCGGCGTTTCGATCACGTGCACATTGATCCCGCCCGCCCGGTTGATCAGGCGCTGCACGACCGACCCGAACAGGACCTGCTGCCAGCGCGGGCGGACGGACTTGCCGACGATGACATGGGTGACGTTGTTGGTGCGGGCGTATTCGATCACCGCGTCGGCGACGTCGGCGCCGGGGATCTGCACGACATCGCCGCCCAGTTGCTGCGCCAGGCGCAGGGCCTCGACGATCTCCGCCTTCACCTTTTCGCCCGCGCGCTGGCTGCCGGCGGTCTCCACGAACAGCGCGGTCCAGGGGGCGTGGACGGTGTCCGCCAGGCGCTTGGCATGGCGCACCGTCGCCACCGGCCGCTTGCCGCCCTGGATGCAGACCAGCACCCGCTCGCCGGCCGGCCAGGGGCCTTCGATGGCGTGGCTGCGCATGTAGTCGACCATCTGGTTGTCGACCCGCTGGGCGGTGCGGCGCAGCGCCAGCTCCCGCAGCGCCGTCAGGTTGCCGGCGGCGAAATAGTGCCGGACCGCGCGCTCCGCCTGCGCCGGGACGTAGACCTTGCCTTCCTTCAGGCGCTGGATCAGGTCTTCGGGCGTCAGGTCGATCAGCTCGATGTCGTCGGCGGCGTCGATGACCGAGTCCGGAACCGTCTCCCGCACGCGGATGCGGGTGATGCGCGCGACGACGTCGTTCAGGCTTTCGACATGCTGGATGTTCAGCGTGGTGTAGACGTCGATGCCGGCTTCCAGCAGCTCCTCGACATCCATGTGGCGCTTGGGGTGGCGGCTGCCGGGGGCGTTGGTGTGGGCCAACTCGTCCACCAGCACCAGGGCCGGGCGGCGGGCCAGGATGCCGTCCAGGTCCATCTCGGTCAGCGCGGTGCCGCGATAGGTGACGGTGACCCGCGGCATGACCGGAAGCCCCGCCACCAGCGCCTGGGTTTCCGCTCGGCCATGCGTCTCGACGATGCCGATGACGACGTCGACGCCCTCCCGCCGCCGGACCTGGGCGGAGGAGAGCATCTCAAAGGTCTTCCCGACGCCGGGGGCGGCGCCGAGGAAGATCTTCAGCCGGCCCCGCGTTCCCTTCTGCGCTTCCTTGAGCAGCGCGTCGGGCGAGGGCCGCCGGTCGCCGCCGCTGTTTTCGCTCATGCGTTCAAATGTTTCCTACGCACCCGCTAGGCGTGGCCCAACGCATCCAGTGCCAGGTTCAGCTTTAGCACGTTCACATGGGGTTCGCCGATGATCCCGAACAGGCGTCCGGTGGTGTGGTCGTCGACCAGGCGGCGGACCGCGTCCTCGGACAGGTGCCGCGCCTTGGCGATGCGGGGGACCTGGAACAGGGCGCCGGCCGGGGTGATGTCGGGATCAAGCCCGCTGGCCGAGGTGGTCACCAGGTCGAGCGGCACCGGCGTGCCGGGGTTTTCCTGCGCCAGCGCCCGGGCGTCCTGGGTGACGCGGTCGACCAGCGCCTTGGAGGTCGGGCCGAGATTGGAGCCGCCGGAGTTCGCGGCGTTGTACGGCGCCGGGATGGTCTTGCTGGGGTCCTTCGGGTCGGTGCCGGTGGTGGCGGACGGCCGGCCATGGAAATAGCCGGGACCGGTGAAATCCTGCCCGATCAGGGCGGAGCCGACGACCTTGCCGTCCTTCCGGATCAGGCTGCCGTTGGCCTGCCAGGGAAAGACGGCCTGGGCGATGCCGGTCATGGCCAAGGGATAGGCCAGCCCGGTCAGGAGGGTCATCAGCACGATCATCATGATCGCGGGACGGATATGCTGGGTCATGGGGTCACTCCGGACGCTGGCCCATCGGGGTGCGGTTCGGTGGAACCGTCTCTCCGCGACGGGGAAGGGGATGGGATCGTGCGGAGGCCGCTTGCGGGCCTCCCTGCTGCGTCACGACCGGGCCTGGCCCGGTCGCCGGCGACTTTGGTGCCGTCAGCTTTTCAAGCCGCGGATGGCCGGGCCAGGCCCGACCCCGGCGCAACGGGGCGGGACCCCGCGCGCGGCCGGGACGCAGGGGATCGGCCGCGCCGGCCGCGGGCAGGCGGCCCATCACGCCAGCCCCAGCGCGGAGACCAGCATGTCGATCAGCTTGATCCCCACGAACGGCGCCCCGATCCCGCCCAGGCCGTAGATCAGCAGGTTCCGCCGCAGCAGCGCCGCCGCGCCGCGGGGGCGGTAGGTGATCCCTTTCAGCGCCAGCGGGATCAGCGCCACGATGATCAGCGCGTTGAAGATGATCGCCGACAGGATCGCGCTTTCCGGGTTGGCGAGCCGCATGACGTTCAGCACCTGAAGCTGCGGGTAGAAGGCGATGAACATCGCCGGGATCATGGCGAAATACTTGGCCACGTCGTTGGCGATGCTGAACGTGGTCAGCGCGCCGCGCGTCATCAGCAACTGCTTGCCGATCTCCACGATCTCGATCAGCTTGGTCGGGTCGCTGTCCAGGTCGACCATGTTGCCGGCCTCGCGCGCCGCCATGGTGCCGGTGTTCATCGCCACGCCGACATCGGCCTGCGCCAGGGCCGGGGCGTCGTTGGTGCCGTCGCCGCACATGGCCACCAGCTTGCCCTGGGCCTGCTCGTCGCGGATCAGCTTCAGCTTCGTCTCCGGCGTCGCCTGCGCCAGGAAGTCGTCGACCCCGGCCTCGGCCGCGATGGCGGCGGCGGTCAGCGGGTTGTCGCCGGTGATCATCACCGTGCGGATGCCCATCTGGCGCAGCGCGCTGAAGCGCTCGTGGATGCCGCCCTTCACGATGTCCTTCAGGTAGATCACGCCCAGCAACTGCCCGTCCCTGGCGACGGCGAGCGGGGTGCCGCCGGCCTTGGCGATCTCGTCGGAAACGACGCGCAGTTCCGCCACCGACGCCTCCGTCACCTGCGGGCGGAGCAGCGTCGTTCCGTTCCCGGCCGGCCGCGCGCGGCGGATCCAGTCCAGGACCGCGTCGACCGCCCCCTTGCGGATGGAGACGCCGTCCATGTCCACCCCCGACAGCCGGGTCTGCGCCGAGAACGGCACGAAATGCCCGGCCATGCCGGCCATCTCCCGCCCGCGCAGCCCGTACTGCTCCTTCGCCAGCACGACGATCGAGCGGCCTTCCGGCGTCTCGTCGGCCAAGGAGGACAGTTGCGCCGCATCCGCCAGGTCGTGCGGATTGACGCCGCTCAGCGGCCGGAACTCGGTGGCCTGGCGGTTGCCCAGGGTGATGGTGCCGGTCTTGTCCAGCAGCAGCGTATCGACGTCGCCCGCGGCCTCCACCGCTCGGCCGGACATCGCCAGCACGTTGAAGCGCACCAGCCGGTCCATGCCGGCGATGCCGATCGCCGACAGCAGCGCGCCGATCGTGGTCGGGATCAGCGCGACGAACAGCGCCACCAGCACCAGGACCGACACCGAACCGCCGGCGTAATGGACGAAGCTGGGGATCGAGGCCACGGCGAAGACGAAGATGATCGTCAGGCCGGCCAGCAGGATGTTCAGCGCGATCTCGTTCGGCGTCTTCTGCCGTTCCGCACCTTCGACCAGCGCGATCATGCGGTCGAGGAAGGTCGAGCCCTGGGCCGCGGTGATCCGCACCTTGATCCAGTCGGACAGCACCCGCGTGCCGCCGGTCACGGCGGAGCGGTCGCCGCCGCTTTCGCGGATGACGGGCGCGGATTCGCCGGTGATGGCGGATTCGTCGATCGAGGCGATGCCTTCGACCACCTCGCCGTCCGAGGGGATCAGGTCGCCCGCCTCGACCAGCACGAGGTCGCCCTGCTTCAGGTCCGGGGCGGCGACCTGTTCCCACAGGCCCTGGACCTCGTACGTCCCTTCCGAGTTCGGCAGCAGGCGCTTGGCCAGGGTTTCCGTCCGCGCCCGGCGCAGCGTGGCGGCCTGGGCCTTGCCGCGGCCTTCGGCCACCGCCTCGGCGAAGTTCGCGAACAGCACCGTCACCCACAGCCAGGCGATGATCTGGAAGGAAAAGCCCAGATGCGCGCCGCCGGTTGCCAGGTCGCGGATGAACAGAAGGGTGACCAGCGTGGCGACGACTTCCACCACGAACATCACCGGGTTGCGGAACATCAGCCGGGGATCGAGCTTGCGGAACGCCTCGCCGATCGCCGGCAGCAGGATCGCGGGGTCCAGGACGCTGGACGCCGTGCGGGTTTTCGTTGCCATTGTAACGGCCTCAGTAGGTTGTGCCGGATTGCAGGGCCAGGTGCTCGACGATGGGGCCGAGTGCCAGGGACGGCAGGAAAGTGAGGGCGCCGGTGATCAGGACGACGCCGACCAGGAGGCCCACGAACAGGCCGCCCGTGGTCGGGAACGTTCCAACCGAAGCCGGCACGATCTTCTTCGACGCCAGCGACCCCGCCACGGCCAGCACCGGGACGATGAACAGGAAGCGGCCGATGAACATCGCCAGGCCCAGCGTCGTGTTCCAGAACGGCACGTTGGCGGACAATCCGGCGAAGGCGCTGCCGTTGTTGCCGGTGGCCGAGGTGTAGGCGTACAGCGCCTCGGAGAACCCGTGCGGTCCGGCGTTGGCGAGTGCGTCCAGGCCCGGCTTGACCACCACGGCCAGCGCGGTGAAGCCCAGGATCGACAGCGGCAGGCACAGGATGGCGAGCATGGCCATCTTGACCTCTTTCGCCTCCAGCTTCTTGCCGATGTATTCGGGCGTGCGGCCGACCATCAGGCCGGCGACGAACATCGCCACGATGACGAACATCAGCATGCCATACAGGCCCGATCCGACGCCGCCGTAGATGATCTCGCCCAGCATGATGTTCAGCATCGGGATCATGCCGCCCAGCGGCATCAGGCTGTCGTGCATGGCGATGACGGCCCCGCAGGAGGCGTCGGTGGTGATGGTCGCGAACAGCGCCGAGTTGGCGATGCCGAACCGGACCTCCTTGCCTTCCATGTTGCCGATATTGGCCAGCGGCAGGTGGGCGAAGAGCGGGTTGCCCTGCGCTTCGGCGGCATAGGCGCTGGCGGCGCCGGCCAGGAACAGCACGAACATCGCCGCGAAGATCGCCCAACCCTGGCGCTGGTCGCCGACCATGCGGCCGAAGACGTTGGTCAGGCCGGCGCCCAGCGAGAAGATCAGCAGCATCTGCACCAGGTTGGTCAGCGCCGTCGGGTTCTCATACGGGTGGGCGGAGTTGGCGTTGAAGAAGCCGCCGCCGTTGGTGCCGAACATCTTGATCACTTCCTGGGACGCGACCGGTCCCTGGGCGATGATCTGCTTCGCGCCTTCCAGCGTGGTGGCGTCCGTATAGGCGGACAGGTTCTGCGGCACGCCCTGCCAGACCATGAACAGGCCGACGACGATCGACACCGGCAGCAGGACGTACAGCGTGCAGCGGGTCATATCGACCCAGAAATTGCCGATCGACTTGGCCGAACGGCGGGAGAAGCCGCGGATCAGGGCGATCGCCAGCGCGATGCCGGTTGCCGCCGAAACGAAGTTGTGCACCGTGAGCCCGGCCATCTGCACCAGGTCGCTCATGGTCGATTCGGGGACATAGGACTGCCAGTTCGTGTTGGTCACGAAACTGACCGAGGTGTTGAACGCAAGGTCGGGCGAGACCGCGTCCAAGTGCTGCGGGTTGAACGGCAGCACCGCCTGCAGCCGCTGCAGCGCGTACAGCACGACGAAGCCGGCGAAGCTGAACGCCAGCATGGCGACGGCATAGCCGGTCCAGTGCTGCTCCTGC
Source organism: Rhodopila sp. (assembly GCF_035548235.1). Classification (GTDB taxonomy): domain Bacteria; phylum Pseudomonadota; class Alphaproteobacteria; order Acetobacterales; family Acetobacteraceae; genus Rhodopila. The sequence goes on from NZ_DASZTJ010000261.1 coordinate 17,928, forward strand.
GTCTCCTCGACGCCGGACAGCCGGTAGAGCCCGCGCTCGACCGGCCGCAGGACGGGGGAGAGGAACGTGCGTTCGCCCGCGAAGACGCGGGTCATGTAGCCGCCGACGGGCTTGGTGATCAGGATCAGCAGAACGCAGTAGAGCGCGATCTGCAACCAGCCATTCGCTGTCATGGTCTGTGTTCCCGCCTAGAAACGTTCGGGACGGACGAGGGCGACGACGAGGTACGCCAGCAGCAGCACGGTCACCGCCCCGCCGAGGACGTAGTCGAGCAGCATGGCCCTCTCCTCACAGGCGGTCGCAGGCGAAGGTGTAGAGGACGCAGAGGGCGAGAAACGCGCCTCCGGTCAGGAGGTAGACGAGGTCGAGCATGTCCGGGGCCCCATATGCGCGAGTGGTGACACGATGGGGCGGAAGATGCGCGCCGCCGCCTATAGGGGCGATGTGAGTCGGCGGAGCGGAAAATAGTAATTGTATATAGATTTGGGGGGTGCGTTACCTGTCATGGCCGGCGGCGCTGGCGGAGAGAAGGCCGTGGATGGCGGGCCTTCGCCCGGCATGACGGGCGCGCGGCGTCGCCAGGTCCGCTCATCTCGGCACGTATGAGCCTTGCGCATGGGCCTTCCTGGCCCCTGTGGGCCCGCGCCGATCGCGGCGGGAGGGGCCGGAACCTACTTCCCGACCCCCTGCGGCAAGCCCTGCAGCATCCGCAGGTAATCGTTGTCCGGCGTCACCACGATCCGAGCGTTCCCGGAATCGAACACAGTCCGGTACCCCTGCAGGGTGCGCCAGAAGGAGAAGAACGCCGGGTCCTGCCCGAACGCCTTGGCATAGATCGCCGTCGCCTGCGCCTCGCCTTCGCCGCGAAGCTCATCGGCCTTGGCCTGGGCGTCCGCCAGCAGCACGGTGCGCTCGCGTTCGGCGTCGGCGCGGATCTTCTGCGAGGCTTCGGCGCCCTCGGCGCGGGCCTGGGCGGCGACGCGCTGGCGTTCGGACTGCATGCGCTGCAGGATCGCCTGCGTGTTCTCCTGCGGCAGGTCGGCGCGGCGGATGCGAACGTCCTCGACGACGACGCCGAAGTTCCCCATCTCGTTGTTCACCTGCTGGCGGATCGCCGTCATGATCCGCTCCCGGTCGGCGGACAGCACGTCCAGCAGGTTGTTGGTGCCCAGGACGCGCCGCAGGCTGCCGGTGACGATGGAGTTCAGCCGGCCGCGGATCGCATCCGGCGCCGGTCCGACCGCCTGGTAATAGCGCAGCGGGTTGGTGATCCGGTACACCGTGAAGGAATCGACGATCAGCCGCCGCTGGTCGCCCAGGATCACCTCCTCGCCGGGCAGTTCGACCGACTGCAGCCGCTTGTCGAAGGTGATGACGTTCTGGATCAGCGGCAGCTTGGCGTGCAGGCCCGGCTTCTCGATCGGCCGCACGACCTCGCCGAACTGCACGACCAGCG
>NZ_DASZTJ010000262.1:0-8429 GCF_035548235.1 Rhodopila sp.
CCAGTCATAGCTTTCCGTCGCCTTCCGGATCGTCGCGTCCAGCTCGGTCAGGCGGTGCAGCACCCAGCGCTCCAGTTCCGGCATCTGCGCGAACGGCACGGCCTCAGTGTCCGAGAAGCCGTCGAGACTGCCCAGCACCCAGCGCAGCGTGTTGCGCAGGCGGCGATAGAGTTCCGCCTGCTGCTTCAGGATTTCCGGACCGATGCGCAGGTCCTCGGTCGTATCGGACGACATTACCCACAGCCGCAGGATGTCGGCGCCGAACTTGTCGCAGACCTCATCCGGAGCGACGGTGTTGCCCAGGGACTTCGACATCTTGCGGCCTTTTTCGTCATTGACGAAGCCGTGGGTCAGGATCGCCTTGAACGGGGCGACGCCGCGCGTGCCGACGGCCTCCAGCAATGACGAATGGAACCAGCCGCGATGCTGGTCGGAGCCTTCGAGGTACAGGTCCGCCGGCCAGGGCAGGCCGCGCGCTTCCAGCACGAAGGCATGGGTCGACCCGGACTCGAACCAGACATCGACGATGTCGTTCACCTGCTCGTAGTCCTCGGGATTATGGTCGTTGCCAAGGAAACGGCTGGGTTTCGACGAATACCAGGCATCGGCGCCTTCCAGCTTGAACGCCTCGACGATGCGTTCGACCACCGCGGGGTCGCGCAGCGGCTCGCCGGTCCGCTTTTCCACGAACACGGTGATCGGCACGCCCCAGGCGCGCTGGCGGCTGATGCACCAGTCCGGACGCGCGGCGATCATGCTGCCGATGCGGTTGCGGCCCTGGTCGGGGACGAACTGCGTCGCTGCGATCGCGTCCAGCGCCTTCTTCCGGATTTCGTGCGCGCCATCCATCGGGATGAACCATTGCGGCGTCGCCCGGAAGATCAGCGGCGCCTTGGATCGCCAGGAATGGGGATAGGAGTGGACGATCTTGCCGCGTCCCAGCAGTCCGCCGGTGTCCACCAGCGCGGCGCAGACCGGGTCGGCAGCCTTGTAGACATGCACGCCGGCGAACAGCGGTACCCAGGCATTGAACGTGCCGTCGTCGCCGACGGTCTCGGGGACGTCGAGCCCGCTGGCCTTGCCCAGCCAGAAATCGTCCTCGCCGTGGCCGGGGGCGATGTGGACAAAACCGGTGCCGGCCTCGGTCGTGACGAAGTCGCCCAGCAGCAGGGGCGTGTCCTGTTCATAGCCTCTGGACCGCAGCGGATGCGCCATCACGGTGCCAGCGAGGTCGGCGCCCTTCAGCGTCGCCATCACGCGATAGCCAGTGATGCCGGTGTCTTTCACCACCGCCGGCACGAGCGCCTCGGCCACCGCCAGCTTCTCGCCGGGACGCGCCAGGGAGCCATCGGCAACCCCGGTGACCTCGATCACGACGTAATCGAAGTCGGACCCGGCGGCGACGGCGCGGTTGCCGGGCATGGTCCAGGGGGTTGTCGTCCAGATCACCACCGAGGCGCCTTCCAGCGCCGGAACGCTGGGCTTGGTCACCGGGAAGCGCACCCAGATCGTGGTCGAGGTGTGGTCGTGATACTCGATCTCGGCTTCCGCCAGCGCGGTCTTCTCGACCGGGGACCACATGACCGGGCGCAGGCCGCGGTACAGCGCGCCGTTCAGCAGGAACTTGCAGATCTCGGCCGCGATCGCCGCCTCGGACGGCTTGTCCATGGTGGCGTAGCGTTGCACCCAGTCGCCCTCGACGCCCAGGCGGCGGAATTCGGTCTTCTGCACACCCATCCAGTGGTTCGCGTAGTCGCGGCATTGGGCGCGGAAGTCCAGGATCGGCACTGCGTCCTTGTCCTGCTTCTTGGCGCGGTACTCTTCCTCGATCTTCCACTCGATCGGCAGGCCGTGGCAGTCCCAGCCGGGGATGTAGTTGGCGTCGTAGCCGGCCATCTGGCGGGTGCGGTTGACGACGTCCTTCAGGATCTTATTCAGCGCCGTGCCGATATGCAGATGGCCGTTCGCATAGGGCGGGCCATCATGCAGGATGAAGAGCGGACGGCCGGCGGAGGTCTTCCGCAGCCTGTCCCACAGCCCTATCGCGTCCCACCGCGCCAGGATCTGAGGCTCCTTCTTCGGCAGGTCGCCGCGCATCGGGAAACTGGTCTGCGGCAGGAACACCGTGTCGCGGTAATCCCGCGGGGTGCCCTCTCGCTGGGTATCGGTAGCGGCGTCGTTCATGTCGGGTCCGTGGTCTCGGGGCCGTTTCGGGGGGCCGTTTCGGGTAAATTGAGTCGGGTGCCTATACACGCCTGGGGCCGGCAGGACCATGCCATTGGCGGAAAGGCAAGGCGCGTCGCGCCGCTCTTGTGCGCCGCCTGCGGCCGGGCCATCAACCCCAGGGACGGGCGAGATGGCTGATGTAGGCCCGGACGCCCGTTGAAACAACGTCCGGAAGGATCAACGCCATGCCCAAGACACCAGACTATTTCGTCGGCAAGACCATCGTCATCACCGGCGCCGGCGGTGGAATCGGCCGAGCGGCGGCGCTGATCTTCGCGCGGGAGGGGGCGAACGTGGTGGTGACGGATATCGACGGCGACGCCGCCCGCCGGGTCGCCGAGACCATCCAGCAATCCGGCAGGCAGGCGATCGCCCTGCCGTGCGACGTCACCGCACGGGCCGCGATCGATGCCGCCATCGCCGCCGCTATCGCCAAGTTCGGCCGGGTGAACTTCCTGTTCAACTCCGCCGGCGCCGCGGTGAACCGCTGCAAGTTCCTGGAGATCGACGATGCGCTGCTGAACAAGACCCTGGCGATCAACCTGCACGGCACGTTCTATGCCATGCAGGCCGTCATCCCGCACATGCTCGAACAGGGTGGCGGCGTGATCGTCAATGTCTGCTCGATGACCGCGCGCCGGGGCGGGCCGGGCGCGTCCATCCATTACGCCGCCGCCAAGGGCGCGATCGATTCCATGACGCTGGGTGTGGCGCGGGAGTTCGCGGACCGCAACATACGCTGCCTGTCGATCTCGCCCGGACCGATCAATACCAACTTCCAGGCGGCCTCCAACTCGCCCGCGGACTTCCTGGCCCGTGCCGTGGCGGACGTGCCGATGAAGCGGCTGGGCGAGCCGGAGGAGATCGCCGAGTTGGTGTTGTTCATGTGCTCTGATGCGTGTGAATATATGACCGCCAACACGGTTTACGTGAATGGTGGCGGAGGATTTCGCTGAACGATTGACTCTTTCCGCGATCATTCGCATAGGGTGCGTTCGTAACGAACAACGTCCGATAATGATCTTTTGTGGCTGTGCCGACCTAGCCGGCCCATGACCGAGGGGGCATGACCGAAACGGACCAGACCCTTCGTGATGCCGTCGCCCTGCATCAGGCGGGATCGCTCGCGCGGGCCCGCCTGCTGTATGAGCGGGTGCTCGTCCAGAGACCCGAGGACCCCGACGCGCTGCACCTGCTGGGGGTCCTGATCGGCTCCCAGGGCGCGACCGCGGCGGGGATCGCCCTGATCCAGCGGGCGATCGCCCGCAAGCCAGACTTCCCGACCGCCTACTACAACATCGGCAATTTCCTCGCGGGCCAGGGGCGCCATGCCGAGGCGGTGGGCTATCTCAGGCGCTGCCTCGCGCTTGCGCCCGACCATCGAGGCGCCCTGGCGGCGGCTGGCCGGAGCCTGCGCAACCTGGGCAACGCGGAGGAAGCGGCCGACTTCCTGGGACGCGCCGTCGGGTTCAACAATCACGATCCAGCCTTGTGGAACGATTTCGGCGTGGTGCTGATGCTGACCGGCCGGTTGGAGGAGGCCGCCGGCGCGTTCCGCCAATGCCTCGAACACGCGCCGGACAATGCGCTGGGCCATCGCAACCTGGGCTGTGTCCTGCTCGCCCAACAGCGGCTGGCCGAGGCGGCGGCGGCGTTCGAGCAGGTGTTGACGCTGGCGCCTGCCGACAACGAACCCCGGCTGCATCTGGCCGCGATCAGCGAGGCACAGGGCCGCCCCGAGGACGCGTTGGCCTATCTAGACGGCATCCTCGCCCTCGACCCTGTCCACCGTCATGCTCGGTTGCAGCGTGTCCGTCTGCTGTACGCCATGGATCGGCCGGCGGCGGCGCTGCCCGATCTCGACGCGGTGCTGGCGCGCGATCCGGACGATGCCGAGGCGCTGGCGCTGCGCGGTGGAATCCGCTGGCGGCTGCTCGACCTGGACGCGGCGGAAGCGGATCTTGACCGCGCTCTGGCCACCGATCCGCGTCGTGTCCAGGCGCTGATCGACCGAGGCAATGTGTGCCTGGACCGGTCCGACTTCACCGGGGCGCTGGCGCGCTACGACCAGGCGCTGGCGATCGAGCCGGACAATGCTGCGGCCTTGGTCAACCGCGGCACGATCCTGCAATCCCTGCACCGCTACCCCGAGGCGGTCGCCGCCTACGACACCCTGCTGGAACGCCAACCCGACCTGGCGGACGTCGGCCTGAGCCGCGGCATTTGTCTATTGCGCATGGGGCGTTGGGGAGACGGCTGGGCGGATTTCGAGGCGCGGCTGGACCAGCCGGCCTGCGCTGCCGCCCTGGCGGGCATCGCCGTGCCGCGCTGGGATGGACGCGCCGATCTCCGCGGCAAGCGCATCCTGCTGATCGGCGAGCAAGGCCTGGGCGACATGATCCAGTTCAGCCGGTTCGCGCCCCTGGTAACGGCGTTCGGCGCCAAGGTGATCTTGGGCGTCGAGCGGCCATTGCAGCGGCTGATGGGGTCGCTGCAGGGGATCGAAGCGGTCGCCGTACCCGATGATGCGCCGGATTACGACACCTACTGCCTGTTGATGAGCCTGCCGGCGATCATGGGCCTGGACGACAGCCGGTTCGTGACGGAGGGGCCGTATCTCCAGGCCGACCCGTGCGACGTGGAAGCCTGGCGGCGCCGGCTGGCGAAATGGCCGGGCTTGAAGGTCGGTCTCGCCTGGGCCGGCGATCCGCGTCCTGGCGATTTCCTCGGCAAGCGGATGGACCTCCGGCGGTCGATCCCGCTCGACCGGTTCGGCCCGCTGCTGGACACGCCGGGCGCGACGTTCGTGTCGTTGCAGAAAGGGTCGGCTTCCGGGCAGGCGAAAGGCCACGCGCTGTTGGATTGGACGGAGGAATTGCACGACTACGCCGACACGGCGGCGCTGATGACGGCGCTCGATTTGGTGGTTTCGGTCGATACCTCCGTCGTGCATGCCGCCGGCGCACTGGGGCGTCCGGTCTGGGCGCTGCACCGGTACGACCGGTGCTGGCGCTGGCGTTGGGGGACCAGCGAGACCCCATGGTATCCGACGATGCGTCTTTACACCCAGCCGGAACCGGGCGCTTGGGACCCGGTGATCGTCAGGGCCGCCGCCGACCTGCGCGCCTATGCCGCCAGCGGTTCGCGCCAGGCGTCATAGCCATAGACCCAGTCGGCGTCGTGCGGCTGCTTCAGCCACGTGTTCTGCGCCGACGTGAGCTGGATCCGGCTGGTGCGCGGCTTGCGCGTCGCCTCGTAGCGGCGCAGCGCGTCGGCGACGCCGTCGCGGTCGATGCCGGTCAGGCAGCGGGACAGGACTGCCCCATCCTCGATCGAGGTGGACGCGCCTTGCGCCATATAGGGCGTCATCGGGTGGCAGGCGTCGCCGAGGAGCGCGACGTGGCCCTCGGTCCAGCGCGGCAGCGGATCACGCTCGACCAGTGCCCATTTGTGCACGTCCGGGCAAGCGTCCAGGATGGCGCGGACCTGCGGGTGGAACGTGTCGTAAGCGGCGCGCAGCGTCTTCAGGTCACCTTTGGCTGACCAGGATTCGACGGAGAAGTCCGGTTCCGGCGTGGAGGTGACGAAATACAGCTCGTCGCGGCGGGGACTGACGAAATAGCTGACGATGTGCCGGTCGGGACCCCACCATTTGATGCAGGGATACACGTCGAGCCCGTTCAACAATGCCGTCGGGAACACGGTGCGGTAGGCGACGCGGCCGGTGTACCGAGGTTCCTCGGCGCCCAGCATGGCCTCCCGCACGACCGAATGGACGCCGTCGGCGCCGATCACGACATCCGCCTCGGCGCTGTCGCCGCTGGTGAAGCGCAGGCGGACGCTGCCGTCGACGTCATGGTCCAGGCCGGCCAACTTGTGGTTCAGGCGGATGATCTCGGCCGGCACCAGGGCCGCCAGCATCGCGTGCAGGTCACCCCGGTGCATGAGGAAATAGGGCACGCCATGGCGGTCCCGCACCGTGTCGCCCAGCGGCAGGGAATTGGTCAGCGTCCCGGTATCGTGATCGCGGGAATCGTTGCTCTCGGGCTGGAACGCACTGGCCAGGAGCTGGTCCTTGAGGCCCAGTGCGTAAAGGACGCGGATGGCGTTGGGGGCCTGCTGGATGCCGGCACCGAGGCGTGTGAACCCGCGCGCCTGCTCATAGATCACCGGGTCCATCCCCGCGCGGCGCAGGCACGCGGCGGCCGTCAATCCGCCGATCCCGGCGCCGATGATCGCGATGCGGAGGGATGGCTGGGGCATGGGTGAGGGATCCTCCTTGTTTGGGAGGAAGTGTAGGCCGGGATTGCGGCTCTTGGGAAATGAGAAGGTGCGGGGCGGCCGCAGCTCCCTTGGGCGTTAAAACGGACCGACGGGCCTGCGCCCACCACGACGGGGAGAGGCGGCCGACCACCGCTTGACGCCGGCGCACTTCTTCCGAACTCTCCCCCCAAACCCCGTCGGAGGAAGCACCATGCGTTGGGCAAGGATCGAATTGAACGGCGCGCCGCGCTATGCCGTGATCGAGGGAGACACCGTCATCCCGGTCAACGGCTCCCCCTTCGAGGCTTGGGACCGCACCAGCCAGCGCCTGAAGCTGGACGACGTGAAGCTGCTGGTGCCGGTCGTGCCGCCGACTTTCTATGCCGCCGGCATGAACTACGCTGAACACGTCAAGGAAGTGGCCGCCAAGGTCGGGCAGAAGCCGAACCTGCCGACCCAGGCCGATATCGGCTACCGCGCCAACAACGCCCTGGTCGCGCAAGGCGAAACGATCGTCATCCCGGCGGATGCCACGGAACTGGTGCAATACGAAGGCGAACTCGTCGTCGTCATCGGCCGCAAGTGCAAGAACCTGACGCGGGAGAACGCGTTGTCCGCCGTGCTGGGCTACACGATCGGCAACGACGTCAGCGAGCGGACCTGGCAGAAGCAGGACCGTACGCTGTGGCGCGCGAAGAACACGGACACGTTCAAGCCCATGGGTCCGTGGATCGAAACGGACGTGAAACTCGAAGACCTGGTCACCAAGATCAGGCTGAACGGGGAGCAGTTGATCGCGTTTCCCACCAACCACATGATCTTCGGCGTCGTCGATTTCCTGGTGAACATGACGACCTGCCTGACGCTGTATCCCGGCGATATGATCTGGATGGGCACCGAGGGTGCGACCGCCAACATGAAGCATGGCGATGTCGTTGAAGTTGAAATCACCGGCATCGGCACGCTGCGCAATCCGGTGGCGAGGGAGGGCCGGTGACATAGCCGGCATCCGGCGGATCCGGCGCGCTGCTGTCCTCAGCGGCGGGCGCGAGGACGTGAGGCGGATACGGGCGGTTGCGACGGGACTGACGTAGCCGGCGCCGCCTCGTGGACCGTCCGGTGCACAAACGCCAGCTTCGTGATCACTTCCGGCGACAGAACGAACGGATACAGGTCCGATTGCCCCATCGAACGGTTCAGGCTGTTCATGGCGAAAGTCAGCGGCAGCCACGCGTCGATGATGGTTTCCATCGGAACGTTTGCGTAGGGATCGAAATCGACCGCTGCCTTCAGGCTGTCGTCGCGCACCCCGCGAGGCCGCACGCGCAACCCGAACGCGTAGGCCATCTCCAGCGTGTCCACGATATGCAGGTAGTGCGCCCAAGTCTCCGCCCAGTCCTCCCAAGGGTGGCTGCTGGCATAGGCGCTGACGAAATGGTCCTGCCAGTCAGGCTGCGCGCCGTTCCGGTAGTGGCGCTGCAGCGCCTCGCCATAGTCCTGGCTGTCGTCGCCGAACACCGTTCGGCAGGCATCGAGCCGTCCGCCGTCGCGGATCAGCAGATCCCAGGCATAATGCCCGACCTCATGACGGAAATGGCCCAGTAGGGAGCGGTACGGCTCATGCAGTTCCGTGCGCCGGCGTTCGCGTTCGGCGTCGTCGGCCTCGATCAGCGCGATGGTGATCAGGCCGTTGTCATGCCCCGTCATCACCTTCGGCACCCCGTCGGGAGCTTCATTGGAAGCCCCGGGAGTCCCATCAGGAATTTCCTCGGGCGTCGGGGTAGGCGGATCGGCCAGGAAGTCGAAGGCCAGCCCGTGTTCGGGGTCCTGGGTCCGGTCCCGAACCGGCACGTGCAGCCGCAATAGGGCATAGAAGAGATAGCGCTTGGCCGCCTCGATCTTCCGCCAGCGCACCATGTTCACCGGGTCGCTCAGGTCCG
>NZ_DASZTJ010000263.1:0-14790 GCF_035548235.1 Rhodopila sp.
CAACTGGCGGCGCATATCGTCGCGGCCGGCGGCAAGCGGCTGCGGCCGCTGCTGACCTTGGCGGCCGCGCGGCTCTGCGGCTACGACGGCGCGCGGCATGTCGAACTCGCCGCCTGCGTCGAATTCATCCATACCGCCACGCTGCTGCACGACGACGTCGTGGACGAGAGCCAGTTGCGCCGCGGCCTGGCCTCGGCCAACGCGGTGTTCGGCAACAAGGCCTCGGTCCTGGTCGGCGACTTCCTGTTCGCCCGCGCCTTTCAGCTCATGGTCGATGACGGGTCGCTGAAGGTGCTGGGCATCCTGTCCAAGGCCGCGGCGACGATCGCGGAGGGCGAGGTCCTGCAACTCGTCACCCAGAACGACCTGTCGACGACCGAGGCGCGCTACCTGGAAGTCATCGAGGGCAAGACGGCGGCGCTGTTCGCCGCCGCCTGCCAGGTGGGCGCGGTCGTCGCCGCCCGTCCGGACGCGGAAGAATCGGCCCTGTCGCTCTATGGCATGAACCTCGGCATCGCGTTCCAGCTTGTGGACGACGCGCTCGACTACGCGGCGGACCAGGCGACGCTGGGCAAGACGATCGGCGACGATTTCCGGGAAGGCAAGATCACGCTGCCGGTCCTGGTCACCTTCCAGGCGGGCAGCGAGTCGGAGCGTGCGTTCTGGCGGCGGACCATCGAGTCGCAGCAGCAGACGGATGACGATTTGGTCGAGGCGATGCGGCTGATCGAGCGGCACGACGCGATCAAGGCCACCCTCGACCGGGCCGCCCGGTTCGCGCGGGACGCCAAGGCGGCGCTGGGTATTTTCCCCGACAGCCCGATGCGGCGGGCGCTGGCGGGCGTTGCCGACTATACGGTGCAACGGGCCCGCTGACCCCGGCCGCCATGGCCGGCAGGGCGCCGCCGTGCCAATCTTTCCCCGGCAGTTGAGATCACACCGTTCGTGGCGAAACGCATGCAGCATCGGGGCCGGCGGGCCCCACACCAAGCTCCCGGGGGGATGAACAGGGACGCGCCCCGGCGGGACGAAGCCCGGCGGCGCCGTGCCCGCCTGCCGGAGACGCTGGTCGTCCAGGTCACCGGCACCGATCGCGACGGCGATGCCATCGGCCGCCCCGCGGACTGGAAGCGGGAGGACGGGGTCCCGCCGCTGATCATGGTGCAGCCGGAGAAAGCGGACGCGCCGGCGCTCGCGCCCGGCGAGCGGGTGCTGGCGCATCTGCGCCCCGCCGGGCCCAACCGCTACCACGCCAGGACCATTCGCCGGCTCAGCGAAACCCCCGCACGCGTGCTGGGGGTCTTCCGGCACGGCCGGGCCGGGAACCGCGTCATCCCCACCGATCGGCGGTCCAAGGCCGAATGGCTGGTGCCGGCAGGGCAGGAGGCAGGGGCGGAGGCGAACGAACTGGTGCTCGCCGAACCCATTGCCCAGCGCCACCATCTCGGCCTCAAGCCGGTGCGGGTGATCGAGCGCCTGGGGCCACTGGGCGACGCCCGTTCGATCAGCCTGATCGCGATCCACACGCACGATATCCCGCAGGTCTTCCCCGAGGACGCGCTGCAGGAGGCGAAGCGGGCCCGCGCGACGCGGCTGGGAAACCGCACCGACCTGCGCGGCGTGCCGCTGACGACGATCGACGGTGCCGATGCCCGCGATTTCGACGACGCGGTCTTCGCCGAACCCGACCACCATGGCGGGTTCCGCCTGATCGTCGCCATCGCCGACGTCGCCCATTACGTGAAGCCCGACTCCGCGCTGGACCGCGCGGCGCGGCAGCGCGGCAACAGCGTCTACTTCCCCGACCGCGTCGTGCCGATGCTGCCGGAGGCGCTGTCCAACGGCTGGTGCAGCCTGCGTCCGCACGAGGACCGCGGATGCCTGTTCGTCGAGATGCGGATCGACCGCCACGGCCGCAAGACGTCGCACAGCTTCGGCCGCGGCCTGATGCGCAGTGCCGCGCGCCTGACCTATGAGGAAGTGCAGGCGGCGCACGATGCCGGCAACGACCTGGGCCTGCCGCTGCCGGCGCTCTACGCCGCGTTCCGGGCGCTGCTGGCGGCGCGCCAGGCGCGCGGGACGCTCGACCTGGATCTGCCGGAGCGGCAGATCGTGTTGGACAAACAGGGGCGTGTGGTCAGTGTTGCACCACGGCAACGGCTCGACAGCCACCGGCTGATCGAGGAGTTCATGGTCCTGGCGAATGTTGCGGCGGCCGAAGAACTGGAGCGGCTTCATCGTCCGTGCATGTACCGCGTCCACGCGCCGCCGAGCGATGACAAGCTCGACACACTCCGTGACTTTTTGGCAACGCTTGGGATTTCCCTCAAGCCAGGGAGCCAGATCCATCCGCGGGACCTTGATGACGTGTTACAGAAAGTGGCCGGTTCGCCCGAAGCGATGCTGGTCAACGAGGTCATGTTGCGCAGTCAATCTCAAGCGGCATACAGCCCGGACAATATCGGCCATTTTGGCTTGGCGCTTCCGCGCTACGCGCATTTCACCAGTCCCATCCGGCGCTATGCCGACCTTCTGGTCCACCGCTCGCTGATCAAGGGACTGCGCCTGGGCCGCGACGGGCTGGCGGATATCCAGGCGGCCGAATTCCCGGCGATTGCCGAGGCCATCACGGAAACCGAGCGGCGGGCGCAGGTGGCGGAACGCGACTCGACGGACCGGTATCTCGCGGCCTTCATGGCGACCCGGGTCGGCGCGCAGTTCGACGCCCGGATCTCCGGCGTCACGCGCCACGGGCTGTTCGTGACGCTGACCGAGACGGGTGCCAGCGGCATGGTGCCGTTCGCGAGCCTGCCTGACGATTACTGGGAGCATGACGATCGCGCGCAAACCCTGACGGGCCGGCGCAGCCGCATCGTCTATCGGCTTGGGCAGGCCGTGGAGGCCAGGCTGAGCGAGGCCAACCCGATCACCGGCGGCCTGCAGTTCCACATCGTGCCGGAACCGCGGCGTACGGAGCCCCATGGTCCCAAGGGCCATCGCCGTCGCCCGAAAGGGGATCGCGACAAAGGCGAGGGTCCAAACAGAGACGGCCTGGGAAAGCGGCCCCGACATCGGTGAGCTTGACCATGCGCCGTGTCGGACTCCTGCTGCTCGTTTTCCTGATCGGCCAAGCACAGGCGGAAACGACCGCTTATGGCGGGCTGGACCTCAATCGCCTGACATCCGTCTATACGGAAGCGCTGGGCTTCATCGCGCCGCGCATCCTCGATCCGGTGCCGGTCTCCCGGCTGACGATCTGGGGCTTGCGCGGAATGACCTCGCTGGACCCGGCGCTGCAGGTCGAGACCGCCGATTCCCGCGTGCGCCTGACGCGGCGTGGCCAGACGATCGCCGATCGTTCGACGCCGAACGGCGAAGCCGCCGGCCCGTGGGTGAAGATGGCCGTCGAGCTGACGGCGGCCGGCTACCAGGTGTCCGCGCCGCTGCGCCGGGCGGGGACGCAAGGGTTGATCCAATGTTTCTTCGATGAAATGTTCAGCCATATCGACATCTACTCGCGCTACGTGCCGCCGGCCGAGGCGGGGGCCGACCGGGCGAACCGTGCCGGACGTGCGGGCCTGGGCCTGACCGTCGCGCCGCGCGGCGCCTTGACCGAGATCCGTTCCGTCATCCGCGACAGCCCGGGCGCCATCGCCGGCATCAAGCCCGGCGATATCCTGCTGGCCGTGGACGGGCAGCGCACCACCGACCAGGATCTGCGCACGATCAACGCCCTGCTGGCCGGCGATGACGGTTCCGACGTCACGCTCACGGTCCGCGGCCGGGACGGGCGCACCCGCAAATACCCCATGGTGCGCGCCATGGTACCGCCGGAGACGGTGTTCGCGCGGCGGATGGACGACGTGCTGGTGCTGAGGATCACAGGGTTCAGCGAGACCACGGCCTCCCATATCGCCCTGTCGGTGCAGGACGCGATGGCGGAACCGAACCCGGTCAGCGGGATCGTCCTTGACCTGCGCGACAACCGGGGCGGATTGCTGCGCCAGGCGGTGACGGCGGCGGATGAATTCCTGCCGGGGGGATTGATCGCGGTCACCCAGGGACGGGACCCGGACGCCGACCATATCTGGCGATCGGTGCCGGGTGAGTTGGCGGAGGACGTCCCCCTGGTCATCCTGGTCGATGGCCACACCGCCAGCGCGGCGGAGATCCTTGCGGCGGCCTTGTCCGATCGGGGCAGGGCGGTGGTGGTCGGCAGCGCGACCGTCGGCAAGGGCCTGGTGCAGACGATCGACCCCATGCCGGACGGCGGCGAACTGTTCGTCACCTGGAGCCGCGTGATCGCGCCCCTGGGCTGGCCGATCCAGGGCATCGGGGTCTTGCCGCAGGTCTGCACCAGCCTGGGCGACGAGGCGCTCAATCGCGAACTGGCCGCACTCTCGACCGGGTTCCAGCCGATGGCGGAAGCCATCCGCCGCAACCGCGCCGCCAGGGTGCCGGTATCGGCGTCGGAGGAACTGGAGATCCGGGCGCCGTGCCCCGCCGCCGCGGCCCGCGCCGCGGACCTGTACGCGGCCAGGGCCCTGGTGGCGAACCCGGCGGCTTATGCCGCGGCGCTGCTGCCGCCGATGCCGGACCAGTGATCCGGCCGCGACGGGAACGGACGCGCTACTTCGCCAGCGGCACGCCGGCCTCGGCCAGCGCGGTGGCCTGCCTGTCGACGAGCGACTCCTCCGTGAAGTCCGCGATCAGGTCGTGGAACATCCGGCTCCAGTTCAGCTCCGCGCCCAGCCGCAGGAACACCCCGCCCAGGCCGATCGCCGAACGGTCCATCAACACGAACTCCCGTGGCGGCATCACGCCGCCGGTGCGCTTCAAGCCGGCATGGACCTTCTCGGCCACTTCGCGGCCGAAGGTGACGTCGTTGGTTTCCTGGATGCGGCGGACGCGGTCCTCCACCAGCGGTTCGTAGAGGAACCGGGCCCAGAGGTTCAGCACCTCCATCTTCTCGCGCGTCAGGTTGGTGAAGCCCCAGGTCTCATAGGCATGGTGGGCCTTCTCGTCGTCATGGTCCCGCACCGCCTCGAACAAGGCGATCACGCCGCTGACGAAGCGTGCCTGGAACACGCGGATCACGCCGAAGTCCAGCAGGTTCACCGACCCGTCCGGCCGCACCTGGTAGTTGCCCATGTGCGGGTCGCCGTGGATCACGCCATAGCGGTAGAACGGCACGTACCAGGCCTGGAACAGCGCCTCGGCGATGCGGTTGCGCTCCTCCTGCGGCGGCTCTTCCGCCAGGCGCTCCATCAGCGGCCGGCCATCGAGCCAGGTCATCGTCAGCAGCCGCTTGGTGCAATAGCCTTGGATGGGCCGGGGGATATGCACCGCCGGACGGTCGTGCAGCATCAACTGATACAGCCGCATCTGCGCCGCCTCGCGCTCGTAATCCAGTTCCTCGCGCAGGCGTTCGGTCAGTTCCTTGTAGATCTCGTCCTGGTGGATCGCGTTGTCCATGCGGGCATAGACGGCCATCGCCAGCTTCAACTGGCGCAGGTCGGCTTCCACCGTGCTGGGCATGTCGGGGTATTGCAGCTTGCACGCGGCCTCGGTCCCGTCATGCAGGCGGGCGCGATGCACCTGGCCCAGGCTGGCCGCGGCGGCGGCGGTCTGGCTGAAGGACGCGAACTTCGACTGCCAGTCGGGTCCAAGCTCGCTGCTCATCCGCCGGCGGACGAAGTTCCAGCCCATCGCCGGGGCGTTCGACTGCAACTGCGCCAATTCCGCCGCGTATTCGGCGGGCAGCGCGTCCGGCACGCTGGAGAGGAACTGCGCCACCTTCATCAGCGGGCCCTTCAGCCCGCCCAGGATCGTCTTCAGGTCCTCGGCGTGCGCTGCCCGGTCGGTCTTGATGCCCAGCATCCGCTCTCCGGCCACGCGCGCCGCGATGCCGCCCACGGCGCCGGAGGTCCGAGCGAAACGGCGAAGCTCGCCAAAGAGGTTGCTACCAGACATGGGCGAGCCACGCGATCAAGGACATGGCGTTCAATATTTGGCGCCATGCCCCGATTGCAACCTCATCGAGACGATCAGCCGTTCTTGGCCTTGTTATCCAAGGCTTCCGCGACGCGCTGCGGGTCGACCGCGACCTCGACCCCGGCGCGTTCGGTCTGCAGCACCATGATCGAGCGCGAGTCGCGGTTGGCCCAACCCCGGTTCAGCCCTTCGGCTAGGTCCGCCAGCGCCAGGTTGGCCAGCCGCATCGGCACGTTCAGCTCGCGCCCGAGCGCGGTGGCGAGCGAAACGTCCTTGTGCGCCAGGCGCAGCGCGAAGGCCGGCGGTTCGTATTTGTTCGGCAGGAACTGGTCGGTCAGCGAGTCGAAGGCGCCGCGCCGGCCGATCGCGCCCTGGCGGACGGCTTCCCAGATCGCCAGCGGCTCGATCCCCGCCTTGACGCCCATGCTGAACACCTCGGCCGCCGCGGCGGTGGCGATGTAGCCGTAGCAATTGTGCACCAGCTTCGCGACGGAGCCGGCGCCGATCGGGCCGATATAGCGCGCCTGGTCGCCGATGGCGTCGAGCACCGGCTTCCATGTGTCGAACACGTCCTGGTCGCCGCCGCACCAGATCGCCAGCTTGCCGGTGGCCGCGCCCTTCGGCCCACCGCTGACCGGGGCGTCGAACAGATAGGCCCCCTTCGCGGCGAAGGCGTCATGCGCCTTGCGTACCGTGGTCGGCGAGTTGGTGGTCAGGTCGAAATACGCCGCGTCCTTCCGGATCGTCGAAAGCAGGCCGGTTTCGGCATAGCAGACCGCCTCGAACTCCGGCGGGCCGGGCAGCGAGGTGAAGATGACGTCCGCTTCGGCCGCCAGCGCCGCCGGGCTGTCGACCCATTTCGCCCCGTTGCGTAGATGCGACGCGGCGGCTGCCTTGTTGATGTCGTGGACCAGGACGGTATGGCCGTCCTTCTGGACGCCCTTCTGTAGATTGGCGGCCATGCTCGCACCCATGGTGCCGAGGCCGATAAAGCCCGCTTTCATATTCGTTCAGCCTTGTCTGGAGAGGGGTCCGCCCGTCGGCCGGGCGGACGGGGCAGGGTGCTTTACGGATTCGCTTCGAAGACTTCGCGGGCGATGTTCGCCGCCGACATCGACGCCGGCCAGCCGGCATAGAACGCGACATGCGTGATCATTTCCGAGATCTCGGTCTTGGTCAGGCCGTTGTCGAGCGCGCGCTGCAGATGGCCCTTGAGCTGTTCCGGACGATAGGTCGCAGTCAGCACCGCGCAGACGATCAGGCTGCGATCGCGCTTCGACAGTTCGGGCCGTTCCCAGACGTCGCCGAACAGGACTTTCTCGGTCAGCTCGATCATCTTGGGGACGGTTTCGCGCACGCGGTCGCGGGACGCCGACGATGGTACCTGGGCCATGATTTCCTCCTTGCTTGGATCGTGGCATTGCACACCAAGAGGGGTTGTCTGTCCAATTGGGGTCCGTCCAATCGGCGTGTGTCCAATTGGATGCCTGGGAGGAATGGTCATGAAAGCGGCAATCGTTACCGGAAGCGCGCTGAATATCGGCCGCGCGATCGCCTTGCACCTGGCGCGGGAGGGATTCGCCATCCTCGTCACCGCCCGCCAGGCCGAACACGACGCGCGCGAAACCGCTCGGCTGGTCGAGGAAGCGGGCGGCAAGGCCGTGGTCCACATGGCCGACATCACCGATCCGGCGCAGGCGAGGGGGCTTGTCGACGCCGCCGTCTCGGCCTTCGGGCGGCTGGACGTGCTGGTGAACAACGCCTCGGTCCGGCGTCAGACAAAATTCACCGACATGACGCCGGAAGAATGGCGCGAGATCATGAGCGCCACGCTGGATGGTGCGTTCTACTGCGCCCATGCCGCCGCGCCGCGGATCGCCGAAGCGGGCGGCGGGTCGATCGTGAACCTTGGCGGTATGTCGGCCCATGTGGGGGCGGTCGGACGGGTCCACGCCGTGACGGCAAAGGCCGGGATGGTTGGCCTGACACGCGCCCTGGCAAAGGAATTGGCGGCCGACAATATCACCGTCAATACAGTCGTCCCTGGATCGATCGAGACGATCCGCGGCGCGGCCGCCGGCGGCAACCATGGCCGGTCCGCCTTGCCCGACAGCCTGTTCGGCCGGCGCGGCCACCCGGACGAGATCGCCGCGATGGTGCGGTTCCTGTGCTCCCCTGAGGCGCGCTACGTCACCGGCCAGACCATCCACGTCAACGGCGGCGCCTTCATGCCATGAGCCAGGGATTCAGCAGGCGGATGCCGGCACGTTCGAAGTCCTCGGTGTTGCGGGTGACGACGCCGAGGCCGGCTTCCAGCGCCGTGGCGGCGAGCAGGGCGTCGGGCTGCTGGTAGGTGTAGCCGGTCTTCTGGCCTTCCCACACCAGCCAGCGCCAGCGGATCAGGACGCGCTCGCTGACATCCAGGACGCGGTCCCCGAACCATGCGATGACCCCGTCCCGCAGCCACGCTTCGAGTTCGGCGCGAAAGCCCGGGTCAGGCGCGCGTTCGATGCCGAAGCGGATTTCCGCCAGGCTGACGCGGCTGAGATAGCAGGCGACGCGCGGCACCCGGTCCGCCCATTGCCAGACGGCGCGGTTGCAGCGCGGACCCTTGCGCAGTTCCGAGACCACGTTGGTGTCGATCAGCCAGCCGCGCGGCGTCATCGGGTCAGGCTGAGAAATCGACCGGATCGCGCGTCGCCGGCCGTTCGCGGACCAGCGCGTCGTCGAAATCGTCCAGCCGCGCGAACGGGCCGTCGGCGAACAGGCTGGCCAGGCTTTCGCTGGCGGCCGAAGGGGCGAGGCGCGCATAATCCGCCGCCGCCAGGACGACGACAGCAGCGCGGCCGCGGACGGTGACGTGCTGAGGCACGCCGGATTCGGCTAGACGGACCACTTCGCTGAACCTCGCTTTGGCATCTTCCAGCTTCCATGACGCCGTCCCCTGCGCAGGGTCGGCATCCCGGGGGCGCTGCTCCTGATGGGATGATGACGGGGACACGTTAAGAAACCCTTTCTGACTAGACTGGTCAGATAAAGATTCCTGCCCCAAAACACAAATCAATTATGGCATGGCTGCCGTGCTGCCGCCGTCGACGACGATCTCGGTCGCGGTGATGAAGCGTGCTTCGTCCGACGCCAGGAACAGGACGGCGTGCGCGACGTCCCAGGCGTCGCCCATATGGCCCATCGGCACCGCGGCGTGGCGGGCGTCGATCAGCTTCTGGGCATCGTTGCCGCCGACCGTCCGTGCCAGGCGGTATTCGACCAGCGGCGTGTGCATCAGGCCGGGGACGACCGTGTTCACCCGGATGCCTTTCTTCGCGTAGGTCCCCGCCACCGACTTCGACAACTGGATCACCCCCGCCTTCGACGCGGCATAGCCGACATGGGACCGCCCGCTCAGGAAGTCGTTGCGCATCCCCGCCACGGACGCCAGGTTGACGATCGCGCCCTTGCCCTGCTCGACCATCACCGGCAGGACGTATTTGCAGCCCAGGAAGGCGGTCTTCAGGTTGAAGTCGATCTGCCGGTCCCAGACGTCCTCGGTCATGCTGACCGGGTCGCCGGGGGCCGAACCGCCGACGTTGTTGACCAGCACGTCGATCCGCTTGAACCGGTCGACGCAGGCCTGGACCATTTCCCGCACGTCGCTCGCGTCCATCATGTCGCAGTGATGGGCGACGGCGGTGCCGCCTTCGGATTCGATGATCGCCTTCGTCTCGGCCACCGCCTCGTCGTTCACGTCGACCAGGAACAGCTTCGCCCCCTGGCGTGCGAGCAGCACGGCCGTTGCCTTCCCGTTGCCCCAGATCTTGCTGCCGGTCGGTCCCACCGACCCGGCGCCGGTGACGATGGCGACCTTGTCCGTCATGCTCAACATGGCCAGTTCCTCCTGCCAGTTCCTTTTGGGGGTCGGTCTACTGAGCTTTCGCGCCAGCGCCAAGCGGACCAAGGGGCTGTCGTTTCCAAGCCAAACCGGATGGCCAGGAATTAACCGTCTTGGGCGCGCCGCGGACCTTGACGCGCCGATGCCGTATTCTCCGAAACTTCAAGCCATGACCTGAAGGCTTCACGTTACAGTTGAACCGATCGGATCATGGCCAGTTGATTCGTGTTCCGCCTCCGCGACCTTATTCTCGATCTTCGCGCCGACCTCTGGAGCGTTGACACGTGCACGATGCGTCTGTCCGGGCCTCTTCCGACCAAGTCGATATCGTCATCGTCGGCGGCGGCCTCTGCGGCAGCCTGGCCGCGGCGGCGTGCGGGCGAGAAGGTTATTCAACTGTTCTGATCGATCGGTTCGAGGTTTATCCCCCGGATTTCCGCGCGGAGCATCTCGACGGGCCCATGGTCGAACAAATGCGGAGACTCGGTTTCCTGTCCGGCCTGACGGATGGGCTGCCGCGCTGCGAGACCGTCTCCGTCGCGCGGCATGGCCGCATGCTGACGACCATGCCCAGCGTGAATTTCGGCTTGCGGTACGAGGACCTCGTGAGCCGCGCCAGGGCGATGGTGCCGTCGTCCGTCAGGCGCGTCACCGGCCGGGCGACCGAGGCCGTGACCGGCCCGTCCACCCAGACCGTGCGGCTGGCGGATGGACGCAGCGTGTCCGGCCGGCTGCTGGTGATCGCGACCGGTCACGGGCAGGCGCTGGCGCGGCAGGCAGGCATCGAGCGGAACATGCTGAGCGCCGGCCACTCTCTCACGTTCGGCTTCGACATCGAGCCGGCGGGCGGAAGCCTGTTCCAGGCCGGGTTCATCGTCTACCAGCGCGAGTCCGTCCGCGATCGGATCGACTACCTGTCGGCCTTCACGCTCGGCCGGACGACGCGGGTGAACCTGTTTACCTATCGGGACTACAAGGACCCCTGGACCCGCGCCTTCATCGACGATCCCACGAACGGCCTGCATGCGGTCCTGCCGCGGCTGGAGAGCGCCATCGGCCCGTACCGTGCCACCGGTCCGGTCAGCGCCCGGCCGATGGACCTGTACGTCGCGCGCGACTACCGCAAGGATGGCGTGGTGCTGATCGGCGACGTGTTCCAGGCGTCGTGCCCCGCGACGGGCATGGGGATCGTACGGCTGCTGACGGATATCGAGCGCCTGGTGACCGCACACCTCCCGGACTGGATGCGAACGCCGGGCATGGGGGCGGCCAAGCTGGCATCCTTTTACGACGATCCGGTCAAGCGGGCCTGCGACGAGAAGGCGCTGCACGATTCCGAGTATCGCCGTGCGGTGTCGACCGAACTCGGCCTGGGTTGGCGACTTCACCGGGCCAGGGTCGCCGTGCAGGAACAGGCGCGGGGGTGGTTTCATCGTCCTGTCGCACCGATCGTCCCGAAGGTTCCGGGCGTGCCGCCGACAGGGTCGCTTGCGCCCGGTTAGTCTGCATCGCGACAATCAGCGACGGACGCCGTGATCGGTTGACCGCCGTCCCGGACGCTCTAAGACATGCCATCAGGAGCAACTCAACCAGAAAAGGGGCGTCCAATGGCCGAAGCCTATATCTGCGACTTCACCCGCACGCCGATCGGCCGTTATGCCGGCGCACTCAAGGATGTCCGGACCGACGACCTGGCCGCCCATCCGATCAAGGCGCTGGCCGAGCGGAACACGGGCATCGACTGGGAAGCGCTCGACGACTGCATCATGGGCTGCGCCAACCAGGCGGGCGAGGACAACCGCAACGTCGCGCGCATGGCGGTGCTGCTGGCGGGGCTGCCGACCTCGGTCTCCGGTTCGACCATCAACCGGCTCTGCGGTTCCGGCCTGGACGCGGTCGGCACGGCGGCGCGGGCCATCCGGGCGGGCGACGCCCAACTGATGCTGGCCGGCGGCGTGGAGAGCATGACCCGCGCCCCCTTCGTCATGGGCAAATCCACCGAGGCGTTCGGCCGGTCGGCCGAAATCTACGACACCACCATCGGCTGGCGCTTCGTCAACAAGCTGATGCAGAAGACCTATGGCACGGACTCGATGCCGGAGACCGGCGAGAACGTGGCCGAGGAATTCCAGATCAGCCGCGCCGACCAGGACAAGTTCGCCTACAACAGCCAGGCGCGCGCGAAAAAGGCCCAGGAGTCCGGCTTCTTCGCCCAGGAGATCACGCCCGTCACCATCAAGGGCCGCAAGGGCGACACCGTCGTCGCGCACGACGAGCATCCGCGTCCCGACACCACGCTGGAGATGCTGGCCAAGCTGAAGACCCCGTTCCGCGACCCCGGCACCGTCACGGCGGGCAACGCATCCGGCGTGAACGACGGCGCTGCGGCGCTGATCATCGCGTCGGAGGAAGGGGCGAAGCGTCATGGCCTGACCCCGCGTGCGCGGGTGGTGGCGATGGCGACCGCCGGCGTGCCGCCGCGGATCATGGGGATCGGCCCCGCGCCGGCGGTGCAGAAGCTGCTCGCCAAGACCGGGCTGTCGATCCACGACGTCGACCTGATCGAGCTGAACGAGGCCTTCGCCAGCCAGGGCATCGCCGTCCTGCGTCAATTGGGCCTGGCCGACGATGCCGAACAGGTGAACCCGCATGGCGGCGCCATCGCGCTGGGGCACCCGCTGGGCATGTCGGGCGCACGCCTGGCGCTGACGGCGGTCAACGCGATGGAGACGCTGGGACGGAAGCGCGCCATCGCCACCATGTGCATCGGCGTCGGCCAGGGGATCGCGGCGCTGATCGAGCGGGTCTGACCGCGCGATCGACGCGAACCCGTTCGGCGCAACCCGTTCGACACCAGCCCGTTCAGGGCGTCGGCGTCGTCCGCGGGCCGTTTTGTGATGGCGGGGCCGAACGGTTCAGCGGCGAAGACGTCCGCGCCGCGGGCCTTTTGCGGAAATCCGCGTTCCGCGGTATCGTGTGTTACCGAGGAAAGGCGCGCTTTTTCAGTGAAGCGGCCTTAGGGGAAGCTTGACTTTTCGGGCCGCAATACCGATACCGCCCGTCACGCAGGCGGGATGCATGGTCCGGCAGCGTGATTCGCGCAGGATGTCGGCGGTGCGGGCGGCGTTTCCGGTGTCTCGCCGTTCGCTGCCATATCTTCCATCCATGCCATCGACTGGACATGATTTGACAGACACAACGACCTCCCCAGGGCTGGCCCCAGGAGCCGATGACGAGACGGTGGCGGCCGCCGCCGAAACCCAGGCTGCGACCCCAGCCGTGGCGCAGGACGCGAACGGGCCGGCGGAGACCGATCCCCAGAATGCCCCGGCGGCGGAAACGCCCGCGGCCGAGACGGCCGCCGTCGCACCTACGGCCGAAACGGCCGCCGTCGCACCCACGGCCGAGACGGCCGCCGTCGCACCCGCGGCCGAGACGGCCGACGTCGCATCCACGGCCGAGACAGCCGCCGTCGCACCTACGGCGGAGACGGCCGCCGCGCCGGACGACGCGGCACCCCAGGGCACGGACGCAAGCGCGGAACCGGCGGACAGCGGGGACGAAGAGCCCGAAGCCGAAGAGACCCCGGCGGAGCTCCAGGCCGAACCCGAACGCGCCGTGTTCAGCGATCTCGGGCTGTCCGAGGAAGTGCTGCGCGCGATCGCGGATATGGGATACCGCCATCCGACGCCGATCCAGGAACAGGCCATCCCCTTCGTGCTGATGGGCCGCGACGTGCTGGGCACGGCGCAGACCGGCACCGGCAAGACCGCCAGCTTCACCCTGCCGCTGCTCGACATCCTCTCCGGCTCGCGCGCCCGCGCCCGGATGCCGCGCAGCCTGATCCTGGAGCCGACGCGCGAACTGGCGCTGCAGGTCGCGGAGAACTTCGTCCAGTACGGCAAATACCTGAAGCTGACCCATGCGCTGATCATCGGCGGCGAAAGCATGTCGGATCAGAAGGAGATCCTGAACCGCGGCGTCGACGTGCTGATCGCGACGCCGGGCCGGCTGTTGGACATGTTCGATCGCGGCTCGATCCTGCTGTCGGACACGCGCGTCCTGGTGATCGACGAAGCCGACCGCATGCTCGACATGGGCTTCATCCCGGATGTCGAACGGATCGTCTCGCTGCTGCCGGCGACGCGGCAGACGCTGTTCTTCTCGGCCACGATGGGGCCGGAAATCCGGCGGCTGGCGGACGCGTTCCTGCGGAACCCCAAGGAAATCGCGGTGTCGCGCGCCGCGTCGGTGGCGACCACGATCACCGAGGGCCTCGTGCTGGTCGCCGAACACGACAAGCGGGAGGCGCTGCGCCGGCTGGTCCGGCAGGAGAACGTGCAGAACGCGCTGATCTTCTGCAATCGCAAGCGCGACGTCGACATCCTGTATAAATCGCTGACCAAGCATCGCTTCGTGGCCGGCGCGCTGCACGGCGACATGGCGCAGACGCTGCGCTTCGCCACGCTGGAACGTTTCAAAGCCAACGAACTGCGCCTGCTGGTGTGCAGCGACGTGGCCGCGCGCGGCATCGATATCGGCGGGCTGTCGCATGTGTTCAACTTCGACGTCCCGATCCACGCCGAGGATTACGTCCACCGCATCGGGCGGACCGGCCGAGCGGGGTTGGAAGGGAAGGCGTTCACGATCGCCTGCCCCGAGGACCGGTTCCATGTCGAGCAGATCGAGAAGCTGATCGGCCATCCGATCCCGCCCGTCGTGGTCGAGGGCCTCGATCCGGTGGACTGGGCGGAGAAGGCGGGACGCCGCCGCCGCTCCGGCAAGGCGGACAAGGAGACGAAGAAGACCGAACCCAAGGAACGCCGCGACCGTTCCCGCACTGACCGCACCGACCGCGCTGACCGCACCGACCGTCCGGACGCCGACGCCGCGCCCGCTCGGCGCCG
>NZ_DASZTJ010000264.1:0-7111 GCF_035548235.1 Rhodopila sp.
AGGGGCCCGGCTATGTGCTGGACGGCGCCAAGAGCGTCGTCATCCACGGCGATGTCGCCGACCAGCTTTTCGTCACCGCCCGCCTGTCCGGCGGCCAGCGCGCGCGCGACGGCGTCGGCCTGTTCCTGATCGACGCCCAGACACCGGGCGTCACGCGCCGCGGCTACCCGACCCAGGACGGGCTGCGCGCGGCCGAGGTCACGCTGTCCGGCGTCCGCGCCGGCCCTGAAACGCTGCTGAGCGACAACGCCCTGCCGGGGATGGAGCACACGGTCGACGAAGCCATCGCCGCGCTCTGCGCCGAGGCCGTCGGCTGCATGCAGGCGATGCAGGACCTGACGCTGGAATACCTGAAGACCCGCAAGCAGTTCGGCCGCCCGATCGGTTCCTTCCAGGCGTTGCAGCATCGTTCCGTCGACATGCTGG
The DNA here is from genome assembly GCF_035548235.1 of Rhodopila sp. Taxonomy (GTDB): domain Bacteria; phylum Pseudomonadota; class Alphaproteobacteria; order Acetobacterales; family Acetobacteraceae; genus Rhodopila. The sequence goes on from NZ_DASZTJ010000264.1 coordinate 427, forward strand.
TGGAACTGGAGCAGGCCCGCAGCATGGCAGTGTTCGCCGCGATGATGGCATCCGAAACCAATCCGCTCGAACGCCGGCGCGCGATCGCCGCCGCCAAGACGCAGATCGGCCGATCGGGCCGGCATATCGGGCAGGAGGCGATCCAGCTTCATGGCGGCATCGGCATGACGATGGAATACGCGGTCGGTCATTACTTCAAGCGGATGACGGTGATCGAGCAGTTGTTCGGCGACACCGACACGCATCTGACCTGGCTCGCGGCCAATGGCGGCCTGTTCGGGAAAGCCGCGTAATGCAGGCTGTCCTGCTGGACCTGGACGGGACGCTGGCCGACTCGCGGCCGGGCATCGAGGCCAGCATGCGCTTCATGCTGGCCGAACTGGGCCACGACCCGATGGTTGCGGGCGATATCACCTGGGCGGTGGGGCCGCCGATCGCTTGGTCGATCTCGACCCTGCTGGCCAAATACGGCGATACCCGCGCCGAGGACGGCATCCGGATCTACCGTGCCCGGTACTCCGAGGTCGGGCTGTATGACTGCGCCCCGTTTCCCGGCGTGCCGGAGATGCTGGCCGCCCTGCACGCGACCGGCCGGCCGCTGTGCCTGGCCACGTCCAAGCGCCGGGACTTCGCCGAGCGGGTGGTGGATTATCTGGGGTTCGCGAAGATGATCCCGACCGTCTATGGGGCGCTGCCCGGCGGCGGGCTGGACGACAAGAAGGACATGGTGCGCGCGTTGATGCGCGCGCAGGGCTATGACCCCGACGGCACGGTCATGGTCGGCGACCGGCTGCACGATATCGAGGCGGCGAAGGCCAACAACCTGCGCTCCATCGGCGTGCTGTGGGGCTATGGCGGGCGCGAGGAACTGCAACGCGTCGGCGCCGACACCCTGGCCGAGACGCCCGCGGACGTCGTCCGGCTGGTTTAGCCGGCCCAAGCCGGCCGGACCATCCTCGCCGGGCCATCCTCGCCGGGCCATCCTCGCCGGGCCATGACGGGGTGGGGCACGGATCCTGGTTCAGCGCAGCGCGACCGCCGCCCCGGCCTCCCGCCGGACCGCCAGCCCGAACGGGGCAAGGTCGATGGCCGGGTCCCGGCCCAGCACCAGGTCGGCCAGCAGCCGACCCGCGAGCGGGCCGATGGTCAGCCCCGCCGCGCCCAGGCCGTTGCCCAGCACCAGGCCTTCGATGTTCGGCACCCAGCCCAGCATGGGGCGGATGCCGGTGGTGGCGGGGCGGAAGCCGATGCGGGTTTCGATCAGCGTCGCTTCGCCCAGGCCGGGGGCGATGTGCAGGGCTTCCGTCAGGACCTCGTGCTGGCCGGCGGCGGTGACGCGGTAGTCGAACCCGGCCCCGGTCTCGCGGGTCGCGCCGGCGACGATGCGGCCGTCGTCGAACGGGACGATGTAGTGGCTGCCGGGCGGCAGGATGACGGGCCAGTCCTCCGTGCCGCTGTCGGGCAGTTGCAGGTGAACGATCTGCCCGCGCTGCGGCTCGACCGGCAGGTGGCCGCCGATGCCCCGCAGCACCGCGTCGCCCCAGGCGCCGGCGGTCAGGATGACGATGTCGGCGGGCAGGGGCGTTCCGTCAATCGAGACGCCGGCGACCCGGCCGGCCGTCACCACCGGCCTCGCATCCCCATCGCGCCGCCTGGCGCCCAGCCGTTCGGCCGCGCGCAGCAATGCGGCCGTGATGCGCCGTCCGTCGACCCGAGCGCCGCCTTCGATGTGAACGCCGCCCAGGTCGTGGCGCAGCGGCGGGAAGGCCTGCCGCGCCTGCTCGGGCGGCAGGCGGGTGACGGCGCCCATCGCCGGGACGTGGCGGGACCGCGCCATCCGCTCCAGCCAGGCCAGTTCCGGGGGTTCGGCTGCCACCAGCATGGCGCCGGCGCGGCGGTGGCCGGTGTCGGTTTCGCCCGCATCGGCGAGGGCGGCGACCAGCTCCGGATAATATTCCCCGCCGCCGGTGTAGAGGCGCATGAACGCCGCATCCTCCGCCCCCGACACCCAGGGGCAGATGATCCCCGCCCCGGCCGCCGTCGCGCGGCCGTCCAGCCCCGCATCGACGATGGTGACCGCGGCGCCGGATGCGGCGAGGTGGAAGGCCGTGCTCGCCCCCAGGATGCCGGCGCCGACGATGATGATCTGCATGTTCACTCCCTTCGCTGGCATGACCCAGAGCAGGTTCGCGGGTATGATCTCAGCCCTTGGGATAAGGGCACCCCGGTGTTGGCGTCAGTTTCGGCGGCTGGGGGTGGATGTCAAGACGATGACGGTGGCGACTTGGATTGCCGCTGACCACCCGTCCTGAAATCCGGCCTGAATGACTGCGCTGGCGTCGGTCACCTGGGGACGATCAGATTTTCCGTGTTAGAACGTTGCCGTGGTCCCTGACCGAACGAGGTAGCTCATGGCCGCGTCCGTCGCCGCCGATCCAGTCCTGAAACGCTTCCGCTCCGCGCTGAATGCGGCCTACGGCGACCGCCTCGAACGGGTCATCCTGTTCGGCTCTCATGCCAGGGGCGACGCGCGACCGGATTCTGATTACGACGTTGCCGTGTTCCTCAGAAACATGGGCGACCGGTTCAAGGAACTGCGGCGCGTCGCCGAATTGAGCAACAACCTGGTCGATGAAACGGGGGAATCGATCCATGCCCTGGTCTATGCCGCCGGCGCCTATGACGAACGCACCCCCCTGATGCGGGAGATTCGCCGGGAAGGCGTCGATCTTTGACGCCAGAGACCGCCCTCTTCCTGGCGAAAGCACATCGCCTTCTGGGTGAAGCAAAGGGTGTCCTGGCCGCCGGCTACACCGAGGCAGCCGGCCGAGCAGCTTATCTCGCGGGGTTTCACGCCGCTCAGGCGCTGATTTTCGAGCGGACAGGGAGGATGGTGAAAACCCATAAGGGCGTCAGGACCGAATTTCATCGCCTGACTCGTGACGAGCCTGGGATCGACCATCGCCTGCGCGGATTTCTCGGCGTTGCCTATAACCTCAAGACAATCGCCGACTACGAAACGGGCGGCAATTCGGACGTCTCAGCGGATGAGGTCAGAACTGCCGCCAACGAAGCGGAGGCGTTCGTCGCGACAATCGAGGGGATCCTCTCGGGGCCCTGACGGTGCGATCAATGCCCCAGCGCCTGCACGATCTCCTCGGTCATCTTCTTCGCGTCCCCGAACAGCATCATCGTGTTCGGCCGGAAGAACAGCTCGTTGTCCACGCCCGCGTAGCCCGAGGCCATCGACCGCTTCACGAACAGCACCGTCCGCGCCTTCTCCACGTCCAGGATCGGCATGCCGTAGATCGGTGACGACTTGTCCGTCTTCGCCGCCGGATTGGTCACGTCGTTCGCGCCGATGACATAGGCCACGTCGGCGGTGGAGAATTCGTTGTTGATCTCCTCCAGCTCGAACACCTCGTCATAGGGGACGTTCGCCTCGGCCAGCAGCACGTTCATATGGCCGGGCATGCGGCCGGCGACGGGGTGGATCGCGTATTTCACCTCCACGCCCTCTTTCTTCAGCGTATCCGCCATCTCCCGCAGCGCGTGCTGGGCCTGGGCGACGGCCATGCCGTAGCCGGGGACGATGATCACCTTCGACGCGTTCTTCATGATGAACGCGGCGTCGTCGGCGTTGCCCGACTTCACCGTCCGGTCGGCCCCGCCGCCCGCGCCCGCCGGGCCGGCGCCGCTCTCGGTCCCGAACCCGCCCAGCAGCACGTTGATGATGCTGCGGTTCATGCCCTTGCACATGATGTAGGACAGGATCGCGCCCGACGCGCCGACCAGCGAGCCGGTGATGATCAGCGCCAGGTTCTGGATGGTGAAGCCGATGCCCGCCGCCGCCCAGCCGGAGTAGCTGTTCAGCATCGACACCACGACCGGCATGTCCGCGCCGCCGATCGGGATGATGATCAGGAAGCCCAGCGCCAGCGCCAGCAGCGCGATCAGCCAGAACACGAACTGGCTGCCGCCCGTGGCGATGAAGATCACGACCAGCACCACCAGCAGGATGCCCAGCGCCAGGTTCAGCTTGTGCTGCCCAGCGAAGGTGATCGGCGCGCCTTTCATCAGGGCCTGCAGCTTGGCGAACGCGATCAGCGAGCCCGAGAAGGTGATCGCGCCGATCGCCAGGCCCAGCGACATCTCGACCAGGCTCTCGGGGTGGATCGCGCCGCGCACGCCGATGCCGAACGCTTCGGGCGCGTTCAGCGCCGCCGCCGCGACGAACACCGCCGCAAGCCCGACCAGCGAGTGGAACGCGGCCACGAGCTGGGGCAGGGCGGTCATCTGGATCCGCCGCGCCACGATCGTGCCGATGCCGCCGCCGATCACGATGCCGGCCAGGATCAGCCCATAGCCGGCGCCGCTCATGCCATGATGCAGCACCGTTGCCAGCACGGCGATCGCCATGCCGATCATGCCGTAGCGGTTGCCCTCGCGTGAGGTCACCGGCGACGACAGGCCGCGCAGGGCAAGGATGAACAGAACGGCCGCGACCAGATACGCGAGCGAGGTCAGGCTGGCGGACATCGACGCTTCCTTATTGTTTCTTCTTGAACATCGACAGCATGCGCTGCGTCACCAGGAAGCCGCCGAATATGTTGACCGAGGCCAGCGTCACCGCGATGAAGCCGAACGCCATCGCCCAGCCCGACGTCGCCAGGCCGGTCGCCAGCATGGCGCCAACGATGATGACCGAGGAGATCGCGTTGGTGACCGCCATCAGCGGCGAATGCAGCGCCGGCGTCACGTTCCAGACCACGTAGTAGCCGACGAAACAAGCCATCAGGAAGATGGCCAGCAGGAAGATGAACGGATTGACGTCGGGCGCGACCGTCTGGCTCACGCCGACGGCCAGCGTCTGCGCGTGCCGCGCCAGAAGGGCGGCATGATCGGCCAGGCGGTTCGCCTCGTCAGCCAGTTGAGCAGGATTCATCGGGAAGCCTCCAGCATATCCGGCAAGGTCACGCGGCCTGCTTGGGCAGGAAATCGGGATGCACGACGGCGCCCCCGCGCGTCAGCATCACGCCTTTGACGATGTCGTCCTCGGGCGGCAGCTTCGGCGCCTTGGTGTCCTTGTCCCAGAACGTCGTCAGGAAGGTCAGCAGGTTGCGGGCATAGAGCGAGGACGACGCCACCGGAATGCGTCCCGGCCAGTTGTTGTAGCCCAGGACGGTGACGCCGTTCGGCGTGGTGACCACCTCGCCCGGCACGGTCGCGGCACAGTTGCCGCCCGCTTCGGCGGCAAGGTCCACGATCACGCTGCCGGCGCGCATGCTGTCGACCATCGGCTGGGTGACGATCACCGGCGCCTTGCGGCCCATCACCAGCGCGGTCGTCACGACGATGTCGTTCTTCGCCACCGTCGCGGCCATCAGCTCCGCCTGCTTCTGGCGGAACGCCTCGGACATTTCCCGCGCATAGGCGCCGGTCTGGCCGGCGGTCTCGGCATCCTCGACGCCGACGAAGGCGGCGCCCAGGGACTTGATCTCCTCCTTGGCCGCGGGGCGGACGTCGGTGGCGGAAACGATGGCGCCCAGCCGGCGGGCGGTGGCGATGGCCTGCAGCCCGGCGACGCCGGCGCCGATGACGAACACGCGGGCCGGGGGCACCGTGCCGGCGGCGGTCATCATCATCGGAAAGCCGCGCTGGAACGCGGCGGCGGCTTCGATCACAGCGCGATAGCCGGCAAGGTTCGCCTGGCTGGACAGCACGTCCATCGACTGCGCGCGGGTGATGCGCGGCAGCAATTCCATCGCCGCCACGTCGATCTTCGCGGCGGCGAGGTCGGGAACCAGCGCCGCGTCGCCGAACGCGCCGGCGATGCAGACCAGCAGCGCACCTTGCGGGATCAGCGCCCGCTCCGCCGCGTCGGGCATCCGCACCGTGAAGACGATGCCGGCGCCGCTCAGCGCCGCTTCCGCGCCGGGAGCGATCTCCGCCCCCGCGCCGCTGAAATCCTGGTCCGAGATCGAGGCCTGCGCGCCGGCGCCGCTTTCCACCGCAACCGTCAGCCCCAGCCCGACCAGTTTCTTCACCGTCTCCGGCGTCGCCGCCACCCGTGTCTCTGCCGTTCGGCGTTCTTTCAGCACCGCTAGGCGCATGGCATCCATCCTTCGTACATCAAGGGTCAGCCGAACGGAGTCCGCGCCTAGTACCCTGGATCAATGGCCTTGGTTCAATGCACGGTGAAGGCGTGGCCCGCAAGAGGGCGCGGCGGAAAACCCGCGCGTTTGCGGGGACGAAAGCCGGGAAGGAAGTTTCATTGTGTCTTTGTGGTCAGGCGCCGGCGATGCGGACCCGGGCACGCGGCATCGGGTGAGCGGCAAGCCGGTGCTGGTATGTTCGGGGGATCGGTTTCGCACGGAGGCAAGCGCTTCGCGCTTTCGGGGAGGGCACGGAGGCCACGGAGGAGGTGTGGCGGCGCCGTCGCGGCCCCGAACACGGACTGCCTGGGTGCCATCGGCAGTGAAACAGGCCGCGACCCGGCGCGCCGTCGTGACCAGCCTGTCCCCGTGACCAGCCTACCTGTGACCCGCCTATCCCTGCGACCCGCCTATCCCCGCGACCCGCCTATCCCCGCGACCAGCCTATCCCCGCGACCAGCCTATCCCCGCGACCAGCCTAGCCCCGCGACCAGCCTATCCCGGCGACCCGCCTATCCCTGCGACCAGCC
>NZ_DASZTJ010000265.1:0-5297 GCF_035548235.1 Rhodopila sp.
GGATTGGTCAGGTTGAGCAAGGCAACGATCAGCTGGTCGGGCGCGGTACGGACGGCGATGTCGATGACGCCACGGCCGCTCACCGTTACGTCCGGGGTCTTGCCAAGCGCCCAGTTCACGGCATTTTCGAGGAGACGGCCGTGGTCGCGCGCGAGGGACTGCCAGAAGACCTCGCCGATGTTCCAGGGGATATAGACGACGCGTCCCCCACGGCCGGTTTCCCGGGCGATCACCGCGGCGCCGCGCGGCTCCTCGCGCGGATAGACCTCTTCCATCGGCAGGTCCGGGAAATCCGGGACGTAAAGGAAGGGCGTTGCCACCCCGGGTTCGGCCTCGACGTCGATGAGATAGGTGCCCCCGATGATCCGGGTTGCGCCGTCATAGCCTCGGTTGACCGGATGGTCGTCGGCGAGGGCCACGTAGGTGTTCTTCACCACGCCGCGCGCCGGCCGGGTGAGGTGCGCCCCAAACACGTCGGCAAGCGCAAAGTCCGGGCGCGGCGCGCCGGTTTCGTCGCGCAGCGACGTTTCGTAGGCCGCAACCAGGCTGCCGCCGTTCTCGACATAGGCCCGCAATGCGGCGCATTGCGCGTCGGAGAGGCAGGCTGCATTGGGCAGCACGACGACCCTGAAGGCCCCGAGGTTTTCGGGCGTCATCCGCTGGTCGGAGATCATTTCGAACGGGAGCCGCGCTTCGACCAGCGCGTGGTAGGCGCCGAGATCGTGCACTTCGGCCCGGGCGTGCTCTTCGCGGGGGAAGAGGCGATGCGTCGTGGCCGGATCGATCAGGGCGATTTCGGCCGTCGCCCGCGTCGCGGCAAAGGCTTCGGCCACATCGGCGTGGCGGCCGAACGCCTCGGCCATCGGTTCGATCCAGCGCGGATCGGGGATGACGCCGTTGAACTTGGTGAACCAGGCAGCCATGCCCTGCACGGTGCCGTCCTCGACCCAGAGCTGGATCTCGTCGCCCGTCTGCACCGAATCCTTCCAGCGGTTTTCCTCGAGACCGACCGACGTGATGAGCACCGCCGGCCGATCGGGGAAGCCGCCCCGCATCCGCTTGCCCGCGCGGCCCGCCGACCAGGCGACTTCCACCCCCTGGCGGGCCTGGTGGTCGACCACGAGGAAGGGGCAGTGCTTCTCGATCACGGAGAGATCGAATTCCTGCAGCGAAGCGCTGCCCATGTTGGGAATGAAGCTCGCGTGGGGGCGGACCGACTTCACCACCTCGTCCCATTCCACGATGAGGTTGGTCAGCACCTCGCGCCGCCATTTCACCCAGGCCTGCCAGGCGGGGTCGGTGGCGTCGGTGCTGCGCGGCAAATCGAGTCCGGTCGCCGCGCGGAAGCGGGTCGTGCAGCTTTCGCAATAGCACACGCCATGCCCTTGCCAGCGGTTGGCGAAGATCGCGTCGATGTCGTAGTTGCGGGTGATCTCCTCGATCACCTGCGGCATGAACCGGGCGTTGTAGTCGCCATAGGCGCAGGTCACCCACACCTCGGGAAAGGCCCAGTGCCGGCGGGGGCGGCCGTCCCTGTCGACCGCGATCCACTCCGGGTGCGCATCCGCGGCATCCTGGTGAATGGCGTGCGGATCGACGCGCGCCATGACGTGCATGCCGAGACTGCGCGCGCCGTTGACGAGCGTGCCGAAGGGATCGCTGTCGCCAATGAACCGGCTGACGTAGTGCAGCGGCACCTTGCTGGGGTAGTAGGCGATGTAGCCGCCGGCGCTGAGGCAGGTCGCGTTGGAACGCGTGCGGCGGAAGATATCGATCCACTGGGCCGGATCGAACCTGACCGGATCGTCTTCGGCCAGCGTCAGCTGGGTCCAGCGGGTCGCCGTCTTGTACCAGTCGGGGGTGCGCAGCGTTCCGGCGGTTTCGTTCCTGGCGTCGAGCATCATTGGTCTTTCGATTTCAGCGGAGCCGGGCGCGACCGCTTCTTCCCTTCTCCCGCCTGCGGGAAAAGGTGGCGCGCGGCGCCCGGATCAGAGTCAGGTCGAATGGCGGGTGCAGGCCCTGCCCCGGGGCCGGCACCCTCCCCCGCACGGGAGAGGGGACGGGACGTCACGGCCGGTGGCCCATTTCGACCAGGCCCTAGGCCTTGTAGAACTGCTCCGGCCGCGTCGGCGCCGGGGTCGGCCAGCCGAAAGAGTTGGGCATGGTCTTCGTGAAGTTGTGGAGATTGTTCTTCACGATGCCATAGCCCGGAGGGATCTGCGTCACGCCGAAGACGTAGAACTCGTCCGCCGCGTTCTGCAGGATCTGCTTCATGATGTCCTTCTGCTTGGCCGGGTCGGAGGTCGCCTGCAGCTGGTCGTAGAGGGCCATCGACTTCTTGGTGAGGTCGTCGGGCTCGATCGCGTCCTTGTTGTCGCGGGCCTGGTACCAAAGCTGCCATCCCGGCGCGTAGACCGCGTTGTTGTTGGTCGGCACGTAGTAGCGGGGATCGAGCATGGCGGCGATGCCGCCATTGGCGCCGAACTCGTGGCAGGTCGCGTCGAAATCGCGGCCCTGGCGGACACGCGTCTCCCAGAGCGAGCGGTCCATGGTTCGCACCTGCGCGTCGATCCCCACCGCCTGGAACATCGGCACGACCAGCTGCAGCATGTCGATGAAGACGGCGCGGGCGTTGTCGATCTCGAACGTGATGGTCAGCTTCTTGCCGTTCTTGTCGAGCCGAATCCCGTCATCACCCTTGTTGGGGATGATCTTGTCGAGCATGGCGTTCGCCTTGTCCGGGTCGAACTCGGTGAATTGGGTTGCCAGCTGCTCGTTGTAGAGCGGGTCGGACTTGAGGATCGAAGGCTGCGCGGGGGCGCCCTGCCCGACCAGCACGGTATCGATCAGCGACTGGCGGTCGAGCGCCAGCGACATCGCCACCCGGAAATCCTTGTTCTGGAACAGCTCGCGCCGGACCGGGTCGTTGTGGTTGAGGTTGAAGCAGAACACCATCTGGTTCGCTTCGGTGGAGTTCAGGGTATAGAAATCATAGTTGCCCTGCTGCCGGTTGTCGTAGAGCACCGACTTGTTGGCGGGCGTGCCGATATACTGGTCCATCATGTCGATCTGGCCCTGCATGCATTTGAGCAGCAGCACCTGCGGATCGGCGACCATCTGGTAGACGACGCGATCCATGTAGGGCAGCTGGTTGCCGCTGGTGTCGACCTTGAAATAGTAGGGGTTGCGGACGGCGACCGCCTGCTGCACCCCTGCCCCCGGCGCGGTCTGGAACTGCCAGGCGAAGAGCGAGGGGCGATTGCCGTTCTGGAAGAAGATGTTGTCGTCCTGAAAGCCGGCTTCCTGCTGGAACAGGGCGACCCATCCGCCCAGCCCGCGTTGCTTGGCGAGATCGTCAGCCTTCGGGTTGTAGTCGATGTGGAACTGGCTGAGGTAGTGCTTGGGCGTCCGGGTGGTCTGGTCGTTGTTGGCCCAGGCGATGTTGAGCGGGAAGAAGCCGTTGGGCTTTTCGAACGTGACCTTGAAGGTCGTCTCGTCCACGACATCGAGCTTGGCCGGCTTGCCGCCCTGCTTCCAGTGGGCGTTGCCCACGAACGCGACGCGCTTGTCGGTGAGGCAGGTGTCGTACCAGAATTTCACGTCGTCGGTGGTGAAGGGCTCGCCGTCCGACCACTTGAGCCCCTTGCGAAGCTTGATCGTGTAAACTTTTGAATCGGCATCCGCTTCGACCGACTCGGCGACATTGGGCGTGACCCCGCTCCAGTCGGGCGTGAAGCGCACCAGGGGCTCGTAGGCCTGGTAGCGGAAGAGCATCGAAAGACCCCCGCCCCCGACCAGCGCCATGTTCCAGTCGCCCCCATAGGTCCCGACCTTTTCGGTGGGGGTGATGACCAGCGGATTTTCCGGCAGCCGCTGGCCGACCGGCGGCAGTTTGCCACCGGACACCTGGTCCTTGAGGCTCGGCGGCTCGACATAGTCCTTGGCGAACGCCGGGATCGCCGGCAGGGCGGCGAGTGCCACCGAGGCGCTGGACGCCGCCATGAAGGCGCGACGGCTCATCTTCATCATCAAACGATCCTCCGCAGCTGGTCGTGCTAACTGGATTTGCTGTTTTTCTGTTCGTTAGCTAAACTCAGCGTGCAAATTATCGTCTGTTAGGTAAAGCGTTATGTTCGCCCACACGGGCGGTGGATAGGGATTTCAATGGCGCGCGTCAGGCTGGCCGACATCGCGGAAGAACTGGGTCTGTCGAAATTTGCGGTGTCGCGCGCCCTCGCCGGCAAGGATGGAGTGAGCGCTGAAACGCGCGAACTCGTCGCCGAGGCGGCCGTCCGGCTGGGCTATGTGAAGGCCCCGCCGCGGGTCGATGCGGAGGTGCAGCTCATCTTCCACGACCATGATCCGGTGAACAGCGAGCTCGCGATGCAGATCCAGTCCGGCGTGCAGAGCGAGGCGTCTGCCCTCGGGGTTTCCCTGCGCATGGGCTGGACGCACGACCCGGAACAGGTCGGCGCGCTGTCGCGCGGCAGCAGCGGCGTGATCCTTTTCGGTTCACACTCCCCGGAGGCGATCAGGGCGGTCCGCGCCACCGGACGACCGGTGGTGCGGGTCGGCTGGCTCAGCCCCCTCGAGCAGATCGACCAGGTGATGGGGGCGGACCACGAGGCGGGCGCGGCGGTCGGCGACTTCCTCCATGCCCTCGGGCACCGCGAGGTGGCCTATGTCCATGGGACGCCCGGCTTTCGCGGGCGCATGGAGCGCCTCTTCGGCCTGCGCGAAACCGCCGAGGTCGAGCACGGCATGGTGGTGCACGAGCTCAAGTTCGGCGACAACGCCCAGTTTTCGGAGGCGTATCGCCGGCTGCGGACGGAAGCGCCCGAGGTCACGGCCTTCTTCTGCGCCCATGACGGCCTTGCGCTCACCGTCGTCTCCGAACTGCTGCACCTCGGCTACAAGGTCCCCGAGGACATGACGGTCGTCGGCTTCGGCGATTTCACGGCCGCCCAGCAGATCACGCCGACGCTGACGACAGTGCGGCTCCCGGGGCGCGACATGGGGATTGCGGCGATCCGCCTGCTCATGGACCGCATCCGGCTGGGCGCCCGCAACATCGCGTCGGCGCAACGGCTCTTCCTCGTGCCGCAGATCGTCGAGCGGAACTCGAGCGGTCCCCGGCGGATGAGAGTCAACCGGGCCGCCGGCGCCATGGTCCGCGGCCGAAGCTAGAGCCCCCGCCGGTCGGCTTTGCGGCGGCCCGGCATTCACTCATCCGGCGCCCTATCGGCAATTTTGCGGTGCATGCGGAACCGGCTCAGACGGCCGGCCCCGCATGCTCA
>NZ_DASZTJ010000266.1:0-20942 GCF_035548235.1 Rhodopila sp.
GTCACCCCGAGCGTGGTTGGGCAGATCGACGCCGCACTCGGCGCCGTGGCAAGCGCGGCCCAGCTTCCGTCCGATCTGGCGGAAACGCTGGCGCGTGCCGTCACCGAACGGGTCACCCCGAGCGTGGTTGGGCAGATCGACGCCGCACTCGGCGCCGTGGCAAGCGCGGCCCAGCTTCCGTCCGATCTGGCGGAAACGCTGGCGCATGCCGTGACCGAACGCGTCACCCCGAGCCTCGGCGCGGCGGCAGATACCTTGGCGATGGCCGAGACGCGCCTGGTCGAGCAGGAAGCCCGATTGGACTTGGCGGGGCGCCGCGCGGCGGAAGCCTGCGAAACGGCAGCCCAGGCGCTGACCGCTGCCGAGGAGCGCCAATCCGGCTCGCTCCACGCCATCCCGGCCGACGCCGAGTTGGAGATCCGCATGGCGGAGGTGCTGGCGCCCCTGGCCGCCGCCGCGCAATCCAGCGTCGAAGCCCTGACAGGCGCCACCGAGACGCTGACCGCGCGCACTGCAGAAACCATGGCACAGGTGCCGGCCGCGCTCGCTGCCGCCGGGGACGCACTCGTGTCTCGCACGGCCGAGGCGACGGCAAAGATTCCGGCGGCGACGGCCAGCCTGACGGCCGCCGCCGAAGCCGCTGTCCAGACCGTGACCGAAGCCGCCACCGCGCTGCGCAACGATGGTGCCGCCCTGGAGATCGCCAGCCGCAATACCGCCGCGACCCTGCTGCACCAGGTCGAGACGCTGTGCGCATCCGGCCAGGCGATCACTGATGCCGACCGCGAGGCGATCACCGGCATGATCCGCGATCTCGGCACCGCCGTCAGCCAGCTATCCGGTTCGGCGAGCGATACCAGCCGCGGCGTCGAAACCCTGAACGCTGCCGCTGAGCGCATCGTCGCCGCCGGAGAGGGCGTGATCGAGCGCCTGGCCGATAATGCCAGCTTCGGTGAAGCGGCAATCCAGGCACTGCCCGCCATCGCGGAGGAGGTCGACGCAGTCACCGCCAAACTGAATGGCGTCGCGGTCTCCCTGACCGCCGCGCCGCTGGAGCTGGAACGGCAGAACCAGCGTTTCGAAGCCACAGCCGCCTCGATCGAGGCACGGATTGCCGCCATCCCGGGCAACCTGCCCGACACCGCGAGCCGGCTGGAGGCGATCGCACCGCAACTCGACGCATTGGGCCTTCGCTTGGAGCATCTGGCCGAACGGTTGCCGACGGAGGTGACGGACCAGGTCCGGCAGGCTATCCCCGCGACCCTGTCGGACGCCGTGATCCGGCTGGATGCGGCGGCGCCGCGACTGGATGAGCTTGGCATCCGGCTGGAAGGGATGGCCGAGGGCCTGCAGCGCGCCCTGCCCCAGACGCTGGACGCGATGACGCCGAAGCTGGATCAACTCGACATGGCGAGCGGACGGCTGGAGACGCTGGCCGCGCGCATCCCGTCGGAGATCGGCGAGATCCTGGGCCAGACGATCCCGCCTGGCCTACCCGAGGCAGCGGCGCACCTGGAAGCTATGGCGCCGACTCTCGCCGCCGTCGCACAGCGGCTGGAGACCTTGGCCGAGCGCCTGCCCGGCGAACTCGCCGGCTCCGTCAGCCAGGCGATCCCGTTCGGATTGCCTGATGCCGCCGCCCGCCTGGAGGCCGCCACGCCGGCGCTCGACAACGTCGCACAGCGGCTGGAAACCCTGACGGTTCGGCTGCCGGTCGAACTCGCGGAACAGGTGCGGGGTGCGATCATCCCGGCGCTCCCAGACGCCGCCTTCCGTCTGGAAGCAGCGACGTTGCGACTGGGGGAACTGGACCTGCTTGGCCAGCGGCTTGAAGCGGTGGCCAACCAGCTTTCCGGTGATGTCACAGCGCGCATTCCAGCCTCGCTGACCGATGCCGCCGACAAGCTCGACGCGGCCGGCATGCGGTTGGAGACGACCTTGGCGCGGCTGCCGGGACAAGAGGCGCAGGATACCCTGGCAGTGGCCCTGACCGCCCTGACCGGAGACATCGGCGAGGCCGTCAAACGGGTCGAAACCGCGCTGACCGATCATGACGGTGCCTTGACCTCCCTGATCGGTGCCATGCACCGCGTGCAGGACGCCGCCGTCGAGGTCCAGGCCGTTCAAGCCCAGCCGATCCTTGACGAGGAGGGCGCGCTCGGCGCCACCCTGACGCATCTGGACGGCGTCACCGACCAGGCCGAACGGCTGCTGCGGGAAACCGAGGCGCTGGCGGAGGCGGTAATAGCGGGACGGGTGCCGGCTTTGTCTTCGGTGCTGGCGGATCGCGCGCCGGTGCTGTTGGCGCGGGTCGAGGCAGCGGCGCGCCGCCTGCGCTCTGCCGCGACCGCCCTGGCGATCGCCGGCGACGGCCCGGCGGACGCACAGCCGGTGTCGGCATAAGGCCCGTGGTGCATCCGATCGTGTGTTTCGCCCTGAAAAATCAGGGCGATTCACCAAGCCTTAATCTTGGCGGGCTAGGGTTGCCAAGCCGGGACGATTGGCAAATCCACTGGCAAATCCCGGTTTGTATGGTTCTCACGCGGCACTAGGGTTTCACGATGAGCGAGGCACCGCAGTCACACGAGACGGCACTGACGACGACCAGCATGATGATCGCGGCCTATCGCGCCGCACGGCTGAACCAGCGCCCGACCCAATGGCCGACGCCGGCTGCGGACCCGGCCGGCGGCATGACGATGGAGGGGGAGACAGTCCATATCGCCTCCGGCGACATGGGGGACCCCAACCTCTCCACGTCATGGCCGGGTTCGGTGCGACCAGAGGGGGAAAGCGAGAACATCTCCAATGACCGGGACGAGCCCGGTCATCGCGCAGAGGATGCGGCCCCGGTTGCCACAGCGCCCGGCCTGTCCGCGATCGGCCTCGGCCCCAGCATGCTGGTCCGGCTCAACCAGCTCGGCCTGCGCACAGTCCAAGACATCGCCCTCAGCGAACCGGACGACCTGCGGACCGCGCTCGGCAGCGCCAGCCGGCTGCTGGACATCGAGGGCTGGATCGTCCGCGCCCGCCAGCTTCAGTCGGCGTACGCGGCCTGATCCGTCAACCCGGGGCGGTCTCGGCGATGCCCTTGTTCCGCACGAAGCTCTCATACCAGGCGGCCAGCTTCGCATGCCCCGGACGCCACGGCTCGTCGGCATAGCGGAAGTCCAAGTAGCCCAGCGCACAGGCGACCGTGATGGAGCCGATGTCCACGTGGCGGTGAGGCGGATCAGCCTCCAGCACGTCGACCGTGCGGCGGATCACCGTCTTGTAGCGGGCGATCAGTGCGTCGCGGGCGGCTTCCTTGGGCTTCTGCAACTCGCCACGGCCCGGAACCGCCGCATCCAGGATCCCATCCCCCAGCGACTGGAACTTCAGGGCGCGCCAGCGCACCGCCCCGATCTCGGGGAACAACGGCAGGGCATCGCCCAGGCTGTCGAGGTATTCGCAGATCAACTGGCTGCCGAACAGCGACATCCCATCATCCGTCACCAGGCACGGCACTTTCGACAGCGGGTTGTCCGCCACCAGGTCGGCGGGCGACTCATGCGGGTTGGTCGCATGCTTCTCGATCCGGCCATCCAGGCCTCGGATGATCGCGCACGCCATGACCTTCCGGACATACGGGCTCGTCGGCGAATAGTACAGCTTCATACGGGACACCCCTCTCAGAACTTGTCTTTCTTGGTCCGGACCGCGGCGAACGAGGCCACGTCCGGCGCGAGCAGGAACGGATTGGCCTTCAGCTCCTCCCCCAGCACCGAAGGCACGCTCGGTTGCCCGGCGCCGCGCAACTGTTCCACCTTGGCGACGAAGGCATGCAGCGCGTGGTTGTCCGGATCGACGGACAGTGCGAAGCGAGCGTTGCTTTCGGTGTATTCATGACCGCAACAGACCAGGGTCTCGGGCGGCAGGGCCGCAAGCTTGCGCAGGCTGGCGAACATGTCGGCGGCGGTGCCTTCGATCAGCCGGCCGCAGCCCAGGCTGAACAGCGTGTCGCCGGACAGCAGCACCGCGCCGTCGGGGAAGAAGAAGTTGATCTGCCCGATCGTATGGCCGGGCGTCTCGATGACCCGGCCTTCGGCGTCGCCCAGGCGCACGGTGTCGCCTTCCTTCACCGCCTCGTCCAGCGCCGGCAGCCGGTGTCGGTCCGCCGCCGCGCCCACGACCTTGCAGCCGGGGAAGCGCGCACGCACGTCGTCGACGCCGGCGATATGGTCGGCGTGGTGATGCGTCAGCAGGATGACGTCCAGCCGCCCGCCGGCCTTTTCCAGCGCTTCGATGACCGGTTCCGCCTCGGCAGGGTCGACGATCGCGGTGGCACCGCTGCCGCTATCGCGCAGCAGCCAAGCGTAATTGTCCCGCAGAATGGGGACCGGAGATGCTGTGACGGTCATGGCTTGATCCTGTGTCCCACGTTCCGTGGCGTCAGATGTGAAAGCCTAGCATCGCTTCATTCGATCGGGAACAGGCGGCCATGCTATAGGATGGTCACATGACCGCGGACGCACATTTCGCCGCCCAGTTCTACGGCTCGGCTCGCGGAGCCGTGACCGCGCGCGTGGTGCGCGAACGGGTCGGCGCGATCTGGCCGTCAGCCAAGGGCGAAGCTGTGCTGGGGATCGGCTACGCGATCCCCTATCTGCGGCTCTGGCACGACGAAGCCCGCCGCTGCGTCGCCGTCACCCCGGCTCAGTTGGGGGCGGTCCGCTGGCCCTCGGGCACGGCGAACCTGTCCTGCACGGCCGAGGAAGACAGCCTGCCCTTCGCCGATGTAACCTTCGACCGCGTCCTGCTGGTCCACGGGCTGGAGGTCGCGGAGAGCGCCCGCCGCCTGCTGCGGGAGGCGTGGCGCGTGCTGAAGGACGACGGCCGGCTGATGATCGTCTCGCCCAACCGGGCGGGGATGTGGGCGTATTGGGATGGCACGCCGTTCGGGCATGGTCAGCCTTATTCCGCGGGGCAACTCAACCGGCTTCTCGCCAACGGCCTGTTCCGCGTGGAACGGCGAGAGGCCTGCCTGTGGATGCCGCCGGCGCAGTTGCGCATCCTGCTGCGGAGCGCCCCGCTGTTCGAGCGGGCCGGCCGCAAGATGGCCCCCGGCCTGGCCGGCGTGCTGGTGACCGAGGCGGTCAAGGATGTCTATGCCGCCATGCCCATCAAAGCCGTGCCGCGCCGCCGCCTGGTGCTGGCCGACGCGGCATAGCCAGACGCCGCATCAGAACGGCAGCAGAATGTCCATCATCTGCTGGCCCCAGCGCGCCCTCTGCAAATCGGTCAACTGCCCGCGCCCGCCATAGGAAATCCTGGCCTCGGCCATCCGGTCGTGCAGGACGGTGTTGTCGGAGGCGATGTCCTGCGGGCGGATCACGCCGGTCACGTGCAGCTCCCGCAACTCCCCGTTGACCATGAACTCCTGCCGCGCTGCGACCACCAGGTTGCCGTTGGGCAGCACCTGGGTGACGATCCCGGCGAGCCGCAGGGTCACCGCCTCATTGCGTTGGATCTGGCCCGTGCCGGTGTTGTTGTTGCCGCTGGAGATCGACATCAGCTTCGACGGGTCGACGATCGACTTGGGCAGCATCGTCTCCAGCCCGTAGAAGTTCGGCAGCCCCTGCGACTCGCCGCTGGATCGGGTGGTCGACGTCACGTTCTTGAGGTTGGCATTGTCGTTCATGCTCACCAGCACGGTGACGATGTCACCCACCTGGGCCGCCCGCTGATCCTTGAAGAACGCCCGAGAGCCGGAGCGCCACAATGCGTTCGCCTCGTTCGGCGCCGGTTCGCGGGCGGGCATCGGCATGGTCAACGGCCGCCACGTCGGCTCCTTGGTGGGGTCGGAGGTTGGGGTCATGGTGGGATCGCGCCCGACCTCGGACAGCCGGGACAGCGTGCCGCAGCCGGCCAGCAGTACGGCCGACAACGCAAGGACCGGCAGCGCAAGTGGCTTCATGGCGTGCGCATCCGCCGGTCGAAGCGGGCCGGCAGTGTCGATACGACGGCCCCGGGCACGACGCGGACGCGGTCCGGGCCGACCACGTCGGCGTAGACGAAGTTGCGGGAATTGACGTTCTGGACGCGGATGCGCTCGCCTTCCGCACCGTCGTCGATGGCGGTTGCCTCGGCGCTGACGGTCAGGCCGCGGTCGCTCAGCTCCATCCGCACCAGCGCGCCACGCTGCACCAGCGGCGGCCGCATCAGGTCCGCCAGCCGCAGCGGCTGGCCGGCGACGAGCGGGTGGCGGAGCTGCATCCCGACTACCTGGTCGGCCGAGACCACCGGCTGCTCCGGCACCCGCGATGCGCGGATCCGTGCCGGCTTCACGTCATCGGCACGCAGGATCGTATCGGGCAGCAGACGGGTGACCGCGACCATCGCCGACGCCATCGGCTCCGCCTTGCCGCTGATCCGAGTGGACAGCGCGTTCATCGTTTCGCCCGTAACCGTCAGCGCGGCGGTGAAGCGCCCGGTGTTGGGATCGTAGTCCAGTTGCGAGACGGCGGCGGACACGGATGCATCCACCGGAACCATCGGCGGCACGAAACCGGGGATGTCGATATCGATATCGTCGCTGGCGCCGGTGGCTGTGATGGCGGCCTTGACGGCATCGACCGCCTCCTCCTGACGCAGCGGTCGGCCGGGCCATTCCAGCACCGAACGGTCGGCTGACGACACCGACCGCCAGGGGACGTCGAACTGCCGGGCGATGGCGTTGAGCTGGGCGGCCTCGACGACGATCCGGTCGCCCGGCGCGGGACCGGGTCCCAGCGCGCGGTCGGCGTTGGGACCGGCGTCGTCGAACAGGTCGTGCAGGTATACCACCGGACCGTGCAGCGTCGTGACGCCGCGTAACGACGCCGCCAACGCCGGCTGGCAAGCGCATGCCGCGAGGCCGGCCAGGACCAGGCGCTTCATGCGCATCACCGCAGGTTGGTCAGCGTGGACATCATCTCGTCGCTGGCGGTGATGACCTTGCTGTTCATTTCATAAGCGCGCTGGGCCGTGATCAGGTTGGTGATCTCGGTCACCACGTTGACGTTGGAGGTTTCGATGAACCCCTGCATGACCGTGCCGTATCCGGCGGTGCCGGCATTGCCGACGACCGGCGCGCCGGACGCCGCGGTCTGCGCGAACAGGTTGCCGCCCTGGGAGTCGAGGCCCGCCTCGTTCGGGAATACCGCGAGCTGGATCTGGCCCACGGTCTGCGGGGCGGTCTGGCCCGACAGCGTGACCTGCACCTGGCCGGAGGTATTGATCGTGACGCCTGTGGCGTTGGCGGGGATCTGGACGCCGGGCTGAACCGTGTATCCATCCGCGGTGACGATCGTCCCGTCCGCGGCCAGGGCGAATGTCCCGTCACGCGTATAGGCGGTGTCGCCGCTCGGCGTGGTGACCTGGAAATAGCCGTTGCCCTGGATCGCGAGGTCGAGCGTGTTCGAGGTCTGCTGCAGGTTCCCTTGCTCGTTGATCCGGTAGATCGCCGCCGTCTTGACGCCCAGGCCGACCTGCGCGCCGGACGGCACGACGGTGCCGCTATCGGAACTGTTCGCCCCCACCCGCCGCAAGTTCTGATAAATCAGATCCTGGAACTCCGCTCGGCGGCGCTTGAAGCCGGTCGTCGTCATGTTGGCCATATTGTTGGAAATGACCTCGACATTGGTCTGCTGCGCCTGCATCCCGGTGCCGGCGATATCGAGTGAGCGCATGGAAATCGGCCTTCTTGAATTCTTACGCGAAAGTAATCTCGTGACGTCGAAACGGATGTCCCTGCGTCTGTCTAAGGCCAAACCCTTTCCAAATCCTTACCGCCCATCATGGAGGCTGGACAGCGGCTGCCCTGGCCGTCAAGTTCGCGCCAACGATCGGAACGGAGGGCGCCGGGACATGGATGACACGACCACCTCGATACCGGAGGTGAGGCCGCCGGGCGTGTCCCCGATGCGCGCTTTCTGGGCGGCCTGGGCGGGATGGATGCTGGATGGCTTCGATACCAACATCTACGCCTTCGTGCTGGTGCCGGCGCTGACCGAGCTGCTGCGGAACGACGGCATGGTGGTGGACAAGGCGCATATCGCGCAGTTCGGGGGGTTCCTGTTCTCGATCTTCATGGTCGGCTGGGCGTGCTCGATGTTCTGGGGCTGGCTCGCCGACCGGATCGGCCGGGTGAAGGTCATGTGCCTGACCATACTGCTGTATTCATTCGCCACCGCGCTGTGCGGCGCGGCCTGGAGCCTGTCATCCTTCGCCGTGTTCCGGCTGCTGGCGGGTTTCGGGATCGGCGGCGAGTGGGCGGCGGGCACGCCGATGCTGCAGGAATCGGTGCCCGAACGCCTGCGCGTCCGCTATGGCGGGCTTTTGCACACCGCGACGCCGACCGGCGGGTTCCTCGCGGTGTGCGCCTCGTTCCTGGTGCCCTATATCGGCTGGCGCGGCGTGTTCTATCTGGGCGTGGCGCCATCCCTGCTGACGATCTGGCTGCGCCGCGACGTGCCGGAGCCGGAGGCGTGGCGGCAACGCAAGGTCGCCTCGGCCATCGGCGGGATCGCGCCGCTGTTCCGGGGCGAACAGGCGCGCACCACCTGGGCCGCGGCCGGCATGCTGGCCTGCATCATCTTCGGCCTGTGGTCCTGCACGTTCTGGGCGCCGACGCTGGTGGTGACGAAACTGACGGCACGGGGCGTGCCGTTCGCCCAAGCACAGCACACCGCCTCGGTCAGCGGGCTGCTGCTGAATGGCGGGACGATGGTGGCGTGCGGACTGATGCCGTGGATCGCGACCGGGATCGGGCCGCGGCGGCGGGCCGCGTTCATCTTCTTCATGGGCTCGATGATCTCGGTCTTCGCGGCCTACATCATCGCGGCAGAGGTGCTGGACAGCGTCACCCTCTTCCTTTGGCTGCAGGCCCCGATGGGCTTCTTCACGGTCGGCGTGTTCGCGCTGTTCACGCTGTGGCTGCCGGAGCTGTTCCCGACGGCGCAGCGGTCGTTCGGGGCGGGGTTCGCGTTCAGCCTGGGGCGGTTGCTGGGCGCGGTGGGACCGACAGTGGTCGGTGCGGTGGTGGCGGTGACCGGGTCCTTCCCGGTGGCGATCACCGCGGTGTCGGTGATCTACCTGCTGGGCCTGCCCGCGATCGCGGCGGCGCCGGAGACCGCGGGGAAGCCGTTGCCGGCGTAACCGTCCGGCATCAGCTTCCGTTCTGCGGAAGCAGCTTCTCGATCGCGTTCTGCTGGCGGTCGCCTTCCGCCTGGACCAGTTGGGTCAGCATCTGGAACTGACGCTCATTGTCCATCATGCGCGTCAGCTCCAGCACTGGCTGGACGTTGGAATCCTCCATCGCCCCCTGTACGATCGACGGCGTCGTCACCGGCGTGGTTCCGTCATCAACACGAAAGTTCGCGGACCCCTCGGCCTGCATCTTCGCCGGTACCTTGGGCACCACGACGCCGACCTTGCCGACCTGCCCGTTCTCGGTCGAGATGGTCCCGTCGCCGGCGATATGGACCTGCGTGTCGCTGGGGGAGAGCTGGATCGGGCGACCATCGGTTCCCAGCAGTGCATTGCCGGCGCTGTCGGCGATCGTGCCGTCGGGCATCAGCCCGAAGCGCCCGTCGCGGGTCAGGCGGACGCCGTTGGGCGTGCTGATGGAGAAATACCCGTCGCCGGTGATGGCGAGGTCGTACGGGTTGCCGGTATGGGTGACCGTTCCTGGTTGGGTTTCCCGCCATGTCGCGCGATCCTGCGGATAGATCGTCGGCTTGCTGCCCTGCGGGCCGTCGACGCCCAGTCCGGGATCGATCCAATCGCTGAACTGCACGCGCGTCGTCCGGTAGCCCGGCGTGTTGGCGTTGGCGATATTGTTGGCGGTGACTTCCATCATACGCTGCTGCCCGAGCAGGCGGGCCGTGGCGAGAGACGTGGTGATGTCCATTAAGGGGTGATATCCATTAAAGGGTGATATCCAGTGAAATGACATGCCGGATATGAAATGCCCCGCCAGTCTAAACATCTTTCGACTGTATAACAACATATTCTTCGTGGTCCCCGGCCGGGCGGCATAAACCATTTGTTAACCCGTTCCTGCCACCGTGCCGGACATGAGTTCCTCACCCGTCACGGAAGACACGGAAGACCCGCCTGAGACCGCCGCCGAACCGGCGCCGAAGCGGGGGAAGCGCAAGCTGGTCATGATCGCGGTCCCGGCAGCGCTGCTGCTGGCCGGCGGGGGCCTGTGGTTCTCCGGCCTGCTGCCGTTCGGCCATGCGAGGCCGGCCGACCAGGTCGAGGCCGAAAAGATCGAAGCCCCGGTCTACGTCGACGTGCCGGAACTGGTGGCCAATCTCAATACCGGTTCCCGCAAAGCCAGCTACGTGAAGATGACGGTCCGGATCGAGGTCCTGGGCAACAGCGACGCCGACAAGGTGCGCGCCGCCATGCCGCGCGTGCTGGACGTCGTACAGACCTATCTGCGGGAGATGCGGCCCGAGGAGCTCCGTGGTTCCGCAGGCGTCTACCGGTTGCGGGAGGAACTATTGGTCCGCACCAACGCAGCCGTTGCGCCGGCCAAGGTCAACGACATCCTGTTCACCCAGATGCTGATCCAATGAGCGAAACGGAAGAACCATCGGACGAGGATCTCGCCGCCGCCTGGGGCGCATCGGTCGACTCCGGCGGCCTGGACGCGGCCCGCACGCTGAACCAGTCGGAGATCGACAACCTCCTGGGCTTCGAGAAGGACCTGCCGCCTGCCGAGGCGCTGTCCGGCATCGAGCAGATCATCAACTCCGGCCTGGTGTCCTATGAACGCCTGCCGATGCTGGAGATCGTGTACGACCGGCTGGTCCGCTTCATGTCCACCAGCCTGCGGCAACTGACCTCGGACAATGTCGAGGTCGGGATCGACAACATCATCTCGTTGCGGTTCGGCGACTATCTGAATTCCATCCCGCTGCCGGCGATGCTGGCCGTGTTCAAGGCGGAGGAGTGGGACAATTACGGGCTGATGGTCATCGATTCGGCGATGATCTATTCGATCCTGGACGTGCTGCTGGGCGGCCGCAAGGGCACGCCGGTGATGCGGATCGAAGGCCGCCCCTACACGTCCATCGAGCGCATGCTGGTCGAGAAGGTCATCCACGTCATCCTGGCGGACCTGTCCAGCAGCTTCGATCCGATCTGTCCGGTCACCTTCAAATACGAGCGGCTGGAAACCAATCCGCGCTTCGCCTCCATCAGCCGCCTGTCCAACGCGGCGATCCTGGCGCGCCTGCGCATCGACACCGAAGGACGCGGCGGCAGGATCGAACTGCTGCTGCCATACGCCACGCTGGAACCGGTGCGCGAATTGCTGCTGCAGCAGTTCATGGGCGAAAAGTTCGGCCGCGATACGATCTGGGAAAGCCACCTGATCGCCCAGCTCTGGGACACCGAAGTCGAGCTGTCCGTGGTCCTGGACGAATACCCGATCCGGCTGTCCAAGGTGATGGAGCTGAAGCCCGGCGACCAGATCACGCTGAACGTCGAAACCGGCGGGCTGGTCGCGGTGCGATGCGGGCAGGTGAAGCTGTTCGACGGGCGCGTCGGGCAGAAGAACAACAACATGGCGGTCAAGATCGAAAGCGACCTGGTGACCCAGGCACGCTCCGGTCTGCCGATGTAGCCGCTTACCTTTCTTTAACGTTTATCGGGCAGGGTTTGGCGCATGGAATGGGCTCTTGAACTCGTGCTGGCCGGGTTGCTGCTCGCGACCTTCCTCCAGGCCTTGCGGCTGGAGCGTTCCCTGTCCGCGATGAAGCGGGACCGCGGCGAGTTGGAAGGGCTGATCAGCGGGTTCAAGGACAGCACGCGCCAGGCGGAATCCGGCATCCAGAAGCTGCGCGCCCTTACCGACGGCGCCGGCCGCAAGATGGACGCCCAGATCGCTCGGTCCACGGAACTGCGCCAGGAACTGGCGGCGCTGATGGAACAGGCGGAGCGTGTGGCCCAACGGCTGGAGGAGCACCTGCCGGTGTCGGTGCTGGCACGAGAGCCGTTGCGCGCGGAACGACGCCCATCCCGAGCGGAGGAGAACCACGCGGCGGAGATGGAGCTGCTGGCGGCGCTGCGGCGGCGCAACCATGGCTAGGCTCCGCTTTCCCCGCCTGCTGCCGATGACGATGACGATGATCGTGGTCGTCATCGTCGCCAAGGCCGGCATCCTGCTGCACGCGGTGCTGACGGACGGGCCGCCCGCGGCGACCCTGCTGACGGCGGCCCATGCCGCCGATCACCTCCAGGAATCGCCCAAGCCCGTGCCGGTGACGCCGAAGCCCGCGCAGCCGCCTGCGGCCGCCAACCTGAACGCCGTGCCGAAGTCCGACCCGGATGCCGTCAGCGACGGCGAAAAGGCCCTGCTGCAGCGCCTGCGCGACCGCCGCCGCGAACTCGACGCCCGCGCCAGCGCGATCGACGACCGCGAGGCGGTGCTGGGCGCCGCGCAGCGGAAGCTGGATGCGCGGGTGAACGAGCTGAAGTCATTGCAGAAGAAACTGGAAAACCTGGACACGGCGCAGAAGCAGAAGGAAGACGCCGGCTGGCAGAGCATGGTGAAGCTCTATGAGGCGATGAAGCCCCGCGAGGCCGCGGCGATCTTCAACGACCTGTCGATGCCGGTGCTGCTTCAGGTGATGGACCGGATGAAGGACGCCAAGGCGGCGGCGGTCCTGGCCGCGATGAATCCGGACAAGGCGCGCGACGTCACGTCGGCGCTCGCGCAGATGCGGACCGGCCGCGACGCCGAGGCGGCCGAAGGCGCGAAATCCGTGGGTGGTTAACGACGGTCAACAAGGAGTCTCTCGCATGTCCATCGACAAGTCCATGAACATCCTGATCGTGGATGATTACAAGACCATGCTGCGGATCATCCGCAACCTGCTGAAGCAGATCGACTTCAATAACGTCGAGGAAGCCACCGACGGCACCGAGGCGCTGGCCAAGCTGCGTTCCGGCAATTTCGGCCTGATCATCAGCGACTGGAACATGGCGCCCATGACGGGACTGCAACTGCTGCAGGAAGTGCGGGCCGACAGCCGCCTGAAGAACACGCCGTTCATCATGGTGACGGCAGAAAGCAAGACCGAGAACGTGGTGGCGGCGAAGGCGGCGGGCGTGTCCAACTATATCGTCAAGCCCTTCAACGCCGAGACGCTGAAGGACAAGATCGAGAAAGTCCTTGTCCATGCCTGACGCGCTTCCCGAACATCATATGCCCTGGCATGACACACCCCGACAAGGGGCCGTCGAAGCGCTGAAACACGAGTTGCAGGCCATCCGGGCGCGGCAGCCCTCGCCGGAACCTGACATGATAGCGGAGGTCGTACGTGCCGTGCTGACAACGATTGGTCTAGATCTATCCGCCAAGGAAGCCTCTCTGTTGCGGGAGGTGGAGGAGCTTGGGCGCACGATCGCCGTCGCCAAGGTCGAAATCGCCGCCTTGCAGGTTGACGACATCAAGGACCGCGACATCCCCTTCGCCACGGACGAACTCGACGCCATCGTCGCGCACACCGCGCAGGCGACGGACGCGATCCTGGAAAGCTGCGAGATGCTGGATGCGGTCGCGGGCAAGGTCGACGGCGAACCCGCTGCCACGCTGCAGGCCGCGACGACGCGGATCTATGAGGCATGCAGCTTCCAGGACATCACGGGCCAGCGCATCACCAAGGTGGTCACGACGCTGAAGACGATCGAGGGCAAGGTCGCCCACATCATCCGCACCTTCGGCCGGGACGACATCCAAGCGCCGGTCCGGCAACCGGAGGCGACAGGGACCGAGGCGGATTTGCTGAACGGACCGCAGCTTCCGGCGAACGCGATGGATCAGTCGGACATCGACAAGCTGCTTTCCAGTTTCGAATGAAACGTCTTGCCGCGCTGCTCGGCATCGGGGCGCTGCTGGCGGGACAGGCGAGCGGACGGGCCGCCGACGAACCGAAGGCCCCGCGAAACGCGGGCGCCCAACGGGTGGCGGTGCAGGCCGAGGACCATACCAATTTCGGCCGCCTGGATGTCACGGTGCCCGGCAGGGTTCGGTACCGGATCGAGCGCGACGGCGACCACGTGTCGATCCGCTTCGATGCAGGTACAAAACTGTCGGATCCGGATCGCCTGCCGCGCAACGTCCTGGCGGCGAAGGCTTCGGGCGCCATCCTCGACCTGACGCTGGCGCGTGGCGCGTCGGTGCATCCGCGACGGGACGGCGGGCATGTGCTGTTCGATGTCTTCGACGTCCCGGCTGCGGCGAAGCCACAGGCGATGACGGGTCCGAAGCCGGCAGCCGTGGCTGCGGCGCAGCCGATGTCGAGCTTCGCGACGTCGCCCGAACTGGGCGGCCGTGCCGCGAAACGGAGGGTCGCGACGGCGGCGAAGGCCGAGGCACCCGTCACGCCGCCCCCCTCGCCTGCGCCCTCGCCTGCGCCCTCGACGGCACCCGCGGCGGCACTCCAATTGGCGCCGGCGCCGGTGATGCCCGTCCAGGCGGAGCCGGCGCCACCCCCGACCAGGGCTGCCACCCTGCCAACTCCGCCTGTCCAACCGCCACGTCTGCCGCGGGACGAGAAGACCGCGACCGTCGGCCGCGACGTCCTGCCCGGCGACCGGCCGCCATCCGACCTGATCGCACGGCGCGTGCGGATGCCGCCGGATGCGGTCGGCACCGCCATCCTGCTGCCGTTCGACGCGACCACGGGCGCGGCTGCGTTCCAGGTCGGCGACGTCGCCTATGTCGTGTTCGACCAGCGCCGCCAGGTGTCGCTGTCCCTGTTGAGCGACGATCCCCTCTTCCACGGCCTGGCGATGCGGCTGCTGCCCGCCGCCACCGTGTTTCAATTGCAACTGCCGCCAAACCAGCACCTTGCCCTGGGCCTTGTCCCGCAAGGCTGGCGGCTGATCGCGCTGCCGGCGACGGAACGCCGGCAGGCGATCACGCCGACGCCCGACAAGGACCAGGTCATCTTGCCGGCGGACCTGCCCGGCTCCGTGGTGACGCTGGCTGATCCCGATACCGGCGCCACGCTGCTGATCGGCACGCAGCGGCGACCGGGCCAGGCGGTGCTGATCCCGCGGCGGACGACGCAATTCATCCTGCGTGCCGCGATCCAGGGCATCGTCGTCGAACCGCTGGCGGACACGCTGCAGATGCAGGCGGCGGGGCAGGGCTTCGCGCTGTCGAGCACCGCGGGCCGGCTTGCGGTCTCGCCGGAGACCCCTGCCACGCAGGCCAGTATCGCGGCAGCGCACCTCTCACGCGCGACGGACCTGCCGGCCATGCGGCCAAAGACGTTGCTGCGGCGGATCGGGCAGCAATTCCTTGCCGCCGGCGCCACGCCGCCGCTGTCACGCGGACCGCTGCGCCGTGCCGCCGCCGAGAGCCTGATGTCCCTGGGCTTTGCCGCCGAGGCCGACGGGCTGCTGCAACTGGCCACGGCGCAGGACCCGCAAGAAGCCGACCGTCCCGCCACCAAGGCACTGATGAGCATGGCCGCGCTGCTGGCCGGCCGGCCGGCCGAGGCGGATGGTCTGGACGATCCGCGCCTGGCTGGCATCGATGAAATCGATTTCTGGAAAGCGGTGCGCCAGGCGATGGCCGATGAAGGCTCGCCTCCCGCGGCGGCCGTCTTCGCCACCACCGGCCCGCTGGCCACCGCCTATCCCAAGCCGATCGCCGAACACCTGCTGCCGCTCGTCATCGAAACGATGCTGCTGGGCGGCGAGATCCAGTCGGCCGAGCGCCTGATGGACGCGCGGCCGAACGATCCCAGGCTGGCCTATGCCCGTGCGCTGCGGCGGCAGGCGGATGGCGACACCGACGGCGCCCTGGCGATGCTGGACCGGCTGGCGCAGGGCCACGACCAGTTCGACCGGTTGCGCGGTCCGGTGCATGCGATCGAACTGCGCCTCAAGACGGGGCGCATCACCGCGGCGCAGGCGGCGGACGGGCTGGACAAGCTGCTGATCGCCTGGCGCGGCGACGACCGGGAACTGGCGTTGCGCGAGCGGATCGCCGACCTGCGCGGGCGCAGCGGCGCGTGGCGCGTCGGCCTGGGCATCCTGCGGGACGCGGAAAAAGACTTCCCCGAACGCGCCGCCGCCATCCGTGACCGCTTGCAGACGATGTTCGGGGCCATGATGCGCGACGGCGGCGGATTGTCGGTCACGCCGCTGGATTTCGTCGCGACGGTCGATGAGAACGTCGACCTGATGCCACGGTACGAGAACGATCCGGAGGTGCAGCAGGCGCTGCTGGACCGTTTGATGGCACTCGACCTGCCTGACCGAGCGATCCCGCTGCTGCGCAAACTACTCGCCGGCGCGACGACCGAGGTCGCCAAGGCGCGGTTCGGCGCCACCCTGGCCGTGCTGCAGGATCGGGAGGGACACGGTGCCGACGCGATCGCCACGCTGGACGCGACGGAAACCGGCGACGCGCCGCCCGAACTGGCGGAAAGCCGCATCCTGACGCGCGCCAGCGCGATGGCGCATGGCGGTGACCGGGCGGGGGCCATCGCGCTGCTGGCAAAGCTTGCCACGCCGGGCGCGGCGGCGCGGCGCGCGGACCTGCAGGAACAAGGCGGCGATTGGGCAGCGGCCGAGGCGGCGTGGCGCGACGTGCTGACGACCTCGGCAGTACCGGCGTCCGGGCCGGTCAGCGCAGCGATCACGCATACGCTGTTGCGCCTGGCCGCCGCGGCATCCCGGGCGGGTGATGACGCGGCGTTGCTGGCGCTGCGGCAGGCGTGGATGGACAGGCTGGCGCCGGGACCGGATGCCGACGGGTTCCGCCTGCTGACCGATGAACCGGTCCGCTCGACCGACGACCTGTCGCGGTCGAAGGAGGATGTCGGCCTGGCCGCTTCGTTGGCCGCGGCCGGGAAGACGGTCCGGTAGCAAGGCATCAAATCCAATTCGGCAACGTCTCACCGGGTCCATACCGGCGGTTGGCTATCTCTCCGGACAGCGGACGACCTCGTCCCGTGCATGACAGGAGAGCAAGCGATGGCCACCTTGCTATGACGAAGACTTCCCCTTGGCGGCGGCGAGGGCGGCCCAGGCCGCATCTTCCGTTTCAAATGAGACAACCGGACGGCGAAGGCTTCTACATCCTGCCGCCATGCTGATCCGCGCTAGACCGGTTCATGGCAGCAGACACAGAGTTTGTTGCCATCCGGGTCGCGGAAATACGCGCCATAGTAGTCGGGGTGATAACGCGGCCGCAGGCCCGGCGGACCCTCGCAGGTTCCGCCCGCCGCCAGCGCCGCGGCGTGGCACGCATCCACGGTCGCGCGGCTCTTTGCCAGCAGCGCGATCATCTGCCCGTTGCCGGGTGTCGCCGGCTCACCGTTGAAAGCGCGTCCGATCAGAAAAAAAGGCCGCTCCGCGCTGGGTTGCTGCCAGCCGGCCCAGGGTACATCCGGATCGGCGAATTTCAGGTCCAGGCCCAGGACGGCCATCACATCCGAATAAAAGTCGAACGCAGGTTCGAACGCGGTGATCCCGACGAAGACGTGCGACAGCAAGGGCCCCTCCCGCTGCAGGTGACGGTCATGCGCTGGTCCGCCGGACAATACACCGTTTTCGGCACCCTGCGCACCTATCCGCGTCCTGAGTTGGCGGGGCGCCGCCGCGCCGGTCGAACACGGATCACATCCCATGCGGTCCCGTCATGCCATCCGCCAAAAAAGATGCTTGCGCTGACGAAGGTTCACCATCATATGTGCCCGCCTTGGCCCCAGGGGACGTAGGCGCGGGCAGGGTTTCGCGCGTACGGTCCAACAGGCCGTCTACTGGTAGGAAGGGGTACGCGATGAACGCACTCAGCCCACTGGGGATGGTCTCGGAACTTCCGAGCAGCAACCAGATTTCGTCAGACGCTGAGCGGAACGCCGGGGTCAGCACAGAACAGAAGGACTACTTCGTCGAGAAGGACGGGGTGAAGTTCGCCGGCACGCATCTGCTGGTCGATCTGTGGGGCGCCAGCAACCTGGCGGACCCCGAACATATCGATCGCGCGCTCCGGGCCGCGGCGGATGCCGCCGGGGCGACGATCCTGCACGGGCATTTCCACCATTTCTCGCCCAATGGCGGCGTGTCCGGCGTGCTGGTGCTGGCGGAGAGCCACATCTCCATCCACACCTGGCCGGAGCGGGACTTCGCGGCGATCGACATTTTCATGTGCGGCGCCTGCAACCCGTATCACGGCATCCCGGCGCTGAAGGAGGCGTTCCGGCCCCAGTCGATCAACCTGGGCGAGCAGCGCCGCGGCCTGGTGATCTGACGCACTCCACGACATTCCAAACATGACGGCTCGGCCTTCACGGTCGGGCCGTCCGTTTATGGGGCGAACCGGCGATGCCGACCGATAGCTGGATCAACGAAACGCTCTACCCCGAATGGGGCCAGCGCTTCCGGGTGAAACGCGAGCTCGCACGCGTGAAAAGCGACTTCCAGGACATTGCGATCTTCGAAAGCTACACGCATGGCCGTGTGATGGTACTGGACGGCGTGATCCAGATCACCGAAGGCGATGAGTTCGTCTACCAGGAGATGCTGACCCACGTCCCGCTGCTGGCCCACGGCGAAGCGGCCAACGTGCTGATCATCGGCGCGGGCGACGGCGGCGTGCTGCGCCGCGTCCTGCTGCATCCGAACGTCAAGCGCGCCGTGATGGTGGAGATCGACGGCGAGGTCATCCGGCTGGCGAAGGAATTCCTGCCGAAGATCGCCGGCGACGCCTGGAACGATCCGCGCGCCCAGGTCATCGTCGGCGACGGCATCGACTATGTGAAGAACGCGCCTGACAACGCGTTCGACGTCATCATCGTCGACTCGACCGATCCGATCGGCGTGGGCGAGGTGCTGTTCACCGATGATTTCTATCGCAACTGCGCCCGCATCCTGACCGCGCGCGGCCTGATCGTGAACCAGTGCGGCGTGCCCTTCATGCAGGCCGATGAGCTGCACGACACCAGCGCGCGGCGGCGCCGGTTCTTCCCGCATGTCACCGCTTACGTGGCGGCTGTGCCGACCTATGTCGGCGGGTTCATGACGCTGGGCTGGGCGGCCAAGGACGCCGCGCTGGCGGCCACGCCGATCGATACCATCCACGCGCGGGCGCAAGCGGCGGGGCTGCTGGGGGCGACGGAATATTGGACGCCGGAGATCCATGCCGGCGCGTTCAATCTGCCGCCCTATATCGCGCGCCATCTGCCCCCTGCCTGACGGCGGCCGCGCGCTACGCTAAGCTCGCCTGGTCAGCATTCCTTCGAGGGACTCCGTATGCGGCTTCTGCTTCGCTCCGTCCTCCTGGCGACCGCCATCTGCTCGGTCGCGCCACCCCTGGCGCTCGCCCAGATCGACAGCCGGGAGGGGATCGCGCTGCAGAACCAGATCTACCAGTTGCGGAACGAATTGCGGCAGTTCGAGCAACAGGGCGGCGGCAGCCAGGGGTCCCAGCAGCCGGCGCCGCGCTATAGCGGCAACACCAGCGACGTGCTGACGCAGTTGCTGACCCGGGTGGACACGCTGGAAGAGCAGGTTCGCGATCTGCGCGGCCGTGTGGACGAGATGCAGAACCAGGTGCAGCAGCAGTCGCTCGACCTGAACAAGAAGATCGACGACCTGAAGTTCCAGCTCCAGAACGGCCAGGGCGGACAGGGGGCCAGCGGGCAAAATCTTGGGCAGGCTCCCGGACAAGGCTATGGCCAGACGCCGCCCCAGCAATTGACCTCGCCGCCGCCCCAGTCGCTGTCGCTGAACCCCAGCCCGCCGCCGCCTCCGGCAGCGCCGCCGGCCCAGCGGGCGCCGCGCACGCCGGAGATGGCGATGCAGGAAGGCTATGCGGCCCTCGCCCGCCATGACTATCCGGCAGCCGAGTCAGCGGCGCGGGAGGTGCTGGCGAACCGCACGTCGCCGCGCGCCTATGACGCGAAGCTGCTGCTGGCGCAGGCGCTGGAAGGCGAGCGGCAGTATCCCCAGGCAGCCGTCGCGTTCGACGATGCCTACAACGCGTCGCGGAAAGGGTCCCATGCGCAGGACGCGCTGGTGGGCCTGGCTTCGTCGCTGACGGCGATCAAGGAGAACAAGGCGGCCTGCGATACGCTCAGCCGCCTGCGCGCCGACTATCCGCAGATCCGTCCCGACCTGCGGCAGAGCGTCGCGTCGGTCGGCCAGCGGGCGGGTTGCCGTTAGCGCCGGGAAGGACAGCGCGGGAGAGCTTCCCGCCCTGTTCGCCGACACGATGGTTCGGCTTGGTCCGTTCGGACCTTGTCCCCGGATTGCCGCCGCCGTCTCGGGCGGCGCGGACAGTTCGGCGCTGGCGGTGCTGGCGCGCGACTGGGTGCGCGGGATGGGCGGGTCGCTGGACGCACTGATCGTCGATCATGGGCTGCGCGTTGAGTCGGCCGCGGAAGCCGCCCTGACGCGCGACCGCATGATGGCACTGGGCATCCCTGCCCGCATCCTGACGCTGACCGGCCTGGCGCGTGGGCCGGCCCTGGCGGAGCGGGCCCGCCGGGCGCGGTACGAGGCGCTGGCGGAGGCCTGCCGCCAAGCCTCCATCCGCGATCTGCTGCTGGGGCATCACGCCGGCGACCAGGTAGAGACCGTGGCGATGCGGGTGCTGCGAGGCACGCGGAACGACGGCATCGCCGGGATGTCGGCGGTGCGGGAGGTCCAGGGCCTGCGGCTGCTGCGTCCGCTGCTGTCCGTGCATCCGGCACGGCTGCGCGAATTCCTGACGCGCCGGGGCGTCGAGTGGGTCGAGGATCCCTCCAATCGCGACCGGGTGGCGCTGCGGCCCCGGCTGCGGCAGGGGCTGGCGGCCGCGTCCTGGGATCGGCTGCTGCCGGCGATCGCCCTGGCCGGGGAGCGGCGGGCGCGGGACGATGCGGCCATCGCCGCCGCGCTGT
>NZ_DASZTJ010000267.1:0-19902 GCF_035548235.1 Rhodopila sp.
CCAGCGTCGTCGGCCTGACCCACTCCGACGCCGCCGACGCCTGCGGCGGGCACCGCAAGGGAAGCTGCCAGATGATCCGGACCGAGGCCCGGCAGGTCGCCAGCCGCTGACCCGGTCCGGCCCCGGCCGTCCGTTCGACCGCGATCCCGATCAAGCGCCCGCCGCGGACGGCAGCCCATGACGGCGGGCCGGCAGGGGGACATGACCCGGCAGGGGGACATGACCCAAAGCCCCGCCGGATGACGACGGCGGCCGGTTCGGCTACTCCTGTCCGGACACGATGCAGGAGCGCCGCATGCCCATCCCCCTCTCCGCCGTCCTCGACCACGCCGATGCCGGGCTGCCGGCGTCGCGGGACCGGCTGTTCGACCTGCTGCGCATCCCCTCGATCAGCGCCCAGCCGCAGCACGCGGCGGATTGCGGACGGGCGGCGGCCTGGTGGCGGGACCAGCTGACGGGCCTGGGGTTCGAGGCGTCGGTGCGTCCCACCGCCGGGCACCCGGTCGTCGTCGGCCACCATCCCGGTCCGGCCGGATACAAAGGACCGCACGTCCTGTTCTATGGCCATTACGACGTGCAGCCGGTCGACCCGGTCTCGCTCTGGCACAGCCCGCCTTTCGACCCGCAGCTCGTCGACGGTCCCCGGGGCAAGCGCTACGTCGCGCGCGGCGCGGTCGACGACAAGGGACAGACGATGATGTTCCTGGAGGCGCTGCGCGCCTGGCACGACGCCGGCGGCGGCATCCCGGTCCGCGTCACCGTCCTGATCGAAGGGGAGGAGGAAGTCGGCTCCGTCAACCTCGACGCCTTCCTGGCGGCGAACAAGGCGGAGCTGAAGGCCGACCTGGCGCTGATCAGCGACACCGGCATGTGGGACGCCGAGACGCCGGCGATCACCACCCGGCTGCGCGGCATGACCTATGCCGAGGTGACGCTGAAGGCGGCGAACCGCGACCTGCACTCGGGCCTGTTCGGCGGGTCGGCGCTGAACCCGATCAACGCGCTGACCAAGATCCTGGGCGACCTGCAAGACGAGACCGGCCGCATCCAGTTGCCGGGGTTCTATGACAACGTGAAGCCGGTCTCCAACGCGCAGCGGGCGCAGTGGGACGCGCTGGGCTTCGACGAAGGCGCGTTCCTGGGCGGCATCGGCCTTGCCACCCCCGTCGGCGAGCGGGGCTATGCGGCGCTGGAACGCCTGTGGGCGCGGCCGACCGCCGACATCAACGGCATCTGGGGCGGCTACACCGGCGACGGCAGCAAGACGGTGATCGCGTCGGAGGCGTCGGCCAAGGTATCGTTCCGCCTGGTGCCGAACCAGGACCCGGACGAGGTCATGGCCCAGTTCAAGCAGTTCGTGCAGGACCGGCTGCCGCCGGGCGCCACGGTGACGTTCCAGGCCTTCTCCCGCGCGCCGGGGATCGAGGTCAACGTCGACAGCCCGCATGTCCGGGCGGCGCAGGCCGCGCTGGCCGAGGAGTACGGGAAGCCGGCGGTGCTGATGGGCAGCGGCGGCTCGATCCCCGTGGTGACGTCGCTGCGGACGATCCTGGGCCTCGACTCGCTGCTGATCGGCTTCGGCCTGGACGACGACCAGGTGCACAGCCCGAACGAGAAGTTCGAGGAGGTGTGCTTCCACCACGGCATCCGCTCGCACATCCGCCTGCTGGGGAAATTCGCCGCCGGGTAGGCGGGAGGGACGCCCCTAATCCGCCTCTCCCATCTTCGCCGCCAGGGCGGGCAGCCGGGACCGGCGGGGCGCCAGCCAATGCTGCAGCTTGTCCAGGTAGAGATAGATCACCGGCGTCGTGTAGAGCGTCAGGATCTGGCTCAGCGCCAGCCCGCCCACCATCGCGAACCCGAGCGGCCGGCGCAGTTCCGACCCCGCGCCGGTGCCGAGCATCAGAGGGATGCCGGAGAGCATGGCGGCCATGGTGGTCATCAGGATCGGCCGGAACCGCAGCAGGCAGGCCTGGCGGATCGCCTTCTCGGGCGACATGCCGTCGCGGCGTTCGGCGGTGATGGCGAAGTCCACCATCATGATGCCGTTCTTCTTCACGATGCCGATCAGCAGGATGATGCCGATCAGGGCGATCATCGTCAGGTCGTAACGCGCCGCCAGCAGCGTCAGGAACGCCCCGACGCCGGCCGAGGGCAGCGTCGACAGGATCGTCAGCGGCAGGATGTAGCTCTCGTAGAGCATGCCCAGGATGATGTACACGGTGATCAGCGCCGCCGCGATCAGATAGGGCTCGCTGGCCAGCGATGCCTGGAACGCCTGGGCCGTCCCCTGGAACGAGGCGCGCAGCGTGATCGGCGTCCCCAGGTCCCGCATGGCGGCGTCGATGGCATCCACCGCCTGGCCGAGCGCGGCGCCCTTCGCCAGGTTGAAGGAGATCGTCACCGCCGGGAACTGGCTCTGGTGGCTGATCGACAAAGGCTGCACCGGCACGGTCGACCACTTGGCGAAGGAGGACATCGGCACGCTCTGGCCGTTGCTGGAGCGGACGTACAGGTTCTGCAGCGTGTGCACGTCGCGGCCGGCCGAGGGGATCACCTCCAGGATCACGTGATAGGAGTTCACCTGGCTGAAATACTGGGTGATCTGGCGCTGGCCGAAGGCATCGTACAGCGTGTCGTCGATCGCCTGCGGCTGCACGCCGAGACGCGCGGCCTGGTCGCGGTCGATGACCAGGGTCAGCGTCGTGCCGCCCGTCTGCTGGTCGCTGGTGACGTCACGCAGCATCGGCAGCGTCTTCAGCTTCGCCAGCACCTTGGGCGCCCAGCCGAACAGCTCGTTGAAATCGGCATCCTGCAGCGTGTACTGGAACTCGGTCTTGGTGAGCCGGGCGCCAACCCGGATGTCCTGCGCCGCCTGCAGGAAGGCCATGCCGCCCGACACCTTGGCGAACTGCGGCCGCAGCCGGGCGATGTAGTCCTGGGCCGACCCGCCGACCCGCTGGTCCCAGGGCTTCAGCGCGATATAGATCCGGCCGTTGTTGACGGTCTGCCCGCCCACGCCCGACCCGACGGTCGAACCGAAACCGGCGGTATCCGGATCGGCCATCACGATCGCCATGATCTTGCGCTGGATGTCCGACATCGCGTCGAAGGAGATGTCCTGCGACCCCTCCGTCACGCCGAACACCACGCCGGTATCCTGCGACGGGAAGAAACCCTTGGGGATCAGGACGAACAGATAGCCGGTCAACGCCAGCGTCCCCAGGAACACCATCAGCGTCACGAACTTGAACCGCAGCGCCACGTCCAGCGTCCGCCGGTAGCCGTTGAGCAACCCGTCGAAGAACCGCTCGATCACGCGGTACACCAGCCCGTGCGATCCGCTGTGGTGCTTCAGGAAGCGCGAGCACATCATCGGCGTCAGCGTCAGCGAGACGAAGGCCGACACCAGCACCGCGATCGTGATGGTCATCGCGAACTCGCGGAACAGCCGTCCGACGATGCCGCCCATCAGCAGCAGCGGGATGAACACCGCGACCAGCGAGAAGCTGATCGAGACGATGGTGAACCCGATCTCGCCCGCGCCTTTCAGCGCGGCGTCCATCGGGTCCATGCCGTCCTCGATATGGCGGTAGATGTTCTCCAGCATGACGATCGCGTCGTCGACGACGAAGCCCACCGCGATGGTCAGTGCCATGAGCGAGAGGTTGTCCAGGCTGAAACCCATCAGGTACATCACGGCGAAGGTGCAGATCAGCGCCACCGGCACCGTGATCGACGGGATCACCGTCGCCCACACGTTGCGCAGGAACAGGAAGATCACCATCACCACGAGCGCGATCGACAGGATCAGCGTGAATTGCACGTCGTGGACCGATGCGCGGATCGTCTCCGTCCGGTCCATGATCACGTTGACATGGATCGAGGGCGGTATCGCCGCTTCCAGGCTGGGCAGCGCGGCCTTGATGCGGTCCACCGTGTCGATGACGTTGGCGCCCGGCTGCTTGAAGACGATCAGCAGGATGCCGCGCTTGCCGTTCTGCCAGCCGGCGATCAGCTTGTTCTCGGGCCCGTCGATCGCGCGGCCGACGTCGCGCACGCGGATCGGCGCGCCGTTGCGCCAGCCCAGGATGACGTTGTCGTATTCCGCCCCCTTCGTGAGCTGGTCGTTGGCATAGACGGTGAAGGTCTGCGTCGGCGTGTTGATCGCACCCTTCGGCGAATCGACGGTGATGTTGGTCAGCGCGCTTCGTACGTCCTCCAGCGTCATGCCGGTGGCGGCGAGCTTCGCCGGGTCGATCTGCACGCGGACGGCGCGCTTCTGCTCGCCGCCGATCAGCACCTGCGACACGCCGCTGATCTGCGAAAGCTGCTGCGACAGCACCACGTCGGCATAATCGTCGACGTCGATCAGCGGACGCTCATCGGACTGCACCGCCAGGATCAGGATCGGCGAGTCCGACGGGTTGGTCTTGCGATAGGTCGGCGCGGACGGCAGCGCCTTGGGCAACTGCCCGCTGGCCGCGTTGATCGCCGCCTGCACGTCGCCCGCCGCGGCGTCGATGTTCCGGTCCAGGTCGAATTGCAGGATCACCTGCGACTGGCCCAGCACGTTGACCGAGGTCAGCTGCGCCACGCCCGGGATCTGCGCGAACTGCTTTTCCAGCGGCTGCGCGACGGTGGAGGCCATCGTCTCGGGACTGGCGCCCGGGAAGTTCGCCGTCACCGTGATGGTCGGGAAGTCGACGCGGGGCAGCGGCGCCACCGGCAGGAACGGGTAGGCCGCCAGGCCCACCAGGACCAGGGCGGCGGTCAGCAGGGAGGTGGCGATGGGCCGTCGGATGAACGGGGTCGAGATGCTCATCGCGCGCCGCCCCTAGCTGCCGGATCGCGCGGTCTGCACCGGCTTCGAGTCGGCCTTCGAATCGGTGACGCTGATCCGCGCGCCGTTCTGCAGCCGGGACTGGCCGCCGACGACCACGGTGGCGCCGGGATCCAGGCCCTCGGTGACGATGTAGGTGTTGTCCTCCTGCCGGGCGACCTTGATCGGCTGGACGCTGACGGCGCTTCCGGGCTGGACCTTGTAGACGAAGAGACCGTTGGGGCCGTGCTGGATGGCGGCCGCGGGCGCGGCCACCACGTCGTGGTCGGTGCCGACCAGCAGGCGGGCATTGACGAACTGGCCCGGCCACAGCGTATGGGCCGGGTTGGGGAAGGTCGCCTTCAGCTTGATGGTCCCGGTCGACGGGTCGACGTTGTTGTCGATCGTCACCAGCTTGCCCCGGTCCAGTTCCGTCTTGTCGTCGCCGGCATAGACCGTCACCGGCAGGGCCGGGTCGCCCTGCATCGCCTTGGCGACCAGCGGCAGCGAGTCCTGCGGCAGCGTGAACGTCGCGGCGATCGGCTGAAGCTGCACCAGCGACAGGATCGGCGTCGCCTCCGACGCGCGGACGAAATTGCCGGGATCGACGTTGCGCAGGCCGACGCGGCCGTCGAACGGCGCGGTGATGTGGCAGAAGTCCAGGTTGAGCCGCGCCGCCTCGATCTGCGCGTCGTCGCCCAGGATCGTCGCGGTGAGCTGCTTCACCAGCGCCGCCTGGGTGTCGACCTGCTGGCGGGACGCGAAGTCGCCGTGCATCAGCGCCGAATACCGGGTCAGGTCCGCCTGCGCGTTGGCGAGCTGCGCTTGGTCCTGCGCCTTCTTGGCCAGCGCGGCGTCAAGCGTCGCCTGGTATGGCCGCGGATCGATCAGCGCCAGCAGCGTCCCGGCCTTGACGTCCTGCCCCTCCTTCACCGGGACGGCGATCAGCGTCCCGTCGACGCGCGGACGAAGCTGCACCGCGTAATAGGCCTGGACGGTGCCCAGGCCGCGTAGCCAGTGCGGAACGTCCTGCCGCGTGATCGTGGCGACGGTGACCGGCACCGCGGGGGGTTCCGGTTGCGCCAGCGCCCGCGGGACGTCGAGGACGGTGGAGCCCAGGACGGCAGCGCCCACGACGGCGACGCCCAGGGACGCACCGAGGGAAGCGCCCACGATGGTGACGCCCATGCACAACGCGCCCACGGCAGACGCGACACGCGCTGCGTCGCACAGCGTCGTCACGGTCCTACGAATCATCCGGCCATCCACAGAAAAGGAACAATCTCGAAAAAAGACCGCGCTCGCCAAGATATCTGCCGAAAGCGAGGCAGGATACCACATCATCAGGCAAAGCAGCGGCAATCGCCAGCCCGAAAATAGACCGGTTCTTGTTTCTGGTGTGTTTCAAAACTGAGGTCGCGCGCCGTCTCCGTCACGGGAACCGCGCCGAAACCATCGGATCGACAACTTGGAATGAAACGGTTTTATGAGACGCGCACCAGCCTCGCCGCGAAGAACCCGTCCATGCCGCCCCGATCCGGCCACAGCGCAGGGTGGGTCTGCAGGGTCCCGTCCGGCGCCAGGGCCTCGGCCAGCCCGGGCAGTTCCCGGGACGTGAAGGGGTCCGGCCGCAGGCGGCCACGTGCCGCGGCGGCGGCGATGCGGGGCGCGCCTTCCTCGGGCTGGAGCGAGCAGACGGCATAGACCAGCCGTCCGCCCGGCCGCAGCATGGCCTCGGCGGCGGCCAGCAGCGCGTCCTGGGCCTGGATCACCGCCTGCACGTCGCGCGGCCGCTTGGTGCGGATGACGTCGGGATGGCGGCGCGCGGTGCCGGTCGCGGTGCAGGGCGCGTCCAGCAGGATGGCGTCGAACGCGGCCGGCGGCTGCCAGGCGGTGGCGTCCGCCCGCACCAGCGTCGCGGTCATGTGCAGCCGCGCCAGGTTGCCCGCCAGGCGATCCAGACGGGACGGATCGCGCTCCACCGCCGTCACGCCGGCGCCGGCATCGATCAGTTGCGCCGTCTTGCCGCCGGGCGCGGCGCAGAGATCGGCCACCGACTCGCCGGGACGCGCGCCCAGCAGCCGGGCGGGCAGCGCGGCGGCGGCGTCCTGCACCCAGAGGTCGCCGGAGGCGAAGCCGGGGATGTCGGTGACGCGCGTGCCGGCCGGGAAGCGCACCGATCCGGTCGGCAGCAGGACCCCGCCGTCCGGCGGCGCGGTCCCGGCCTTCAGCGTCACGTCCAGCGGCGCTTCGTGCTGGTGCGCCAGCGCGATCGCCCGCGCGTTGCGCCCCCAGGCGGTCCACAGCCAGGCCGGCGTGTCGAGGCGCGGGGCGTCGAGGTCGGCCATCAGCGCGACCCCGCCGGACGCCACCTTGCGCAGCACGGCGTTCACCAGGCCGGCGAACGGCGTCAGGCCCCGGCGCCGGGTCAGCGCGACGGCGGTCGCCACGGCGGCGTGCGCCGGGGTGTCCGCCAGCAGCAGCCCGGCCGCGCCCAGGCGCAGCACGATCCGCACCGGCCCCGGAGGTTCCCTTTTCAGGAACGGCTCCAGCACCGCGTCCAGCGTGCCCATCCGGCGCAGCACCGCCGCTGCCAGGCGATGGGCGGCGGCCTTGTCGCGCGGTTCGATCGCTTTCAGCGCGTCCAGCGCCTCTTCCAGCGGGCGGCCCCGGTCGAGGACCGCGGCCAGCAGGTCGAACGCCGCCTCGCGGGTCGGATCGGACATCAGGAGCGGCCGACGCCGTGATAGGCGAACCCGGCCGCCCGCATCGCCGCCGGGTCATAGACGTTGCGCAGGTCGACGACGATCCGCCCCCGCATCGCATCCGCCAGCCGCGACGGCGCCAGCGCTCGGAATTCGTTCCATTCGGTGATCAGCACCAGCGCGTCCGCGCCGGCCGCCGCGTCCAGCGCGTCGGTGCAGTAGACGACCGACTCCGGCAGCAGCGGCCGCGCCTGGTCCATCCCCTCGGGGTCGAAGGCGCGGACCTGGGCGCCGTCGCCGGCGAGGCGGGAGATGATGGACAGCGCCGGGGCTTCCCGCATGTCGTCAGTCTCCGGCTTGAAGGTCAGTCCCAGGACGGCGATGGTCTTCCCCCGCACCGATCCGCCGCAGGCGGCGACGACGCGCATGGCCATGCCGGACTTGCGGGCGTCGTTGACGGCGACGGTGGTCTCCACCAGCCGCGACGGCGCGCCGTAGTCCTGGGCGGTGCGGACCAGCGCCAGCGTGTCCTTGGGGAAGCAGGATCCGCCATAGCCCGGACCGGGATGGAGGAACTTGCGCCCGATCCGGCCATCCAGCCCGATCCCGCGCGCCACGTCGTGCACGTCGGCGCCCACCTTCTCGCACAGGTCGGCGATCTCGTTGATGAAGGTGACCTTCATCGCCAGGAAGGCGTTGGCGGCGTATTTCGTCAGTTCGGCGGTCTCGATCGCGGTGAAGACGATGGGCGCCTCGATCAGGTACAGCGGGCGGTAGAGCCGGCGCATGACTTCCCGCGCCCGATCGCTCTCGGCGCCGATCACGACCCGGTCGGGGCGCATGAAGTCGCCGATCGCATTGCCTTCGCGCAGGAATTCCGGGTTGGACGCGACGTCGAACTCCAGGTCCGGCCGCACCGAACGGACGATGTCCTGCACGCGCCGGCCGGTGCCGACGGGGACGGTGGATTTGGTGACGATCACGGCATAATGGGTCAGCGCCCGAGCGACCTGCTCCACGGCGGCGTAGACGTAGGTGAGGTCGGCGTGGCCGTCGCCGCGGCGGGTCGGCGTGCCGACGGCGATGAAGACCGCCTCCGACCCCTGCACGCCGGCGGCGAGGTCGTCGGTG
This sequence comes from Rhodopila sp., assembly GCF_035548235.1. Taxonomy (GTDB): domain Bacteria; phylum Pseudomonadota; class Alphaproteobacteria; order Acetobacterales; family Acetobacteraceae; genus Rhodopila. Next base: position 8,659 of record NZ_DASZTJ010000267.1, read on the forward strand.
AATTCCAGCCGGCCGGCCTTCACGTTCTCCCGCACCAGTTGCTCCAGCCCCGGCTCGTAGATCGGCATCCGGCCCTCGCGCAGCGCCGCGAGTTTCTGGCCGTCGACCTCGACGACCGTGACCTCGGAGCCGAATTCGGCGAAGCAGGCGCCGGAGACGAGTCCGACATAGCCGCCGCCGATCATGGTTATGCGCACGTATCTGGTTCCCTGCTGTGGCCCTTGGGGGCGAGTGCCGGCCTTTCAGTCGCACAGGGCGGGCACGGTTGCCAATGAATTGCCGCCATGCCGCCGACGGGCCGCGTCATGACACTTGCCGGGCACGCCGCGCCAGCAGGCTCTTGCCGGATGGGACCTGCCAACAGGCACTTGGCCAACAGGGACTTGCCCAACAGGGACTTGCCCAACAGGGACTTGCCCAGCAGGGACTTGCCCAGCAGGGACTTGCCAAGAGGCACTTGACAGCACACGTCGGCGTCGGATGTGAGTGGGGCCGCAGAATCCGAGGACCGTCATGACCGACCCATCCCTTCGCATCGGCGTTGCCGGGGCGGGCCATTTCGGCCGCTACCACGCCCTGAAGGTCGCCGCGTCCAAACGCTCGCGCCTGTCCGGCATCTTCGACACGGACCTGGAGCGCGCCAAGACCATCGGCTGGGAGGCCGGCGCCTCGGCCATGAGCTATGAGGCGCTGCTGCACGCCAGCGACGCCATCATCATCGCCGCGCCGGCCGAAGCGCATTACGAGCTCGCGCTGAAGGCGCTGGACGCGGGCAGGCACGTGCTGGTGGAAAAGCCGATCGCCGCGACGCTGGAACAGGCGGACGCGATGGCCGTCCGCGCCCGGGCCCGCAAGGTCGTGCTGCAGGTGGGGCACCTGGAACGGTTCTCCGCCGCATACCAGGCGATGGCCGGGCGGGTCGTGGCACCGCTGTATATCGAGGCCACCCGGATCGCACCGTTCAAGCCGCGCGGCACGGACGTGTCGGTGATCCTGGACCTGATGATCCACGACCTGGACCTGGTCCTGGCGCTGGTCGACAGCCAGATCGAGACCGTCGACGCCGTCGGCGCCCCCGTCGCCAGCCCCCATGAGGACATCGCCAACGCTCGGCTTCGCTTCCGCAACGGCGCGGTGGCGACGATCACCGCCAGCCGGATCTCGCCGCGCACCGAACGGCGGATGCGGATCTTCGCGCAGGATTTCTACATGGCGGCGGATTTTTCCGCCCGCACGCTGACGGTGATCGGCCGGCAGGACCGTGGCGTCCCGGCTGGCCAGCCAATGCCCGGGCTGGCCGGGTTCGGCATCAGCGACGTGTCATGGGAGGACCACGATTCCCTGGCGGCGGAGCATGCGGCGTTCGAGGCGTCGATCCTGGACGGCGCACCGGTCCTGGTGGATGCCGCTGCCGGCCGTCGCGCCTTGGCGGCGGCGCTGGCGGTGGGGGAGAGCATGCGGGCCTGCCGGGAGCGGATGCTGGATTCGGGGCTGATCAAGCCGGGGGTCTGACCAGGCCGGCCGGATAAGGTGCCTGCAGGGCCGCGGGCGGCGAAACGGTTCTACCCGGCCATCCGGGACTGGTCATGGCAGCAGGCGGGCCGCGAAGAGAAAGCACGCCCCTACCCCGCCGGGTCGTCGCCGTCCCGCAGTTCCTCCACCGTCAGCCAGACCCACACCAGGTTGGCCGCCAGCAGCACCGTGGTGACCGCGAACACCCAGCGCAGGCCCAGCAGGGCGGCGATGCCGCCGCCCGTCAGCGGGCCCAGCGAATTCCCCAGGAACGTCGCCGACGCCGTCATCCCATAGACCGTCCCGCGCATCTCCCGCGGCACGCTGCGTCCGATCAGCGCGTTCGCCGTCGGCAGGATGCCGCCGATGAACAGCCCGACCGCGAACCGTTCCGCCAGGAACGTCCAGTAGTTCCCCGCGAAGATCTGGGGCGCGCTGGTCAGCGCCGCACCCGTCAGGCAGATCAGCAGCACCTTGCGGTAGCCGATCACGTCGCTTCGCTTGCCCAGGAACGGTGACGACACCAGGTCCGCCAGGCCGGTGATGGAGAACGCTATGCCCGCCAGCGTCGCCAGTTCGGGGCGCGAGCCCACCAGTTCCTGCACGAACAGCGTCACCACCGGCTGCACCGTACGCACGCTGAACTGGGCCATCAGCAGGACCAGGAACAGCGCGCCCAGCGCGCTCGATCCGGTCACCACCTTCAGGCCGGACAGCAGGGACCGTCCCTTGCCCGTCGCGTGCACCGGCACGAAATCCTCGTGCACCACCGCCCAGACCAGCGCCAGGGCAACCAGCGTGATCGCGCCGGTGGCGAAGAACGGCACCCGGTAGCTGCCCGTCAGGTCCGACAGCACGCCGCCCACCACCGGCCCGACCAGCGATCCCACCAGCTGCCCGGTCGCCAGCCATCCCAGCGCGAAGCCCAGCCGCCGCTCCGGCACCTGGCTTGCCACCAGGGCGATCGCCGCCGAGGAAAACCCCGCGAACGCGCCCATCACCGCGCGGGCGCCGAAGAACATCCAGACATTCGTCGCCAGGCCCATGAGCGCGGTGAAGATGGCGATGGCGAAGCTGGAGCGCAGCAGCGACTGCTTGCGGCCGAACCGGTCCGCGACGCGGCCCCAGATCGGCGAGGCGAACGCGGCGACGAACGAGGTGGAGCCGGTGATCACGCCGGCCCAGACATCCACCGCCTCGCTGCTCTTGACCCCAAGCTCCGGCAGCATCAGCGGGATGATCGGGCTGAGGAAGTTGATCGCCGCCGTCATCACGAACTGGATGCCGACCATCGCCCACAGGGTGCGCTGCCAGGACTCCCCGGCCGCGGGAACGCGAATGGCGTCTGCCGCCGATTTTTTGACCCCCGCATCGTCCATTGACCGCATGCTACCGGAACAGGCCGGGATGGAAAGTCTCATGGGTCATGCCGATCGGCGGTGATCAGCCATGCAAAACCCGCGTCGCGGCCGCGTGCCGGCGCATCAGCGCGGCGATGTCCAGGCCGGGGATCGCACCGTCCTCCACCACCCAGCGTCCGCCCACCATCACCCGGTCGGCACGATGGGCGCCGCAGGTGACGAGCGCGGCCAGCGGATCGAGCGCGCCGGAGAACCGAAGCTCATCCAGCGTGAACAGCGCCAGGTCGGCGACCGCGCCGACCGCGATCCGCCCCAGTTCCGGCCGGCCGATGCAGGCCGCCGACCCGGTCGTCGCCCAGCGCAGGGCGTCGCGATGGCTGACTGTCTCCACGCCATAGTGTGCGCGTTGCAGCAGATACGCCGCCCGCACCTCCTGCATCAGGTTGGAGGCGTTGTTCGACGCCGATCCGTCGACGCCCAGGCCGACCTGCATGCCGGCCGCTTCCATCTCGCAGACCAGGCAGGTGCCGGACGCGAGGATCTGGTTGCTGCACGGGCAATGCGTCACGCAGGTGCCGGCGGCGGCCAGCCGCGCGATCTCGCCCGCATCGAAATGAATGCCGTGGGCGAGCCAGGTACGGTCATGCAGCCATCCGGTCTGCTCCAGATAGTCCAGCGGGCGGCAGCCGAATGTCTCCAGGCAGAAGGACTCCTCGTCGATGGTCTCCGCCAGGTGCGTGTGCAGCCGCACCCCGTGCCTGGCGGCCAGGCCGGCGGTCGCGCGCATCAGCGACGTGGTGACGCTGAACGGCGAGCAGGGCGCGAGCGCGATCTGCACCATCGCGTCCGGGGATGGATCGTGGAACGCGCCGATCACCCGTTCGCTGTCGGCCAGGATCCTGTCCTCGTCCTGCACCACGCTGTCCGGGGGCAATCCGCCGTCCCGCTGCGACAGGTTCATCGATCCGCGGGTCAGCACCGCGCGGATGCCCAGGCGCCGAGCAGCGGCGACCTCGATATCGACGGCGTCGTCGAGGCCGGCGGGGAAGACATAGTGGTGATCGGTCGTGGTCGTGCAGCCGGACAGCAGCAACTCGGCCAGGGCGACGGTGACGGCGGCGTCCAGCGCTTCGGGCGTCATGCGGGCCCAGATCGGATACAGCGCCTGCAGCCAGGGGAACAGGGTGCGATCCAGCGCGGCCGGCGAAGCGCGGGTCAGCGTCTGGTAGAAATGGTGATGCGTGTTGACCAGGCCCGGCAGCACGACATGGCGGCCGGCGTCGAACACCGCCGCGCCCGGCGTGGCCGGTTCGGCCCCGGCCGGCACCAGTTCCACGATACGGCCGTTATCGACGACCACGCCACGCTCCGCCCCGTCCGCCAGGATGCCGATCGGGTCGCGAAGCCAGAGCGCGGTCATGCCCAAGGTGTCATGTTTCGGGGGGTCAGGTCTCAGGGATCAGGCTGACATGCGCGGCGACCACCCGCCAGCCGTCGGGCGTGCGCACCCAGGTCTGCATCTGCCGGCCGACCTTGCCGGGGACCGTCTCGCGGTGGAACAGCGTGGAGGCGGTGGCGAAGTCGCGGCCGAAGGTGGTGATCACCGTGCGCGAGGTGGTGCGCATCAAGCCGGCCGGGGAGCGCGCCTGGCGGAACGCGCTGATCTCCTTGTGGCCGTACAGGTTCTCGCCGATGCCGTAGCGGATGGTCAGCGGGTGGTCGAAGAACAGCGCCTGCAGCGTTTCCACGTCGTTGGTGATCAACGCCTGTTCGTAGCGGCCGAACGCCGCCTCGACCTCGGCTTTGACGTCGGGGATGTTGATCTCCATGGCTCAGGCTTCCAGCTTGGGTGTCAGGACACGCGCCACCCCCCGCGCCTCCAGCGCTCGGGCGACACGCAGCGCGATGTCCTCGCGCCAGGGCGGGGCGATGACCTGCACGCCGATCGGCAGGCCGTCGCCCCGCCCTGGCGCGGTCGGCACCGGGACCGCGACGACGGGCAGGCCGATGAAGGAGATCGGCTGGGTATAGAGGCCGATATTCGGCCGCACCGGCATCTCCACCCCGTCCAGCACGAAGGTCTTCTCGCCGATCTTCGGCGCGACGCAGGGCGTGGCGGGGGCGAGGATCGCGTCGACGCCGTCGAACAGCGCCAGCACCCGCGCACGATACAGGCGGCGGAACTTCTGGGCCTGCGCCACGACCGCGGCGGGAACCAGGGCCCCGGCGATCAGGCGGTCGCGCACGTCCGCGTCGAAATCGTCCGGCCGCGTCTTCAGCCGGGACAGATGCAGCGCGGCACCTTCGGCCGTGGTGATGACATAGGCGGCGCTGCGGGCGATGGCGGCGTCCTCGATCTCGACCGACCGCTCGACGCCCAGCGCCGCCGCGATCGCGTCCAGCGCGGCCAAGGCGTCGGCCGAGGCGCCGGTGCGGAAATACCCGCCGGCCGTGGCGATCCGCAGCCCTTCGACGCCCGTGTCCAGGTTCGGCGAGACCGGCTCGACCGGCCGGTCGACGCAGGCCGGATCGGCGGGATCGTAGCCCTGCATCGCGTCATAGGAAGCGGCCAGGTCGGCGACCGACCGGCACAGCGGGCCGAGATGGTCGAGGCTGGAGACGAACGGAAACGACCCCGCGCGGGTCAGCCGTCCATAGGTCGGCTTCAGGCCGAAGACCCCGTTGAACGACGCCGGCACGCGGATCGAGCCGTTGGTGTCCGACCCCAGCGCGAGCGGCACCAGCCCGCCGCCGACGGCGCTGCCGGAGCCGCTGGAGGAGCCACCGGCCATGCGCGACAGGTCGTGGGGGTTGCGGCAATTGCCGTCATGGGCGTTCTCGCCGGTGAAGTCATAGGCGTATTCGCCCATGTTCCGCGCGCCCACCAGGATGGCGCCGGCGGCTTCCAGGCGGGCGACCAGCGGGGCGTCAGCGGCGGCGGGCGGGTGGTCGCGGTTGATCCGCGACCCGGCCAGGGTCGGCAGGCCGGCGACGTCGATCAGGTTCTTCACCGCGAACGGCACGCCGGCCAGCGGCCCGGGCGTCGCACCGGCCGCGATGCTTGCATCCAGCGCCGCCGCCCGCGCCCGCGCGCGCTCCGCCGTGACGGCGGTGAAGGCGTTGAGCCTGGGGGCCAGCCGGGCGACGCGGTCGAGGCAGGCGGCGATCGTAGCAGCGGCCGTGGTGCGGCGCGCCGCGACGTCGGCGGCGATCGCCGTGGCGGTGGTCCAGTCGCTCATGCCAGGAACACCGGCGCCGGATCGACATGGTCGTCGATGTCGGCCGACAGGACGGTGGCGGCGTGGGTCAGCGAGATGCCCAGATGCATCCGCACCGCCGCCCGCCATTCCGGCTTCACGTCGATGCCGTAGATCCTGGCGCCGATATCGATCAGCGCGTCGAGTTCGGTGTCATCCATGGGTATGGTTCCCGCGTGTGGGTGGACGCCAGAACGGCGGAGCCGCATTGGTTCCGCGGTCGTGGCAGGGCGTGCAGGATCGCTGTTTTCCTGTCATGGTCGATCCTGCGCCGGCCCCTGCGCCGGCCGTCCACGACTTTGCGATATCGAGAGGCTGAAGTCATGGGTGACCGGCACAAGGCCGGCCATGGCGCAGACCGCGGCACCCGCGCCGGCCGGGATGGGGTCGCCTCGCAACAGCGTCACGCCCGCTCCCCGGCGTGCAGCCAGGCGCGCCAGCCGCCGAAGCGGGTGATGTCGGTGGCGTCCGCGACGCCCTCGGTCTCCGCCAGGAAGCCCAGGCAGGGACCATCATCCAACTGCACGGTGCCAAAACCGAGCGGCGGGGGGATCAAGGCCAGCAACGGGCCGATCGCGGCGGCGGGCAGCGCCCAGACCTCGCCTTCGATCGCGGCGCCGTCGGCGCTCCGCACCAGGCCGGGCCGGTTGCCCAGCGCGTACAGGCGATAGCCCGGCGCCGTCGCCGCGGTGCGCAGGAAGCGCCCGCCCAGCCCCGTCACCTGGGTGTTGAGCGGCAGCCCGCTCATGTGCGCGCCGATGCAGAACAGGGCCATTTCGTCGGCGGCGAGCGCGTCCGGCGCCGCGGCCGGGGGCACCGGCTTTCCCGTGGCCCCGACCGTATCGGCAAAGCGGCGGTGCAGCCGGTCCGCGATCGGGGCGAGCCGGCCCTCGGACCAGGCAGGCCCCAGCAGCGTGCCGCCGACCGGCATCCCGTCGGAGCCGAAGCCGATCGGCACCGCGAAGGCGGCGAGGTCGCACAGGTTGGCGAAGTTGGTGAACAGGCCCATGCGCTTGTTGGGTCCGATCGGATCGTCCCGGTCCTCCATGAGCGTGGCCGTGAACGGCGCGGTGGGCACCAGGACCGCATCGTATTCCGCGAAAAGCCGTTCGGCTTCCCGCCGCGCGCGGCGCTGCAGGTGGAACGCGTCGAACGCATCGGCGCTGCACCGTTCCAACCCCAGCTCCAGGATGGTGCGGGTCACCGGGAACAGCATGTCGGGCGAGCGGTCCATCGCCCCCCGCAGCGCGGCCGTGCGCTCCGCCACCCAAGGCCCGTCGTAAAGCTGGCGCGCCAGGTCCAGGAACAGCGACAGGTCGACCGGGGTGGCGCCGAGGAACCGGCCGGCCTGCCCGAACGCGCCGGCGACGGCGGGAACGCAGAGGTCGGCGACATCGCCCATGGCGACCCGCACCGCCCCCGACGGCGCGGCGCGGCGCAGGTGCGCGAAGGGCGCGGGACGGGCGTACGGGTCCTGCTCGTCATAGACCGCGATCAGGCGCTGGACGCGCAGCGCCTCGTCGACGGACCGCGCGAAGACCGAGATCGTGTCGAGGGACCGGCAGGCGGGGACCATGCCGCGCGCCGAGACGCTGCCGATCGTCGGCTTCAGGCCAACGATGTTCCCCAGCGCCGCCGGCACCCGTCCCGATCCGGCGGTATCGGTGCCCAGCGCAAACGGAACGATGCCCGCCGCGACGGCGCAGGCCGAACCCGACGACGAGCCGCCCGGCACCAGCCGGCGGTCGAACACGTTGCGCGGTATGCCGTACGGGCTGCGCGTGCCGACCAGCCCGGTCGCGAACTGGTCCAGGTTGGTCTTGCCGATCAGCAGCGCGCCCGCGTCGAGCAGGCGGCGCACCGCCGGCGCATCGGTCTCGGCGACGTAAGCGAAGCCCGGGCAAGCCGCCGTGGTCGGCAGGCCCGCGACGTCGATGTTGTCCTTGACCGCGAACGGCACGCCCCAGAGCGGCCGTCCCATCGGTCCTTCCGCCTCCAGCGCCCGTGCCCGCGCCAGGATCGCCGCGTCGGGCAGGCGGGTGATCCAGATCGCCGGATCGTCGTGGATGCGGTCGGCTTCCAGCGCGGCTTCCGCCATCCTGACCGGAGTCACGCGACCTCCCGCGCATGGGGTCCGGGGTGATCGCCGTGCAGCATGACGCCCAGGCGCCGGCGGATGGCGTTGAATTCAGGAGAAGACACGTCGCGGGGCCGCTCCAAGGTGATGCGTTCTTCTGCCACGATCCGGCCGGGGCCGGGAGACATCACGACGATCCGGTCGGCGAGAAAAATGGCTTCCTCCAGGGAATGGGTGACGAAGACCACCGACAGGCCGGTGGAGCGCCAGATCGCCAGCAACTCCTCCTGCAGCCGCTCGCGCGTCATGGCGTCCAGCGCGCCGAACGGCTCGTCCATCAGGGCGAGCCTGGCGTCGTTGGCCAGCACCCGGCCGATGGCGACGCGCTGCTTCATTCCGCCCGAAAGCTGGTGCGGGTAGGACCTGGCGAAACGGTCGAGGCCCATCATGGTCACGAACCGTTCGGCGATCCGGCCGGCTTCCTGCTTCGACTTGCCGCGGGCCAGCGGGCCGAAGGCGATGTTGCCCTGCACCGTCAGCCAGGGGAACAGGCCGTAGTCCTGGAACACCATGCCGCGATCCGGGCCGGGACCGGTGACGGGCTTGCCGGCCATGACGATCTCACCGGTGGTCGCGGTCTCGAAGCCGCCGATCATGCGCAGCAAGGTGGACTTGCCGCAGCCCGATGCGCCGATCAGGCAGACGAACTCCCCGGCGTCGATGGTCAGGTTGGCGCCGCGCAGGGCCTCGGTGCCGCCGGGGTAGACCTTGCCGGCGTCGCGGACGCGAAGGAAGGGCGGGATCATCGGCCTTCGCCCGCCATGATGCCGGAACGCACGCCAGGAAAGCGCCTAGCCATGCTGCGGGCTCCAGGCCAGCAGCCGGCGGCCGATCCATTGGACCGCCTGGTCCGACAGGAACCCCACGATCCCGATGACGATCATGCCCGAGATGACGATCTCAGTCCGCGACAACTGCCGTGCATCCATGATCATCGCGCCGAGACCGGTCTGCACGCCGGTCATCTCGCCGACCACGATCACCACCCAGGCGAAGCCCAGGCCCAGGCGCAGGCCGGTGAAGATGCCGGGCAAAGAGGCCGGCAGCACCACCTTGGGGAACAGCCGCGGCTGGGAGACGCCCAGCATCAGCGCCGCCTCGAACAAGCGGGGCTCGACGCTGCGCACGGCGAAGACCGTGTTGACCAGGATCGGGTAAAAGGCGCCCAGGGCGACCAGGAAGAACGCCGATTGCGGGCCGAGGCCGAACAGGATCATCGACAGCGGCAGCCAGGCGGTGACCGGCACCGGCCGCAGGACCTGCAAGGTCGGCTCCAGCAGCTCCTTCACCACTTTCAGCCGCCCGATCAGCATCCCCAGCGGCAGCGCCAGCGCGGCGGCGAGCAGGAACGCGCCATAGACCCGGCTGGCCGAGGCGATCAGGTCGGGCAGCAGCATCTGGCTGAACGCGTCGTCGTTGATGCCGCCGAAGGCCAGGTCCCACAGCGCCGTTCCCACATCCTGCGGCGAGGGGATCAAGCCGCCCGGATTGAACGTCGTGCCCGCCCACCAGCCCAGCAGCAGCAGGACCGGCACGGCGATCCGCACCAGCGGCGTGTAGTCGAGCCGCGGCCGCTCGGTCTCGACCGCCCGCAGCGTCTCCGCCTGGCTCATACCGCGAGCTGGTCGGAGATCTTGGTGTCCAGCAGCGTGCTGAAATCCGGCAGCGCGCGGATCTGCTTCAGCGTCAGCATGTGCTGGGCATAGGTCTCCGACGCCTTGACCATTTCGGGCGTCATCTTCCAGTTCAGTTCGACGTTCTTGACCGACAGCTCCACCGCCTCCTTCTTCATGCCGAGCTTGGCGACGGTCATGGCGACCATTTCGTCGGGGTGCGACATGGCGAAGGTGCTGGCCTGGCGCTGGAGATCGAGCACGACCTTGGCCAGGTCCGGCTTGTGGTCGATCGTGTCGCGATGGGTGGCGAGGATCATGTTCAGGCTGCCCATGGCGGTCGAATACGGATACTCGACGATCTTGCCGACGCCCGAGGCCAGCGACACGCCGGGCCCCGGCTCCGCGCCGACATAGGCATCGACGTCGCCCCGCTGCAAAGCCGCCGGCATCTCGCTGAAGGAGACGCGGACGGACTCGACGTCCTTGATCGTCATGCCCTCCATGCGCAGGCGTTCCAGGATGAACACCTCCTGCGTGGAGCCGGGCCAGATCGCGACGCGCTTGCCCTTCAGGTCCTTCAGCGTCGCGATCGAACTGTCCTTGCGCGCGACGACCGCCATGCCCTTGTTGCAGGAGGAACCGAACACGACGACCGGCTCATGCGCCGCGGCGCCCAGGATGGCGGCAGCGATGCCGAAGGTGCCGAAATCGACCGACTTGGTGACGACGGCGGACTTGCCGTCGGTGGGGGATTCGAAGGGGATGATCTCGATTTCATAGCCCGCGGGCAGGAAGCGTTCATAGAACCAGGGCGTGATCGAATGGATCAGCTTCAGCGCCCCCATCCGGATTTTCACCGTCTCCGCCCGGGCGATGCCACCGCGCAGGATCGCCGGGGCCGCCAGGGCGCCGACCAGCATCCGCCTGCGTGACAGGCGAAGTCCGGCGCCGCCGCCCGAGACTGTGTTCGACCTATGCGTCTTCATCGTCATCCCTGCCCTTTTCCTGTTCACCCCTGCGCCGAACGCGGTCATCAACCAGGCAGCTCTCGCGTTCTGTTGTATGCAATCCGGAACGGATGCACGTTCGGGGCCAAGTTCAGGCCGACCCGCTTCAGGCAGATCAGGTTCAGGCCGACCAGGTTCAGGCCGACCAGGTTCAGGCTGGCCAGGTTCAGGCCGACCAGGTTCAGGCCAATCGGGCCGCTTCCTTCAGCGACTCCGCCAAGACCCGCAGCCCGCGGTCGATGACCTTGGCCTTGCGCAGCACCAGACCCAGGTCGCGCGTGCTGCCCGGATGCAGGCCGTGGCGGCGCGTGCCCGCCACCGGGGCGGCGAGCGCGAGTTGCGGCAAGATCGCCG
>NZ_DASZTJ010000268.1:0-32271 GCF_035548235.1 Rhodopila sp.
CCGCCTGCATGATCGCGAGCGCGCCGACGCCCGCTCGAAATGCGAAAGAGCCAGGGATCATCGCAACGATCCCCGGAAACGCGAAGACGACCGGCGGCACGTCGAACTGCCGCGCGACGATCCGGGCAATCAGCGCCGCGACCGCCGCGCCGACCAGCGAGCCGCTGGCGAGGCTCCAGCCCGCGTGACTGAGCGCGGTGCGAAGCCCGTGCCCGGACATGCCGCACAGGATGCAGGCCCAGATCGCCCAGGCCGGCACGTTGAACAGCAGGGCAAAGCCGACCGCCCCCAATCCGGCGACGAGCACATCCTCGATCACCGACAGGGATTGCGGCGTCCCGCCCACGGGGAACGGGTCACTGGCGAACAGGGCGGCGAGGAACAAGCCGAAGGTGATCGCGACGACGGTGATGGCGGCAATCGCGAGCCGCCCGACACCCATGCCGATATGACCGGCCAAGGCATCCCGCACACCGTTGATCAGGGGCACGCCGGGGGTCAGGATCATGCCCGCGGTGACAAGGCACAGGGCCGGCGACACTCCCGGAAAGGCGCGCATGCCGACGGCGCCCACCAGACCGGTCAGCAAGGCGATCACGAAAGCCGAGGCAATGGGATTGGCGTGCCACGCTCCCAGGCGCTGGCGCAGCAGCGTGCTGACCGCTCCGACCACCGCCGATACAACGACGACCGGCGCTTCACCGCCGAAAAGCCGTGCCAGGCATGCCGCGGTGATACCCATCCCGAGCACGACCAGCCATGCCGGGTAGCGGCCGTGCGCCGTTTCGACGCCGGAGAGGGCCTGGTCGATCTGGGCCATGTCACCGTTCGCCCGAGCGATGTGGTCGAGCCGCATCAACGCGCCCATGTCGACCGTCATGCCCGCGATGCCGTGACCGAGCTTGGTGCGGAAACTGGCGTCGTTGTCGACGGTCAACAGAAGGCCCTCGGGCCAGATCAGCAGATGCGTATCATAGCCGGCACGGCCGACCAGGGCTTTGACCTTCCCCTCGATAAGCTGGGTGTCGGCACCCTTGGCGAGCATCAGCCGGCCGAGCCGCAACGCGACATGAGCGATGACGCCCGCGGGAACGGACCCGTCGGACATGTCAGGCCCCTGCGAGGCCTGACCCGATCATGTCCAGGGGCCGCACGATCTGGTCGAACTGTTCCTCGGTCACCTTGCCGGAGGCCAGCGCGGCGGCTTTCAGCGTCGTGCCTTCCGCGATCGCCTTCTCGGCGATGTGCGCCGCGTTCTGATAGCCGATCACCGGCGACAGCGCCGTGACCAGCATCACGCTGCCCTCCACATAGGATTGGATCGTATCCCGCTTGAGCTCGGTGCCCTCGACCGAGAATTCCCGGAACTTCGCGCACCCGTCCGCAAGGATGCGCGCGGAATGCAGGAAATTGTTGATGATGATCGGCCGCATGGCGTTGAGCTCGAAGTTGCCCTGGCTGCCCGCGAAGGCGACCGCGCTGTCATTGCCCATCACCTGGATGCAGATCATGACCATGGCCTCGCATTGGGTCGGATTGACCTTGCCGGGCATGATGGAGGACCCAGGCTCGTTGTCGGGCAGCTTGAGTTCCCCGAAGCCGCATCGCGGACCGGAAGCGAGCCAGCGCATGTCGTTGGCGATCTTCATCAGCGCGACCGCCAGGTCACGCAAGGCGCTGTGTGCCCGCACCATCGCGTCGAGCGAGCCTTGCGCGACGAATTTGTTCGGGGCGGTCACGAAAGGCTTGCCGGTCAGCTCGGCGATCTTCCCGGCCACGTCCTTGGAAAAGCCCTTGGGCGCGGTCAGCCCGGTGCCGACCGCGGTCCCGCCGACCGCGAGCTGATACAACCCACCCCGACTGGCCTCGATCGCGGCGATGGCGTCGCGGACCTGTCCGGCCCAACCGTGCCATTCCTGTCCCACGGTCAGCGGCACCGCGTCCTCAAGATGGGTGCGGCCGATCTTGACCACGTCCATCCAGCCATCGGCCTTGCGCTCGATGGTGTCCGCGAGCTTCGACACCTGGGGGACCAACATGCCGTCGATCGCTTCGATCGCGGCGATATGCATCGCGGTCGGGAACGTGTCGTTCGACGACTGCCCCATGTTCACGTCGTCATTCGGCCCTACCGGACGCTGCGAGCCGAGCTTGCCGCCGAGGAGCTGGATCGCTCGGTTCGAAATCACCTCGTTGACATTCATGTTGCTCTGCGTTCCCGAACCCGTCTGCCACACGAAGAGCGGGTAGTGGTCGTCGAGCGCTCCGCTGATCGTCTCATCGGCCGCTCGGATGATGGCGTCTTTCTTCCATACGGGCAGACGTCCCGCCACGTGGTTGACCAGCGCACACGCTTTCTTCACGTAGCCATAGGCGTGATAGACGGCCTTCGGCATGCGGTCGCTGCCGATATCGAAATGATGCAGCGACCGTTCGGTTTGCGCACCCCAATAACGATCGGCCGGCACGTCGACGGTGCCCATGCTGTCGAACTCCTGCCGCGTGCCGGTCGCCATCAGCCCGATCGGGATATTCTGGAGTGTCGGGGTTTCGCTGGAGGAGGAAGCGTCCTGTGGTCGAGACGTCATGGTTTTGTCTCTTCATGATGTGCGCGCGCCCAGGGTCGCGAAGGCTTGTCATCCGTCCCTGTCACGCTCTCTACGTGTTGAAGATCGCCACCGCCCGCGTCCATCCGGCCGAAGCGCGGTGCACTTTCACGGGGAAGCAGACGACGTCGAACCCGTCGGCCGGCAGCGCTGCCAGGTTCCCCAGCTTCTCCATCTGGAAATACCCGATCTCCCGCCCTGCGCGGTGACCTTCCCAGATCAGGCTGACGTCACCTGTCTCCTTCACGCGCTGACGCGTGAAGGAGAACGGGGCGTCCCAGCTCCAGCCATCGGTTCCGACCACCCGCACGCCGCGCTCGGCCAGCCAGAGCGTGCCGGCCTTTCCGACGCCGCAGCCGCGATCGACGAAATCGTCTTCGCCATAGCGTGCGCCGGCCGCGGTATTGACCAGTACGATCTCCAGCGGCCGCAGCTCGTGACCGATGCGCTTCAGCTCCGCTTCGATGTCCCCCGGCGTCGCCACGTACCCGTCCGGCAGATGACGGAAATCGAGCTTCACGCCGGGCTGGTAGCACCAGTCCAGCGGCACGTCGTCGATCCGCCAGGATGGTTCGCCGCCCGGCTTCAGCGCGTGGTTCATGCTGGAGAAGAAATGATACGGCGCGTCCATGTGCGTGCCGTTATGGGTGCTGATGGTGACCGTCTCGACGGCGGCGTATTCGCCGTCGGGCAGGTCTTCGACTCGCACGCCCATGTAGTCCGCCATGGCAGGGGCCGTGTCATGGTGATCCATGTACTTGATCTGCGGCAGCATATGCGGCGGATCGCTCTTGATCCCCGCCTTCAGCGGGGAGGAGATATCGACGATCCTGCGGGCCATTACTCCGCCGCCTTCATCAGCTTGGTCGGATCGGCGCCGACGCGGCCGGATTCCCCAGGTGCCGCCTTGGCCAAACGGAAATCGTAATGCACCGCGCGCAGGCCGGGGATGGGTGATGCCGGGTCGTCCTTCGCTTCCACCACCAGCGCCTGTGACACGCCGAAGACCGTGTCGCTGTCGATGTTCGGATCGTCGCCGAAATAGAGTGCCGTGACCAGTTCGCGATGGCCTTCGGCGCCGATCAGGCAGTGGATATGCGACGGCCGCATGCCATGGCGGCCCTGGGAGACCACCATCGTCCCCACCGGCCCGTCCATCGGGATGGAATAGCCCAGCGGCCGGACCGTGCGGAAATGATAGGCACCGTCGGCGCCCGTCATGAAGTTGCCGCGCATGTCCATGGACTCGCCCTGGCGTTCCTGCAGGTCGTAGCCGCCGCGCTCGCTGGTCTGCCAGACCTGGATCAGCGCGTTCGGCAGCGGGGTGCCGTCATTGTCGGTGATCTTGCCGTAGATCACGATCTCCTCGACCGTCGGCGTCTCGACGATCTGCGCGCCCATCGGCAGCAACGGTGCGCCCTCGCGGTAGAACGGCCCCAGCAGGCTGCTCTGCGACCCGAGTTCCCGCGCCTTCTTGTCGTGCAGCGCGTTGACGACGGCAGACAGGCCCAGCACGTCGGATAGCAGGATGAATTCCTGGCGCAGCGGCGTGCAGGCATGGCCGACCTGGGTCAGGAACTGGATGCCGGTCAGCCACTCCTCCGGCGTCAGGTTCACGTCGCGGGCAAAGGCATGAAGGTGACGCACCGCGGCGTCCATGATCTCCTTCAGGCGCGGATTCTTCGTCCGAGCCATCTGCTCCAAGGCCTCGTCGGTGACAGTGAATTCGTCGAGGTCGCGCATGGATCGTCTCCATCGGTTTGCCACGGAGACTAGGGCAAAATGAATCACCGGGGAACACGGGTCGCATCAGCCCGCCCCGGTCGTTCCGATCGCCTCGGCCAGCGCCGGTCCCAGCGTCCGCAACTCAGCGAGATGGGCTTCCGTCAGCGTGCGCAGCAGGGCCTCCGCCTGCTCCGTCAGCCGCAGGTCCACTTTGCGGCGATCGCGCGTGGAGCGGGTCTTGGTCAGCAATCCGGCCTCCACCATCCGTGCCACCAGTTCCGCGGCGCTGTGGGGCGCGATCAGCAGCGCCTCGGCCACCGCGCCCACGCCCGGCGCCTCCTCCCCGACGTGGCCGGCCAACGCCAGCAGGGCCTGGTGCTGCTGCGGCGCCAGCCCGACGGCGGACGCCGCGGCCTCACTGAACGCAAGGAACCGGCGCAGGCGGTACCGGAAGGCGGCGATCGCGACGTACTGCGCTCGCGTCAGGGCTGGCATGTCAGGTGTCATGGCTATTATGTCGTATCACGATATATAAGGCCCATCCAAAGACCGAGGAGCCAGTATGCCAGAACCCATACCAGTCACACCGCTGACCGTTCACAGGCGGCGGCTGGCCGATTTCATGGTCGATCCGCGCCTGCTGGTGCTGTCCGCCATGGCGCTCGTGGCCGGTTGCGGCGGCGCGGCCTCCGCCTGGGTCCTGCTCAAGCTGATCGCGCTGGTCACCAACCTCACGTGGTTCGGCATCATCAGCACCGCCCCCGCCAACATGGCGCTGGCGCGGCCCAACGTCTGGATGGTCGCGGCGCCGGCGCTGGGCGGCCTGATTATCGGCCTGATGGCCCGGTTCGGGTCCGACAAGATCCGCGGCCACGGCATCCCCGAGGCCATCGAGGCCATCCTGATCGGCGGCAGCCGCATGTCGCCGAAGGTGGCAGTGCTGAAGCCGTTGTCCTCGGCGATTTCGATCGGCACCGGCGGTCCATTCGGCGCCGAGGGGCCGATCATCATGACCGGCGGAGCCATCGGCTCGTTGTTCGCGCAGTGCTTCCACCTGAGCGCGGCGGAGCGGAAGACACTGCTGGTCGCCGGCGCGGCGGCGGGCATGACCGGGATTTTCGGCACGCCCATCGCCGCGATCCTGCTGGCGGTGGAGCTGCTGCTGTTCGAATGGCGCCCGCGCAGCTTCGTGCCCGTGGCAGTCGCGTCGGTCACCGCGAACTGCCTTCGTCCCCTGATCTTCGCCGCGGGGCCGCTGTTTCCGTTCGCGGCCGATCCGGCTCTGCCCTGGTGGGGCATTCCGGCCTGCGCCGGCTTGGGCATCGTGCTCGGCCTGTTCTCCGGCCTGCTGACGCGCCTGCTCTATGCGACCGAGGACGCGTTCGAGCGCCTGCCCCTGCACTGGATGTGGTGGCCGGTACTGGGCGGGATCGTCGTGGGCCTGGGCGGCCTGATCGAGCCGCGAGCGCTGGGCGTCGGCTACGACGTCATCGGCGACCTGCTGTCCGGGCACTTGGTGGCGAGCACGGTGGTGACGATCCTGCTGGTGAAGGCAGTGATCTGGCTGGTCGCGCTGTCGTCCGGCACCTCGGGCGGCGTGCTGGCGCCGCTGTTGATCCTGGGCGGGGCACTGGGCTGGGCGATCGGACTGGACCTGCCGGGGCCGCACGGCTTCTGGGCCTTGCTGGGCATGGCGGCCATGCTGGGCGGCACGATGCGCGCGCCGCTGACCGGCACGTTGTTCGCCGTGGAGCTGACCGGCAACACGCATGTCCTGGTGCCGCTGATGGCCGCCTCGGTCACCGCCTTTGCCGTCACCGTCCTGCTCCTGCGCCGCTCCATCCTGACCGAGAAGATCGCGCGGCGCGGCCAGCACGTGACGCGGGAGTACACCATCGACCCGTATCAGTTGACGCGGGTGCGGGACGTGATGGTCCACGATGTCGCGACCCTGCCGGCGGATATGACGATCGAAGACGCCGTCGCGGCGCTGCGGCACGGCCCTCATCGCGTCTATCCGGTGCTGGACGCAGCCGGCCGGCCGGTCGGCCTGGCAACCCGGGCGGACGCGCTGCGCTGGCAAACGGGGAAAGAGGAGATGCGGGAGCGGCTGGGAGAGCGCGTGTCCGACGCCTCGCTGGCAGTGCTGCATCCCGATGACGTGGCGACGCACGCCGTCGACCTGATGCTGGCGACCGAACAGGGTCGGATTCCCGTGGTCGAGCCGAAGACCGGCCAACTGGTCGGCCTGGTGACGCGCAAGGACCTGTTGCAGGTCCGCGCCATGGTCTGGCGCAGCGAAAGCGAGCGGGCCGCCTATCTCGGCCCCCGGCCCCGGCGTTCCACGGTCGCCATCGCCCCCTGAAGCGGGGCGGTGCGCCTTCGGTCGGGCCTTCCCGTGGGCGCGGGTGTCTGACATAGTTGACGCATAATAAAGATTCCGAGGGAAACGAGCCATGCTGACACGCCTGGCAGGCGCGCTGTTCGCCATCGCATTGCTGCTGGCGCCCGCTGTTGCGCGAGCGGCCGACCCCATCACCATCGGCTTCGGCATGGCGCTGACCGGCGGCCTGGCGCCGAACGGCAAGGCGGCGCTGCTGGCGATGCAGATCTGGGAGCAGGAGGTGAACGCCAAAGGCGGCCTGCTGGGGCGGCCGGTGAAGCTAGTCTATTACGACGACCAGTCGAACCCCGCGACCGTACCGGGCATCTACACCAAGCTGCTGGACGTCGATAAGGTCGATATCATCGTCAGCGGCTACGCCACCAACATGGTGGCCCCCGCCATCCCCGTCGCCATCCAGCACAGGCGCATGTTCCTTGGCCTGCTCGGCCTTTCGGCGAATTCGGAGTTCAATTACCCGAACTACTTCTCGATCGCGCCGACCGGTGGGGACCATCCCAAGCAGAGCTTCTCGAAGGGGTTCTTCGAGGTCGCCAAGAGCCTGGACCCGAAGCCCAAGACGATCGCGCTGGTGGGGGCGGACGCGGAATTCCCGCACAACGCCCTGGACGGGGCGCGGGAGCTGGCGAAGGAGGCCGGGTTCAAGATCGTCTATGACCGGTCCTACCCGCCGACCACGACCGACTACAGCCCGATCATCCGCGCGATCCAGGCGACCAATCCGGACCTGGTGTTCGTCGCGTCCTATCCGCCCGACAGCGTCGGCATGATCCGAGCGGCGAACGAGATCGGGTTGAAGGCGCGGCTGTTCGGGGGCGGGATGGTCGGATTGCAGGCAACCGCAATCAAGACCCAGCTCGGCCCGCTGCTGAACGGGATCGTCGATTACGATTTCTGGCTGCCGGTCGGGTCCTTCGCGACGCCGGAGGCACTGGACTTCCTCAAGCGCTACCAAGCCAAGGCGGCCGGGGCCGGCGTCGACGCCCTGGGCTTCTACCTGCCGCCCTTCGCCTATGCGGACATGCAGGTGCTGCAGCAGGCGATCGAGGCGACCAAGGGCCTCGATCAGCAGAAGCTGGCCGATTACATCCGGTCCCATTCGTTCCAGACGGTGGCCGGCCCGATCACGTTCGGTACGAATGGCGAATGGACGGAGTCGCGGGTGCTGGAGGTGCAGTTCCGGGGCGTGAAGGGGAACGACGTCGAACAGTTCAAGGACCCGAAGGTTGAGGTGGTGCTGTATCCGCAGTCGTTGAAGAACGGCGAGGTCGTTACCCCATATGCGGGGGGCAAGCCATAGCCCTTCGCCGCCGTCATGGTCGCGCTTGTCCCCTTGGGGATGGGGTAAGCGGATATTCGGCATCAATCCCGCCATGAAGCGGAGGTGCCGGTTCCGGCCCATTGCGATGCCTCTGGAGCCGCCGCCGCCGCGACGAAGGGGCATCTGGCTCGGCCGGTTCCAGCGCCTGACGATGCCACGCTGACAGGGCCGCCGCCGGCGCGTAAAGTCGGCCAATGGACACGCCCCGGGTCAATCTCCATCTGGTTTCCGATGCCACCGGCGATACGCTGAACGCGATCGCCCGAGCGACGACGGTGCAGTTCGAGCATGCGACGGTGGTGCATCATCGGTGGAGCCTGATCCGCACCCGGTTCCAGCTCCACCGCGTGATCGAGGGTATCGAGGCGGAGCCTGGCCCCGTCCTGTCCACGCTGATTGACCGTGCGCTGCGGGGGGAGCTGGACACGGCCTGCCAGCGCCTGGGCGTAACGGTGGTCAACGTGCTGGACCCGGTGCTGGACGTGCTGCAACAGGCGCTGGGCCAGCAGGCGGAGAACCGGCCGGGACGGCAATATCAACTGAACGCCGACTACTTCTCCCGTATCGACGCGATGCATTACGTGCTGGCGCATGACGACGGACAGGCGCAGCCGGGTTTGGCGGAGGCCGACGTCGTGCTGGTGGGGGTATCGCGCAGTTCAAAGACCCCGACGTGCTTCTATCTTGCCAATCGGGGAATCAAGGCGGCGAACGTGCCGCTGGTGCCGAACCTGCCGATCCCGGCGGAGCTGGAAACGATCCGGGTGCCGGTCATCGGCCTGACGCTGCAGCCCGAGGCGCTGATCGACATCCGCCGCCACCGCCTGCGCCTGATCGGCGGCGGCCAGGAGACGGGGCCGATGCGCCAGGACAGCGTCGACTACGTGGACGAGGACGCAGTGAAGGCGGAGTTGCTTTGGGCCCGACGGTTCTGCACCGCCAGGGGCTGGCCGACGATCGACGTGACGCGGCGGTCGATCGAGGAGACGGCGGCGACTGTGCTGCAGTTGATGGAGGCCTGGCATGATCGGCAGACCCGGCAGCCGGCCCCCAATCCCGGCAATGCCCAACCCCTGACCTGAAGCCTGCTGGCCTGATCCCGACCGAGCCGACCGCCGACCCGGACGCCCCGGGGCCGGCCACCCCGCGCCTCGCATGGCCGAAGTCACAAGGCCGAAAACTTGCAGATACGGCCAAGGCTTGTAGCCTTCCTTTCGCGCACGGCCGCTTCCGCTGATCCGGCTGTCGCCAACAAAGGAGGATGGCGTGTCGGACATCGAAACAAGAACAATCCGCAAGGTCGCAATGCGGCTGCTGCCGTTTATCTTCATGCTCTATATCGTTTGCCTCATCGACCGGGTGAATCTCAGTTTCGCGGCACTGACGATGAATCGCGACCTGGGCCTGAACCCGTATGTCTACGGCCTTGGCGCATCGATCTTCTTCATCGGGTATTTCGTGTTCGAGGTGCCAAGCAACCTGCTGCTGGACCGGGTCGGCGCGCGGCTCTGGATCACGCGGATCATGATCTCCTGGGGCCTGACCTCGGCCGCGATGGCGCTGGTACGCGGCGAGGCCAGCTTCCTGATCGTGCGCTTCCTGCTTGGCTTTTTCGAGGCCGGGTTCTTCCCCGGCATGATCCTTTATCTCACCTTTTGGTTTCCCGCGGCCTATCGTGCTCGGGTCATCGCTGCGTTCATGCTGGCGATTCCGGTCACCGGCGTGATCGGCGGCCCGCTGGCGACGAGCCTGCTGCAGTTGGACGGCACCCTGGGCTTGACCGGGTGGCAATGGATGTTCCTGGCGGAAGGTATTCCCGCTGCCTTGCTGGGCTTCGTCGTGCTGGGCTTCATGACCGATCGGCCGTCCTCGGCGAAATGGCTGACGCAAGAGGAACGGCAATGGCTGGAGACCACGCTGGCGCGGGAGCGGGATGAGGTCGAGGGCGTACACAGCCAATTGAGCCTGTGGCAGGGGCTGGTCGACCCGCGTGTGCTGGCCCTGTCCCTGGTGTATTTCGGTATGGGAACCGCGACGTATGGCGTGGTGTATTTTCTGCCGCAAATCATCAAGGGCTGGGGCCTGTCGACTTTGCAGACCGGTTTCGTTGCGTCCGTTCCCGACATCCTCGGCACCATCGGCATGCTGGTCTGGGGCTATTTCTCCGACCGCCAAGCCGACCGGCGCAGCGGCGTGGCGACGACCCTGTTGCTGTGCACCGCGGGGCTGATCGGCCTGGGGGCGTTCAGCGCGTCGCCCTGGTCGCTGATCGCCATGGCGATGGTCTCGATCGGGCTGAACGCGTCGCGGCCGCTGTTCTGGGCACTGCCGTCGGTGTTCCTGAGCCGGACCGCCGCGGCGGGGGCGATCGCGTTGATCAACGCGCTGGGCAACCTGGGCGGGATCGCGGGGCCGACGATGCTGGGCTGGGTCAGGACGTCGACGGGCAGCTTCGCGGACGGGCTGTACTTCCTTGGCTTCTGCACCTTCGTCGCCGCGGTGCTGGTGCTGGTCGCGCTCCGCGCCCCGTCGCGCGTGGCGGCGTCGCTGGCACGGTAGGTTTCAGGTGGCGCCGCCGGTCAGCCGCGGCGCCACCTGTCGCTAACCGAAACGCCGGTCGATGGCGTCGCGCAGATTGTACCACTCGGTGATCCAAGGTACGAACCAGGGCCGGCCGTCGTACCAAAAGCGATCCGGGAAATGGGACGTCTCGAACGCCGACGGACGCTCCTGCACGCCAAGAGCGCGCCGCGCCACTTCCCGCCCGAGATAGCTCATCATCGCAACGCCGCTCGCGTTGCAGCCGACGGCGTAGAACAGGCCGTCAACCTCGCCTAGATGCGGTTTACGATCGAAGGTCATCGCGACACGGCCGCGCCAGCAATGGCTGACGCGTGTGCCCCGCATATCCGGCCACACCTGGCACATGATCCGATGGATGAGAACGGCCGCGTGCCGCTCGGGCGGATCGACGGCGGCCGGCCGCGCACCGAAGATGATCCGCGTTCCGTCAGGCGACGGACGCATGGCGATCAGGTTGCGTTGGGAGTCCGATACCATGCGGCCGCCAGGCAGAAGAGCCGCCATCCGCTCCCGCGGCAACGGTTCGGTCGCGATATGGTAGCTCGCCACTGGGATGAGGCGCCTGCGGAAGAACGGCAAGGTGCCGGTCCCGTAGCCGTTCGTGGCGATGATGACCTTTCGGGCGGCGATTTCGCCGCGCGCGGTCCCGACAGTGAACCCGGTCCCGGAGGGCGTGATCGCGCTGACCGCCGTGTGCGAGAACAGCGCAGCACCACGCTTGCGCGCCAGCCCACGCAGGGCGCGGTGATACTTGGCCGGGTGCAGGCTGCCGTAGTCTTCGACCAAGATGCCGCCCCGATAGAAGTCCGTGCGAATGACCTCACCAAGCCGCTCGCGCGAGACATCCTGCACCGAGACGCCGGTGTGCTTCCGCAGCAATGCGCCCAGTCGCAGCAGGCGCTCGTAGTGTCCCGGCGAATAGGCCGCAAGGAACCGCCCGCAGCGCTCGAAATCGGCATCGAGCCGCTCGGTTTCGATGAGATCCGTCACGTAGGCAAAGGATGCGATCGTGTCGCGCAACATCCCGGCAAGCTGTTCGGCTGTTACGTTTTTCGTAGGGCCGGCCAGAAGAATTTTCTGCCCGCCGGTGATCCCGCCGGTCGAGCGCGTGCTGGCGCCGATACCGAGCGGTCCCGCGTCGAGCACGACCGCCTGAACGCCGCGCCGTGCCAGTTCGGCCGCGGCCGACAGTCCGCAATAGCCGCCGCCGACGATGACCACCTCAGCCGTTTTCGGCAGGTCCTGCTCCGCCGGTGTGGTGTCCGGCGGAGCCGCATCCCACCAATACGGATCGGGCTTGAAGGTTTCGTGCAGAATCGAAGCGGATGCTCGCATGAGATGCCGTCTCCCGCTCGGATGATCAGGCCTGTGCCCGATCCATCCAGTCCCGGAAGTGGTACCAGCCGCTGACGATCGGCAGGAACCAAGGCCGCCCTGCGTAATAGGGTTCAGTCGGGAAGTCGGGCACGTCAAAGGCACACGTCCGGTTCGCCCGCCCCAGCAACCTGAGCGCCGTCTGGTGTCCCAGGTAGGTCATGAGCGCCACGCCGTTACCGTTGCAACCGACAGCGAAATGGATGCCCTCGTCCGTGCCCATGTGCGCGACCTTATCGAAGGTCATGGCCACCTTGCCGCGCCAGCTATGCGTGATGCGGAAGGGCGCGAGCTTCGGCCACACTTCGACCAGCTTGCGCGAGAGGACGCGCGCGGCCGCTGCCTCGTTCATCTCGATGAAGCTCGGCCGGCTGCCGAACAGGACGCGCGTCCCGTCCGGTGACGGCCGCGTGTAATACAGCTCGCGCTGACTGTCGGAGATCATCCGCTGGCCCGGGTTGATCTCCCGCAACAGCTCTGCCGGAAGGGGTTCGGTCGCGATCTGGTAGCTGTAGACGGGAACGATCCGCCGGCGCAGCCGCGGCGTCGCCTTGCCGGTATAGCCATTCGTCGCAACCACGACCTCGCGGGCACGTACGATGCCGCGCCCGGTCACGACGCGAAATCCCGAACCATCCCGTGCGATGTCCCGGACCGGTGCGTGCGAGTAGAGCCGGGCACCGGAGCGCCGGGCGAGGTCGCGCAGCGAGCGATTGTACAGGCCGGGATGCAGGCCGCCATATTCGTCGACGACAATGCCGCCGTGATAGAAGTCGCTACCAATGACGCTGCGCTGTGCGGAGCGCGGGATGTCATGAACGGTGACGCCGGTCATCTCGCGCAAAAGCTCGCCCTGGCGCCGCAGGCGGTCATAGTGCTTGGGCACGTAGGCTGCGAAGAAGCGGCCGCTTTTGCGGTAGCCGGCATCGAGCTTCTCCTGGGCGATCAGGTTCTCGATATAGGCGAACGATTCGACGGAGTCGGCGAGCAGGTCGGACACCCGCTCACGCGCCTTGCCGCGCACGGCGCCGGTCATCACCATCTTCTGTCCGCTCGACACCATGCCGCCGCTGCGTGTACTCGCCCCCGCGCCGAGTGCGTCGGCGTCGAGCACGATTGCATCGGTCCCGTTCCGGGCCAGCTCCGTCGCCGCCGACAGGCCGCAATAGCCGCTGCCGACGATCAGTACGTCAGCCCGCTCCGGCAGCGGGTCGCGCGCCTCTTCGGGCGGTGCGGCATCCCACCAATAAGGATCGGTGCTCAGTCGAGAAAGATCCATCGCCTTACCCTCCTACCGCTTGGTTCGTGCGCGCATTCACGGACGAGCCGAAGCGGCTTCGTCCTGGCAAAGCAGGGCGAAACCGTGAGCGGCATCCGTTGAATGCGCCGTAGCCGACAATGTCTCGAACGCCCTTTCGGCCCTCACCTCGCCCAGCACCGGCGCGGCGCAGGCAAGGAACTTCGTGCGCAATTGCTGTCGGGTCAGGCGGTGCGCCCGGCTGCCGCTCGGCTGTTCGGTGAAACGTTCGAGCACGGTGCCGTCGATCAGCGTCAGCCGCAGCCTGCTCGCAAGCGAGATGCCGCCCTTCGGCTTGGGCAGCGTCACATCCGGATGCATCGTCACCTTGCCCATCAGGCGGCGGATGACGGGATCCTGGACGACCGCGTCGTCGAACTGGGCAATACCGAGGCAACGATGGACCAGGCCGGCCGCCAGGCAGAACGGCATGCTGAACTTGCCTTCGAGCGCGGTTTGGGCCCAGTCATGGATCAGGATACGCGGCGTCGCCTCGTCCACATCGATGTCGATGCGTTCGACCGCATCGACTGGGATCGGCCGTTCCGCCAGCAGCGCGAGGAGGCCGTCGACAGCGGTGTGGGTGCTGGTGCAGCAGGGATAGGCCTTGATCGTGATGCCGGGGTCCACGAAGAGCCATGGCTCGCCGAACTGGGCGGCAAGAGAGTCGAACCCACCCTTGCCGTCGAATACCTCGATGAAGCCGAGCGGGCCGAACAGGCTGCCGGGCGTCGAGGTGAGGCCGCTCAGAGCGAGTTGCGCCGCCAGAAGCCCGTTGCGTGCCGCGCTTCCCGTCTGGATGCATTTTGCGTCGCTGCCGAAATTGCTGCGCAAGCCGCCGGCAAGTGAAGCCGCGATGCCGAGCGCATGACGCATCGTTTCGGCATCGAGTCCGAGGACCCGCCCGGCCGAGACCGCCGCCCCCAATACGCCAAGCGTCGCCGTTGCATGGAAGCCGTGCTTGTAGTGAGCCGGATTGATGAGTAGGCCAAGCCGCATGACCAGTTCGACGCCGGCGATATACGCGTCGATCAGCCGTTCTCCGCTCGTTGCGACCAGGGACGAAGCGGCGACCGCCGCCGGCAGAACCGTCACCGTCGGATGGGCCAGCGAATACTCCGGCTCGTCATCGTCGAAATCGTGGAAATGGCCGGCGATCGCATTGACGAGCGCTGCCTCGCGGGCAGGCAGCCAACCGCTACGCGCGCCCCAGAGCGGTGCCGCACCAACGGACGGCGCCGCGGACGGCTGGAGCAGTCCGGCCATCAGCCTGGCCGGATCGGAGATCGAACCGGCCACCGCCACACCGGCGAAATCGAGGATGTGGTCGACGGCGGTCGCGCGTGTCGCGGCCGAGATTGGCGGCGGCGCGTCGCTGATGCGCCGCGCCAGCGCAAGTTCGCTCTCGGTGGGATCTGACATGAAAAGAAGGCCTCACCTTGATTGGAAGGGATTTCAGGAACGCGCGATGCGCAGCCGAGCCAGCGCCCCGGGTTGGGACGTTTCGGCCTGGGGCGTCGCGGCCATGGTGTGGTTCTCGTGTCGGCCGAGCCGGCGTTCGAGCCTGCGGCTGAGCGCCGAGAGCGCCGAACAGATGGCGAAGTAGATCAGGAGGATGACGCCATAGAGCAGGAACGGCGACAGACCGCCTTCCATGACCGTCGCGCGCTCCATGACGATCTGCCCGGTGCGCAACAGCTCACGCACCCCGATCAGCGCGCCGACGGAGGTCGCCTGGACAAGCTGTGTCGTGAGCCCGAGATAGGGCGGCAGGATCGGCCGCAGGGCCTGGGGCAGGATGACGAGGCGCAGGACCTGCCATGGCCTGAGGCCGAGCGCGGCGCTCGCCTCCCTTTGCCCCGCGGGCACGGCGAGAATGCCGGCGCGAATGATGGTCGAGCCGTTGGCCGCCCCCCACGCGCCCAGCCCGACCAACGTCGCGCCGAACGGATCGAGTCCGATCCCAAAGCTCGGGGCCACGAAATAGACCATCATGACGGTCACGAAGAGCGGGATGTCCCGCATCACCTCGGAGATCACCTGGGCCAGACGTCGCAAGACGGGATGGCGCGCCATCAGGCCGGCGGCGAGCAGGGCCGCGAATACCGTCGCTATGACGAGGACGCAGAGGGTCAGCGCCAGGGTCATGGTCAACCCCTGCAGCAGCACTTCATGATTGGCGAGCAGGATTCGCATGGATCAGCGGACCTGGAACGGCCGCTGCAGACGTAGCTGCAGATGCGCCGCGCCGGCGGACAGTGCGAGTACAAAGACGAGGTAAAGGACGCAAATCGCGCTGAACAACTCGATCGTCCGGAACTCGAGCGCGACCCGGTCGATCGCGACGAAGGTCATCTCCGCCAGGCCGATCGCCTGGAGGTAGGACGAGTTCTTCAGCATCGCGATCGCGGTGTTGAGCAGCGACGGCAAGGCGATCCGGAGCGCCAGCGGGAACGCGATGAACCAGAGGTAGTGCCAGTGCTTGAGACCAAGCGCCTCGGCCGCTTCCCGCGTGCCGCGGGAGACTCCCAGATAGCCGGCCCGGAAACTGTCCGCATGATAGGACCCGCCCCAGAGCGCGAGCGTGAGGACACCCGAGGCGAAGGCCGAGAGCCTGATGCCCACGGCCGGAAAACCGTAGAAGACGAAGAATAGTTGCACAAGCAACGGGGTGTTGCGGATGAAGGAGACATAGCCTCTTGCCAGGGCCGCGACCCCCCGCTTGCCGGACAGGTCGAGCAGTGCGGCGGCAGCGCCGATCAGCAGCGACAGCACGATCGACAGCACGCTCACGAGCAGGGTCATCCGCAAGCCCGCCAGCAGCGCCGGCAAGGTGTGCCACAGATATGCCCAGTCAAACCCGTTGGTCATGACCTCGACCTGATATCACATCCGAAGCCTCGAACGCGTCCGTAGCGGACCGGCGGCAAAGCGGACCAGGCCATCCCGTCGGGCCGGATCCGCTCAGCAACGACATTACTTCTTGGGCGGATCGGTTTCGTAGGTCTTGATCATCTCGTCCCGCACATAAGGGTCGGCGATGACGGTTGGCACGACCTTCGAGTAGAACTTCTCGGCGCGCAGCTTGCCGATGGCGGCATCCAGGAAGGCTTTCCATTGCGGCTCGTTCTTCCGGATGCCGGCGCCGATATACGAAACGTCGAACATTTCGCTTTCAGGCAGCATCTTCAGGTCCTTGTTCGCCGAGATGATGGAGAACAGGACCGACGTATCGCCCGTGTAACCATCGGCGCGCCCCTGGCGCAGCGCCTGCAAGGCATCGGCCACCGTGTTGAGGCGGAGCGTCTGGATGTCGGGCGCGTTCTTCTCCAGCCAGACGGCCTGCGAGGCTCCCTTGAGAACCGCAAGTGTCTTGCCCTTGAAGTCGCTGACCGTCTTCGCGGTCCCGGTCTTGAGCTCGATCACGTTGCTGGCGCCCCAGGCGTAGGGCACGGTGAAATCGATGACCTTCTGCCGCTCCGGATAAATCCCGAGCGTTGCGATGATGACGTCGATCTTCTTGCCCATCAGGGAGGGGATGCGGCTTTCGGACGTCACGCATTGCAGCGCGGCCTTGTCCTCGGAACCGAACGCCATCTTGGCGAGGCGCTTCGCCATCTCGACCTCGATCCCCGCGAAGTTGCCGTTCGCATCGAGAAAGCCGGCGGGCGGGTAATCGCATTTGACGCCGACGCGCAGGCTGCCTTGCGACTTGATGAAGTCAGGCAAGGGCGGCAGATCGGCCGCCTTGGCAGCGGAAGCCGCGACGACGATGGCGACGAAGCTTAGAAAAAGACGACGGCATGAGCCGCCCGGGGACCCAAGACGCATTTTGAAGCTCTCCACAACCTTGATTACGCCGCCAACACGGTCACCGTTTCGACGTTTGGAAACGGTGACTCCATGCTGCGTGCCGGTCAACAAAAAATTCATATTATGGTGTATTGATGTTGAATATATCCATAATATGGAATATTGAGGAGATCATGACGAGAACATCCGGTACCCAAGCCCTGGAACGCGCGATCGCACTGCTGGAGGCGATCGCGAACGCTCCGGAAGACGGCGTGAAGTTGGCCGACGTGGCCGAAGCCTGCGCGATCGAGCAGCCGACGGCGCATAGAATCGCGACACGCCTCGAGAGCAGTGGCCTCGTTGCCCGCGTGGGCGATTCCAAGCGGTTTTGCCTCGGGCCAAGGCTGTTCCAACTCGCCATGGCAAGCGCGGAGGGTGGCGGCCTTCTGGGTAAGGCCCGCCCGTCCCTGCTCCGGCTCGCGGTCATGAGCGGCGACTGCGTCTTCCTGATGGTCAGGTCCGGGTTGGACGCGGTCTGCCTCGATCGCCAGGACGGCGACTATACTATCCGCAGCCTGACCGGCCGCATTGGCGGCGCCACGCCGCTGGGCCTGGGCACCGGCAGCGTGACCATCCTGTCCTATCTGCCGGCCGAGGAGCGCTTGGAAATCCTAGCGGGCAACCGCACCCGGATCGAGGCGTCAGGCCACCCCTTGCCCACTGAAGAAGAGATGGCGGCGATACGCGCGTGCGGCCACAGCTACGAGGTCAGCACGACGATCGCGGGCGTTGTCGGCGTAGCGGTCCCCATCCTGACGCCCAAAGGCCGTCCCCTGGGCGCACTGGCGCTCGGCGCCACGGAGGCGCGCCTGCCCGCCGATCGGCTGGATGTCATCGTAGCAATGATGGAGAAGGAGAGACGCGAGATCGAGCAATCCGTCTCCGCCTCACGCGTACTCCTGGAACCGCGATGAGATCGCGGCGCGTCTGGCCCCTGGGATCCTGTGCCCGGCCTAAGCCGCATTGGGTTCGCGATACCACCCAACCCGGTCGATCCGTCGGCGTTGGCTGGACCAGGATCCAGGCATCTCACCGAGATTCTGACGCCGCCGGGCGGCCTCGGCCTGGTTGTTTCACGGAAATCCGATGGTGCCTCACCGTGACAGCCTGATGCCCCGTTGACCCCACCGCCGCGGACAGGCTTCCTCCCACCATGAACGCCCTCGTCCGCCCCACACCCGACGGCCCAGCTCCTGGCAGCCCAACTCTTGCTCGCCGCCTCTCCGCCAACATCCGGGGCGCCGTCCTCTTCGACCCCGCCAGCCGGGGCCGATACGCCACCGACGCTTCGATCTATCAGCAGGACCCGATCGGCGTGATCGTGCCGGAGACGATGGACGACGTCGCCGCCGCCCTCGCCATCGCCCGAGAAGCCGGCGTCCCCGTCCTTCCCCGCGGCGGCGGCACCAGCCAATGTGGCCAGACGGTCAACCGCGCCCTGGTGATCGACTGCTCCAAGCATCTGCGCCGGGTCATCCAGGTCGATCCCGACTCCGCCACCGCCTGGGTGGAACCCGGCCTCGTGCTCGGCCACCTCAACGCCGCGCTGCGCCCGCACAAGCTGTTCTTCCCCGTCGATCCCTCGACCCATGCCCGCTGCACCATCGGCGGTATGGCGGGAAACAACTCCTGTGGCTCCAAATCCATCCGCTACGGGCTGATGGCCGACAACGTGCTGGCGATCGACGCGATCCTGGCGGACGGCAGCCAGCACTGCTTCGGGCGTATCCCCGACAATCTCGGCCCCGACGTCCCCGCCCGCATCGCCGACCTGGTGCAGCGCCTGCGCGCCCTGGGCGCAGCCGAAGCGGACGAGATCGCCGCTCGCTTCCCCAAGCAGCTCCGCCGCGTCGGCGGCTACAACATCGACGCGCTGACCCCGGCGGCCCGAGCGGCGGGGCGCGACAGCCTGGCGCGGCTGCTGGTGGGGTCGGAGGGGACACTGGCCTTCTCGGCAGCCCTGCAGCTCAAGCTGCATCCGGTGAAGCCGCGCAAGGTACTGGGTATCTGCCAGTTCCCCACCTTCCGCGCCGCGATGGCGGCCGCCCAGCACATCGTCAAGCTGGACCCCGAGGCCGTGGAATTGGTCGACCGCACCATGATCGACCTCGGCCGCCAGATCGCCATCTACCGCGCCACTATCGACGCGATGCTGATCGGCGAACCGGACAGCGTGCTGATCGTCGAGTTCCACGGGCATGAGGACGCGCCACTGCTCGCCAAACTGAACGAGCTGGACGCCCTGATGGGCGATATCGGCCACCATGGGGTGGTGCATGCGATCGACCCCGCCTTCCAGGCCGACATCGCAGCGGTGCGGGAAGCCGGGCTGAACATCATGATGTCGATGAAGGGCGACGGGAAACCGGTCAGCTTCATCGAAGACTGCGCCGTCGACCTGGAAGACCTCGCCGACTACACCGCGCGTCTGAACGACGTGTTCGAAAAGCACGGGACCAAGGGGACGTGGTACGCCCATGCCTCGGTCGGCTGCCTGCATGTCCGCCCGGTGCTGAACATGAAGGACCCCAAGGACGTCGCCACCATGCGCGCCGTCGCCGAGGAAGCCTTCGCGCTGGTGCGCGAATACAAGGGCAGCCACAGCGGCGAGCACGGCGACGGGCTGGTGCGCAGCGAGTTCCATCAGGAGATGTTCGGCCCCCGCATCGTCCGTGCGTTCGAGGCGGTGAAGGACGGGTTCGACCCGACAGGGTTGCTGAACCCGAACCGCATCGTCCGCCCGCCGAAGATGGATGACCGGGCATTGTTCCGCTATGGCCCGGACTACGCGCCGATCTCCGGCTTCACCCCCCGGCTGGACTGGTCCGACCACCCGGGCCCGCTCGGCGGCATGCTGGGCGCGGTGGAGATGTGCAACAACAACGGCACCTGCCGCGGCTTCGACGCCGGAGTGATGTGCCCCAGCTATCGCGCCACTCGCGACGAAATCCACCTGACGCGCGGGCGGGCGAACACGCTGCGGCTGGCCCTGTCAGGCCAGTTGGGGCCGGACGCGATGACTTCGGACGCCATGGCCGAGGCGATGGCGCTGTGCGTCTCCTGCAAGGCCTGCAAGCGCGAATGCCCCACCGGGGTCGACATGGCCAAGATGAAGCTGGAGGTGACCGCTGCCCGAACCGCCCGATACGGCCTGTCGCGGCGGGATGCGCTGATCGGCAACCTGCCGCGCTATGCCGCGTTCGCCGCGCGCCATGCCGGGCTGGCGAACCTGGCGACCGGCAACAGACTGGCGCGCCTGCTGGGGGAGCGGTTGTTCGGCCTCGCCGCCGGCCGCCGCCTGCCGCCCTGGCGCGAGGACTATGTCCGCGATGAGGAGCAGCTGGCTTACGAGCCGGCGGACAGCAAGGGTCGCGTCTACCTGCTGGCCGACACGTTCAACCGCTATTTCGAGCCCGAGAACGTCCGCGCCGCGATGAAGGTGCTGGCCGCCGTCGGCTATACTCCTGTCATCGGCCTGGGCTGGGGCCGGCCCCTGTGCTGCGGCCGTACCTACCTGGCTTCGGGCCAGATCGAGCAGGCGCGGATCGAGGCACGGCGGACCATGCGCTATATGGACCAGGATTGGCCGATCGTCGGCTTGGAACCTTCCTGCACCATGACGCTGCGCGATGAGTTCCGGTCGCTGTTGCCCTCGCCGGAGACGGACCGGTTCGCCGGCCGAGTCATGCTGCTGGGCGAGTTCCTGGCGAAGGAGAAGTCCGCGCTGCCGTTCGGCCGCGTCGAGGCGGTGGCGCACGTGCATGGCCACTGCCATCAAAAGGCGTTCGGCGCCTTCCCCGATTCCCTGGCGGCCCTGCGCGCCGTGCCCGGCCTGACGGCGAAGCCGATCGCCTCCTCCTGCTGCGGCATGGCGGGCTCCTTCGGCTACCAGGCGGAGACGCAGGACGTCTCCCGCGCGATGGCCGAGGCCGGGCTGCTGCCCGCGGTGCGCGCGGCAGCGGAGCAGGACCTGATCGTCGCCGACGGCACGTCCTGCCGGCACCAGATCCAGGATCTGGCAGGACGGACGGCGATCCACTCGGTTCGGGTTCTGGAGCGTGCGTTGGCCGCCGCCGGCCAGGCCGGTGTGGGCGCGGCAGGCCAGGGTTGAGCGGGACGCCGGCAGAAAGTCGCTTGCTCCCGGACAAGGCGGCGGCTATATGCCGCGCCTCGGCCGGAGTGTAGCTCAGCCTGGTAGAGCACTGTGTTCGGGACGCAGGGGCCGGAGGTTCGAATCCTCTCACTCCGACCAGGGATTCCCCCGAGGTATGGCCGTAACGCTTTGTCGCCGTTTTCGGGTAGGCGTGTGCCGTCATCTTGGATATCACCGCCGCGACCGCCGCCGTATCGTGGACGCGGGTCAGGATACAGGATTATGCGATGCGCCCCTTCCATTTGACGGCGGGACTTGTGGCCCCGCTTCTTCTCCTCAGCGCCTGCACGACGGCTCCGATGGGACCGACGATCGCAGTCATGCCGGCGCCCAACAAGCCGTTCGACGCGTTCCAGCAGGACCAGTATGTCTGTAAGCAGTTCGCCTCCGATCAGGTGGCGGGCGGTGCGCAGCAAGCCAATAATCAGCAGGTTGGCACGGCGGTGGTCGGCACGCTGTTGGGCGCGGGCCTAGGTGCCGCGATCGGCGGCGGCCGAGGTGCGGCAATCGGCGCCGGCGCGGGTGCGCTCGGCGGCACCGCCGTCGGGGCCGGGCCGGCGCAGCAGGCGAATTACAGCCTGCAGCAGCGCTACAACCTGGCCTACGCGCAGTGCATGTACACCAAGGGCAACCAGGTGCCGGGTTTCTCGCCGGGCCCGAGCTACCCGCCGCAACCGCCGGCCTCTCTTCCGCCCCCGCCCGGCAGCTATTACCCGCCGCCACCGCCGGCGTATTACCCGCGCTGAGTATTTTCGGCTCCCGCCCGTCTGTCCCCCCGCGATGGCCGGGCTTGTCCCGGCCATCCGCGCCTTGACGCTCATGGCCGGTTAGGAGTCGCGCGGAAGCGGCCCAGAGCCGGTCATGACACTCCGGTTATGACCGAGGGAGCCCCTCAGAACAGCTTCCCCCCGTTCGGCACATGCAGGTCCGGACGGACCAGCACCACGGCGCCGTCCTCGTCGGGCATGCCCAGGGTCAGCACTTCGCTGATGAACGGGCCGATCTGGCGGGGCGGGAAATTCACCACGGCGCAGACCTGCCGGCCGATCAATTGGTCCGGCTTGTAGTGCACCGTCAGTTGCGCGCTGGACTTCTTGCAGCCGATCGCCTCCCCGAAATCGATGACCAGCTTGATCGCCGGCTTGCGCGCCTCGGGGAAGGGTTGGGCGTCGACGATGGTGCCGACGCGGATGTCCACCGCCTCGAAATCCGCATAGGTGATGGTCGCCGCCATGCCGAATCCTCCTGTCCGCCGCGATTTACCCGCATCGCGCCCACGGATAGTGTGTGGTTTTCCGACCCGCAGGAGCCCGCATGCGCGATTACCAATTCCCCGGCCGCAGTCCGGTTTATGCCACCCACGGGATGGCGGCAACGTCGATGCCGGCGGCCACCCTGACGGCGTTGGACGTGCTGCGCGCAGGGGGCAATGCGCTGGATGCCGCGGTCGCCGCTGTCGCGGTGCAATGCGTGATCGAGCCGCAATCGACCGGCATCGGCGGCGACTGCTTCTGCCTGTACGCCCCCGCCGGCACCGGCAAGGTGTACGCCCTGAATGGGTCGGGCAAAGCCCCCGCCGCCGCCAATATCGACTGGTACGAAAGCCGCCAGATCCGCGCGCTGGAAAACACCTCGGCGCACTCGGTCACCGTGCCGGGTGCGATCAGCGCGTGGGAGACGCTGCTGAAGGCGCATGGGCGCAAAGGGCTCGACGAGTTGCTGCAACCCGCCATCCGCTTCGCCGAGGAAGGCTGGCCGGTCCATCCCAAAGTCTCCTGGGACTGGGCGCGCGGGGTCGAGAAGCTACGCAAGGGAAAATCCTTCGCCTTCCTGCCGGGCGGGGAGGCCCCCAAGACCGGCGACGTGTTCCGTCAGCCGAACCTGGCCGAGACCTTGCGCTCGATCGCCAAACATGGCGCCAAGGCGTTCTATGAAGGGCCGGTCGCGGCCGACATGGTCGCCACGCTGCGGTCCTTCGGCGGCCTGCATACCGAGGAGGATTTCGCCCGCGGCCTGACCGCGGCCGAGTTCGTCGACCCGATCCAGCTCAACTGGAAGGGCTATGACGTGTTCCAGTGCCCGCCGAACGGCCAGGGCCTGCTGGTGCTGATGATCCTGGGCATGCTGGGCAACCTGCCGACGGCGTCCGACGGCCCCGCCGGCGTGATCCGTGCGCATCGCCACATCGAAGCCGCGCGGCTGGCCTATCGCGACCGCGACGCGTTCCTCGCCGACCCCTCGATGGTCGACGTGCCGGTCGGGAAGCTGCTCAGCCCCGAATACCTGTCCAAGATGGCGTCCCTGATCGACGACAAGCGGACGATGCCGGAGCTGCCCCTGCCGGGCGAGACCGCCCTGCCCCCGCACAAGGACACCGTCTATCTCTGCGTCGTCGACAAGGACGGCAACGCCTGCAGCTTCATCAATAGCCTGTTCGAGAATTTCGGCTCCGGCATCCTGGCCCCCAACGCCGGCGTAATGCTGCAAAACCGCGGCTTCGGCTTCCGGCTGGAGCGTGGACATCCCAACTGCATCGCACCCAACAAGCGGCCGATGCACACGATCATCCCCGGCATGCTGATGAAGGACGGCAAGCCGCAGATGCCGTTCGGCGTGATGGGCGGCCACTACCAGCCCGTCGGCCAGTCCTGGTTCCTGACCAACTTCCTGGAGTACGGGCTCGACATCCAGGAAGCCATCGACCTGTGGCGCGTCTTCCCGACCAAGGGCAAGCTGCAGGTGGAGCGCAGCGTGCCGGCCAGCGTCGTCAGGGCATTGACCGCCATGGGCCACCAGCCGGAGGAAACCGAGCGTCCCCACGGCGGCGGCCAGGCGATCTGGATCGATTACGCGCGCGGCTGCCTCGTCGCCGGATCGGAGCCCCGCAAGGACGGCTTGGCGCTGGGATACTAAGCGATGCAACCCTGTGACCTGACCGCCGTCGAGGCGCGGCGGCTGATTGGCGCGCGCGCCCTGTCCGCCACCGAACTGCTGGAAAGCTGCATCGCGCGGATCGAAGCCGTGGACCCTGCCGTCAACGCCGTCGTCGCCCGGGACTTCGACCGGGCGAGGGCGACCGCGAAGGCGGCGGACGCAGCGACGATGCGGGGGGATGACCTGCCCCCGCTGCATGGCCTGCCGCTCGGCATCAAGGACCTGCTGATGACCGAAGGGCTGGCCAGCACGATGGGCAGCCTGCTGTTCAAGGACAATGTCCCCGCCAAAGACGATTTCCTCGTCGCGCGGCTGCGGTGTGCCGGGGCGAACGTCATCGGCAAGACCAACACGCCCGAGTTCGGCGCCGGGGCGAACACCCGCAACGCCGTCTATGGCGCGACCGGCAACCCGTTCGATCCGAAGAAATCCTGCGCCGGCTCCTCCGGCGGGGCAGCGGTGGCGCTGGCGGCGGGGATGATGCCGCTCTGCCAGGGCTCCGACACCGGCGGCTCGCTGCGCAACCCGGCGGCATTCTGCGGCATCGTCGGCTTCCGGCCGACGCCCGGCATGGTCCCCGCCGGCGCGCGCGGCATGGGCTGGAGCGGCCTGCCCGTGCTGGGTCCCATGGCCCGCACCGTCGCCGATGCCGCGCTGCTGCTGTCGGCGATGGCGAGCGACGACGCTTATGACCCGCTGGCCACCACGATCCACGGCAAGACGGTGCGCGAGCCGACCGACGTCTACCCGCTGCGCCCGATCGACCTGTCCCGCCTGCGCGTGGCCGTGACGCCGGATTTCGGCTTCGCGCCCACCGAGAAACACATCCGCGCCGTTTTCGCCGAAAAGCTCGGCCTGTTCCGGTCCGCCTTCGCCGTGGCGGAGGACGCCTCGCCCGACTGCTCCGGGACGGATGAGGTGTTCGAGATCCTGCGCGCCACGATCTTCGTCGGCACGCATGCCGAGAAAGTCGCCACTACCCCCGACAAGGTCGGCCCGAACGTGCGTGCCAATGTCGAGGAAGGCCTGCGCTACTCGGCGCAGGACGTGGCCCGCGCGATGACGGCGCAGACGGCGATCTATCGCCGCTGGCAGACGTTCTTCGAGCGGTTCGACGTCATCCTGGCGCCGGCGATCACCATCAGCCCGCGCTCCTGGCGGGAGCTGTACCCGGCCGAGATCGACGGCAAGCCGACCCGGACCTATTTCCACTGGCTGGCGATGGCCTACGCGGTGACGGTCGTCGGGCATCCGGCGGTGTCGCTGCCGGTGGGCCTGGATCGTAACGGGATGCCGTTCGGGCTGCAGATCGTCGGGCCTCGGGGCGGCGACGCGAAGGTGCTGCGCGTGGCCGCGGCGCTGGAGGCACTGCTGGCCGGCGATCCCCGCACCGCCCGGCCCGTGCCGGATGTGGCGGCACTGGCCAAGGCGCCCCCGATTCGCGAGATGGAGGGGTTCCTGGGGTTCGATTGATCGGCCTCCGTGTCATAGCCTCGCGACACTGCGTCATGGCCAGGCTTGGTTCGGCCACCCACGACTCGCGGTGCTGATGGCGAGAAGGCGTGGGCGACCAAGCCAGGCCCGGTCATGACACGCGTGACGAACAAGGGAGATAAAACGTTGAAGAAACTCATCAACGACCCGCGCCGCGTGGTGCGGGAGATGCTGGAGGGCGTGGTCGACCTCAACCCGGCCATCGCGCTTCTGGACTCCGAGGACGTCGTCATCCGTGCCGACCTGCCCGAACCGGCGCACCGCACAGTGGCGGTGCTGTCCGGCGGCGGAGCGGGGCATGAGCCGGCCCATGCCGGCTATGTCGGCGCCGGCATGCTGCACGCGGCTGTCTCCGGGGACGTGTTCACCTCGCCGTCGGTCGATGCCGTCTTCGCCGCGATCCGCGCGGTCGGCGGGCCGCGCGGCGTGGTGCTGATCGTCAAGAACTACACCGGCGACCGGCTGAATTTCGGCCTCGCCGCCGAGATGGCGCGCGCCGCCGGCATCCCGGTCGAGATCGTCATCGTCGCCGACGACGTGGCGCTGCGGGAAACAGTGCCCGCCGATCGCCGCCGCGGCATCGCCGGCACCGTGCTGGTCCACAAGGTCGCCGGCGCACTGGCGGAGTCCGGCGCGTCGGTCCATGACGTCGCCATGGGCGCCCGAGCGGCGGCGGCGGCGCTGGGGACGATGGGCGTGGCGCTGGGCGCCTGCACCGTGCCTGCCGCAGGCACGCCCGGCTTCACCCTCGGCGACGATGAGATCGAGCTGGGCCTGGGCATCCATGGCGAACAGGGTGTGCAACGCAGCGCCATGCGCCCTGCGGACGCGCTGGTGGACACGATCCTGGAGGCAATCGCCGCCGACCGCGGCCTGAAGCCCGGCGCCAGGGTCGCGCTGATGGTCAACGGCCTGGGCGGGACGCCGCCGATGGAGCTGTCGATCGTCGCCCGGCATGCCCTGGCCTGGCTGCGCGCGCATGGGATGCAGGTCGAGCGGGCCTGGTGCGGCACGTTCTTGAGCGCGCTGGAGATGCCCGGCTGCTCCCTGTCCGTGCTGCCGGTCGATGATGCGCGCCTGGCGCTGCTGGATGCACCCACCACGGTGCAGGCCTGGGGCGGGCGCGGCACGGTGCCCCAAGCGCGCGTGGTCCGGCCCGCGCCGGGTGCCGCCGAACAGGCGCCGCATGCGCGGTCGACGGACCGCTCGGGGCCGGCGGTACTGGCGGGGGCCGTGGCCTGCGCCGATGCGCTGGCGGCGGCAGAACGGCGGCTGACCGAGTTGGACAGTGCGGCGGGGGACGGCGACCTGGGGATCAGCATGGTGCGCGGCGGGACAGCGATCCGCGGGCTGACGGCGGCCGAGGACGCGGCGTCGACGCTGGCCGAGGTCGCGGGGGCGCTGCGCCGGGCGATCGCAGGCAGTTCGGGGCCATTCTACGCCGTGGGGATCCTGCGCGCGGCCGCCGTTCTGGCGGCGGCTGGGACGGTGGACGCTTCGGCCTGGGCCGAGGCGTTCGAGCAGGCGGCCGAAGCGGTATCGGACATGGGCGGGGCGAAGGTCGGTGATTGCACGATGCTGGATGCGCTGGTCCCGGCGGCGCAGGCGTTCCGCGGGGCAGTGGGACGCGGTGCAAGCCTGAAGGAGGCCCTGGCGGCCTGCGCCACGGCCGCCGAGACCGGCGCGGCAGCGACCGCGCAGATGCGACCGAGGTTGGGCCGGGGGAGTTACCTCGGGGATCGGGCGCTGGGGGTCGAGGACCCTGGGGCGGTGGCGGTGGCGATCTGGGTGCGGGCGTTGGCAGGGTAGAGGGGGCGTGAGCCATACACGGTCCGAAGCGTCGAGGCGCTGATCGCGGATTTCCTGGCGGATGTTCGACGGGTGCGGGGAGAGGACGAATGAACAAGGCCCAAGTGCAAGTCCATGTCGGCGAGACGATGGACGACATGGGCACGCACTTCATCGATACCTGGCATCGCATGGAGCGCGGCGAGGACGTTCGTGAGAAACACGTCGGCTTTGCGGATTGGGAAACGATGGTTCGGGTCCTTCCCCCCCAAGCGGTTTGAACTGCTGCGGCATGTCCACCAGCACCCCGCCAAGACCATTCGTGCGCTGGCCCTCACGCTCGGCCGGGATTACCGGCGGGTGCATAAGGACGTGGAAGCGCTGGAGGCCGCGGGGCTGCTGGATCGCGATAAGGAAGGGGTGCGGGCGGAGTATGACGCGTTCGATGTGCGGATGAGGGTGGCGCTGTAGTTTCCGTTGCCGGTATTCGAGGCGCTTCGTCATCGAAGGGGGACGAAAGAGCGCCGTGTGGGATGACGCTCAGCCTCCCACGTGTCGCTAGAGCCGCCATTGACCACACCGTTCGGTTCCACCAATCTCGGCAGTCGCAGTATGCGTGAACAGGAGGCTCGATGCCAACGCTGAGGGAAGAACTGGCAGCCATCCGCCGAAGCGCGGAGGGGGATGGGACAAAACCTGGTCGCATCCCGCCCGACCTGCTGAAAGTCATGCACAAGGTCACCGCAGACCAGCAGGCCTCCGGCTATCGCAATCGTCTGCCTGCGATCGGCACCAAAGCCCCCAGCTTCACCCTGCCCACCATCGAAGGCAACGCCGTCGCCTCCAGCGACCTGCTCGGCCGCGGCCATCTCGTCGTTTCCTTCTTCCGGGGCGCCTGGTGACCATACTGCCGATCGGAGCAGTCTGCTCTGAACAGAGTACTTCCCACCATTCGTGGCTTGGGCGCCGAGCTGGTTGTTATTTCCCCGCAACTCCCAGTGTTTCTGTTGGATATGAAAGCCAAGCAGAAGCTGGCGTTCGACATCCTGCATGACGAAGGCAACGAGGTTGCCGAAGCCTTCGGAATCATGATGCAACTGCCCGATGAGCTTATCGCGGTCTACCGCAAGATCGGCGTCGATCTGGAAAAGTTCAACGGCGATACGCTCTGGCGCCTGCCTGTGCCGTCGCGCTTCGTCATCGACAAGACCGGGATCGTCCGATTTACCGAAGGCGATCCCGACTACACCACTCGCCCCGAACCCGACCAACTGATCGAGGCTGTCCGGGCGCTTGGTGCGTAGCCTGACTGCCCCTGCCCGCTCCACGCGGCGCAGGGGCATTTTCAACCCATATATGACGTAATCATTTTACGTTCCGGTATAGTACTGGACTTCCACCCTTCCTCCCCCCCGAGCTGCTTCAGCTTCCCCACCAGCCGGGCCATCGCGTTCAGCGGACTGCCCAACACCGCACTCTTGTCCCCGACCCGACCTCAACGCCGCCGCGGCGTCCGCCCACAACGCCAGCCCGGACAGGTCACGGGCCAGCCTTACGGAAAGTTCATTCGTGAAACCCGGTGTGATCAGCCCCGTCGGAAGCACCGTCCCGGGCGGGCATGTCTCCAGCACGCAGCCAAGCGCCGGCTCATGGAACCGAACCTGCCTGGATCGCCGGCGCCGTCAGCCGGCGGCGGGGAAATACGCGCCGCGCCGTCGCGCCTTCCAGAAGGCCTCAATGACGTTTTCCATCCCTGTTCTCCTCGTTTTGACCAAGGCGTGCACACCCCTGCCCTGCCCGTCAAGCAGGACCGCGCCGCCCCCTGTGATCGCCGCATCGTGCGGTCCGTGCTAAGCGTAACGGCAATGCACATGAAGCTTGACGTGACCGAGGCTCCGCGCCTGGTCAAAAGCGATTGGCTCGCCGACGCCCTAGGCTCGATCCGCCAACGCCTCTATCCCCAGCCCGAGACGAACCCTCCGCCGAACCGGTCGCGCTTCCTCGACCTGTCGTTCACCAGCCCGGCGGGCACACGTCCCTACAAGCTGTATATACCCAGCGGCTACCGGGACCGACCCGTGCCGTTGGTCGTGATGCTGCACGGCTGCACCCAGACGCCGGACGACTTCGCCACCGGCACGCGGATGAACGCCGCGGCCGAAATGCGCACCTGCCTCGTCGCCTACCCGGCCCAGGTGCGCAGCGCCAACCTGCAACGCTGCTGGAACTGGTTCAACCCGGACGACCAGCGCCGCGACGGGGGCGAGCCGTCGATCATCGCCGGCATCATCCAGGCCATCGGCGCCGACTATGCGGTGGACCGGACCCGCATCTACGTTGCGGGCCTGTCGGCCGGCGGTGCACAGGCCGCCGTCATGGGCCAGGCCTATCCGGACCTGTTCGCCGCCGTCGGCATCCATTCGGGCCTGGCCTGCGGGGCGGCGCACGACCTGTCCTCGGCCCTGGCCGCGATGGCCAGCGGGGCCGCCGGCGCGGCACAGGCCGAGACCCGGCGCGCCATGCCGACCATCGTCTTCCACGGCGATGCCGACCGGACGGTGAACCCCGCCAACGCTGCGTCGGTCCTGGCGCAGGCGCTGCCGGCGACGCGGCTGACGACAAAGGCCAGGGACGGCCAGGCGCCGGACGGGCATGCCTATACGCATACCGTCACCCGCGACGCCGGGGCCGTGATCGGCGAGCTTTGGCAGGTCCATGGCGGCGGCCACGCCTGGTTCGGCGGCGACCCGCACGGAAGTTTCACCGACCCCAAGGGTCCCGACGCGACCGGGGAAATGCTAAGGTTCTTCCTGCAACATCGAAACAAGCCCTGACAACGGGCTTCGACAGGGAGGCCGCCATGGACATCCAGCCCTACGTGTTCTTCGAGGGACGCTGCGACGAGGCCCTCGGCTTCTACCAGCAGGCCCTCGGCGCGAAGGTGGAAATGCTGAAGCGCTTCCAGGACGCGCCGGACCAGTCGATGGTGGACCCGGCCAACGCCGGAAAGGTGATGCACGCCTCGGTTCGCGTCGGCGACACGGTGTTCGCTGCCTCCGACGGGCAATGCGGCGGCCAGTCCCGTTTCGGCGGCTTCGCGCTGACCCTGACGGTGGACTCGGAAGCCGACGCCGAACGGATCTTCGCGGCGCTGGCCGAGGGCGGTGAGGTCCGCATGCCGATGGCCGGCACCTTCTTCGCCAAACGTTTCGGTATGCTGACCGACCGCTTCGGCATAATGTGGATGGTGATCCACGGCGTACCCTAGAGCGCGATGAAGCCGCTTCCGCTCCCTCATCATGCTCCAGGCATTTGTTTGATTGCGTGATTCAGGCCTCCGGCGATCCGCCCTCGGTCATCACGCTCCAGGGGGAGGACGGATGGCGGTTTCACGTGACCTGATCGTCGTTGGCGGCGGCCTCGTGGGCGGGGCCATCGCCTGGGGTGCGCGGCAGACCGGCGCCTCCGCCGTCCTTCTCGACGAAGGCGACATCGCTTTCCGCGCCGCTCGGGGCAACTTCGGGCTGGTCTGGGTGCAGAGCAAGGGCGCGGGCATGCCGCCCTATGCGCACTGGACGCGCGAATCCGCTCGGCTCTGGCCACACCTGGCCGAGACGCTGCAGGCCGAGACGGGGGCCCCGCTGGGCCTGCACCAGCCGGGCGGCTTCGCCTTCTGCCTGTCGGAGCAGGAGTTCGAGGAGCGCGCCACCCTGATCCGCCGCATGCACAACGAAAGCGGCGACATCGGCACCCGCATGCTGGACCGAGCGGAAGTGCGCGCGATGGTCGACGGCTTGGGCGATGAGGTTGTCGGCGCCTCCTATTGCCCGGTCGACGGCCATGCCAGCCCGCTGTTCCTGCTGCGCGCCCTGCATCAGGGCCTGGATTACCGGCCCAACCACAGAGTGGAGCGGATCGACGCCGCGCCTAACAGCTTCCGCGTCCAGTGCGGCTCCGAGACCTTCCACGCCCCTCGCATCGTGATCGCCGCCGGCCTCGGCAGCCGCGACCTGGCGCCCATGGTGGGGCTGGACATGCCGGTGTCGCCGCTGCAAGGCCAGATCATCGTCACCGAACGGATGAAGCCGCTTCTCGGCTACCCCACCCACACGCTGCGCCAGACCGACGAGGGATCGGTGATGATGGGCGACAGCCAGGAGGATGTGGGCTTCGACCTGACCACGCGCGTGTCGGTCCTGAAAACGATCGCCGAACGCAACGCGCGGGTGTTCCCGGCGCTGAAGGACTCCAACATCGTCCGCATGTGGGCTGCGCTGCGGGTGATGTCGCCGGACGGCTTCCCGATCTACGAGGAATCGGAACGGTTCCCCGGCGCGTTCTCGGCCACCTGCCATAGCGGGGTCACGCTGGCGGGTGCTCATGCCCTGGCGCTGGCGCCGGCGATCATGGCCGGCACGCTGCCCGAAAGCCTGGCGGCGTTCTCCACGTCCCGCTTCAGGACAGAGGCGGCCGCCTAGCGGTTGTCGGACCATGCGGCTGCGTTGGCTCCCACGCACGGCGATCGTGACCGTCGTGCTGGCCGCCGTGGCCCTGGTCTTGCCGATGGCAGCAATTGAAACCACCTGCCGAGGCCAACCCCTGCGGCCGGCCGCCCCCGCGGATGTGGTTTCAGTCGATATCAAAGACCCGGGATACCGGCATCCCGAGGCGGGCGGCTACCTGTCCTATCCGGAATGGGCGATCGCCTATGCTTACCAGGACCTCGCGGCGACGATG
>NZ_DASZTJ010000269.1:0-17400 GCF_035548235.1 Rhodopila sp.
CATCC
Source organism: Rhodopila sp. (assembly GCF_035548235.1). GTDB lineage: Bacteria > Pseudomonadota > Alphaproteobacteria > Acetobacterales > Acetobacteraceae > Rhodopila. The sequence continues at coordinate 6 of NZ_DASZTJ010000269.1, forward strand.
AAGTCCGGATCGTCGTCCAATCGATCGCCACCCAAAGAATCACCGCCCACGGGATCACCGCCCACGGGATCACCACCCAGGGGATCGACCCGGTCCATGTCGATCCGCCCCGCCGAAGGGTCGTCGTCCACCCGCCCCTCGTCCGGGGACGTCTCTTCCGGCAGCGCACCATCCGCCGGAGGGACCGGCGCGCGCCGGATCGCAAGGCTTCCGGGATCCAGCGCCGCCTCGCCGCCGTCGGCGGGATCGAACACGCCCGTCACCATCGCCGCCGCCAGCCGCTCATGCGGCAACCCCATGGCCCGTATATGCACCGGCACCATCCGCTCCGATCCCCGGCACCACCATGCCGACTGCGACGGTCCCGGCGGCAGCCACGCCGCATCCGACAGCCTGTCGGCGGGCGGCGCCGGCCAGTCGTCGTGGATCCGCAAGGGCCAGATCCCGTTCGCCAGCGCCGCCCCGCCCGCCGCCGGCGGCGGTCCAAGACCGGCCAGCGCGGCATCCAGCCGATCGGGATCGAAATCATCGGCCAGCGCCGACAAGGCCAGCGCCTCGGCCGCACGCGCCCAATCGGCGCTGCGCGCGGCAGCGTCCGGCGCGGCCAGTCCCAGGATCGAGAACGGAAAGAAACGTCCCACCCGGTCGACGCTGGCCAGCAGCACGCCGGCCGCGCCCAGCGGCGGGGCGACCTCCCGCCCCAGGGTGAAATGCCACAGCGGCGCCGTCAGCCAGTCATGCGGCCAGTCGGTCCCCAGCGCCGCACGGGCGGCGACGACCAGCGACGACAGCCACTGCTCCCAGGCCACCCGCAGCACGGAAGGCATGCGCCGGTCCAGGAAATCGCCACGGGCGGGTACTTTTCCGAAGAACCCCGGTCCGACCGAGCCTGGTCCGACCGACACTGGTCCGACCGACATTGGTCCGACCGAGCCTAGTCCGACCGGCCCTGATCCGACCGACCTTGGGCCGGAGATCCCGGCAGGCGCGACGCTCCGGCTCATGCATGTCTCCCGGGACCGCGGGCATCGGCGTCCCGCGGACCGCAGCATCGCGCCGTTCGTCCCGCGGCACCAGGGGCCGGCGCAGCGGACAGCCCGACATTGCCGCGCCTCGCCACGCGGCTAGACTGGCGCTTCCACCATCCGCCAGGAACCGGTCATGCCCCCTGCCCTCGCCCGCGCCTGCCGGGTGCACCGCCTGCCGACCTCCCATCCGGCGGACGTTGCCCCGTTGCTGGACCGGATCGAGTCCGGGTCGATCCCGCCCGCCGGCATCAAGGCGATCTTCGGCAAGACCGAGGGCAACGGCTGCGTCAACGATTTCACCCGTGCCTATGCCGTCCAGGCCCTTCACGCCGCGCTGGCCGGACCGCTCGGGTGCAGCCCGGGCGAGGTCGGCCGGCGCGTCGCCATCGTCATGTCGGGCGGCACCGAGGGCGGCCTGTCGCCCCACATCCTGGTCTTTACCGAAGAAACCATCCAGGCCGCCCCGCCCGCCGCGCCCCGCCTGGCGATCGGCACGGCCGCCACGCGCGCGTTCCTGCCGGAAGACATCGGCCGCACCGCGCAGGTCGACGCGACCGCCGACGCCGTCCGCGCCGCCATGCGCGCCGCCGCCATCACCGACCCGGACGACGTCCATTACGTGCAGGTCAAATGCCCCCTGCTCACCGGCGAACGGATCGCCGCGGCGCTGACGCGAGGGCAAGGGCAGCGGCAGAGCGTCGTCACCAACGATACTTATAAGTCGATGGGCTATTCGCGCGGCGCCTCGGCGCTGGGCGTCGCCGCGGCCCTTGGGGAACTGCCGGCGGGCGGGATCGGCGACGACGCCGTGTGCCGCCGGCTCGATCTCTGGTCCGGCCGAGCGAGCACGTCGGCGGGGATCGAACTGATGCATAATGAGGTGGTGGTGCTGGGCAACAGCGCCGCCTGGGCCAGCGAAGCGGTGATCGCGCACCGCGTGATGCGGGACGCGATCGACCTGCCGGCGGCGATCGGCGCGCTGTCCGATGCCGGCCTGCCGCCGGACGGGCAGTTGACCCCGCAGCAGCGGGACGATCTGCTGGCGGTGCTGGCCAAGGCCGACCCGGCCTCGACCGGACACATCCGCGGCGCCCGCCACATCATGCTCGACGACAGCGACATCAACGCGACCCGCCATGCGCGGGCGCTGGTGGGCGGCGTGCTGGCGGGCGTGGCGGGCAGGACGGACCTGTTCGTTTCGGGCGGCGCCGAACACCAGGGGCCGGACGGCGGCGGGGTCGTCGCCGTCATCGCGCGCCAGTGCCGTCCGTAGCCAGTATCATTCGGAACGATATCGGGACACAGCTCCATGCTGCTTGAAGGTTTCACCGTCGCCCAACTCGGTCCCGGCCTCGCCGCCGCGGTCTGCGGCCGCATGATGGCCGAGGCAGGCGCCTCGGTCGTCCGTGTCGGCACGGACCGGTCGTCCCCGCTGGCCGCATGGCTGAACGCAGGCGACGCGGCCGGAACGATCGAGGCGGCGGACCTGATCGTCGCCGAAGGGTCGCCCGCCACGCTGCGCGCCGCCGGCTGGGACGAGGCCTCGCTGCGCCGGCGCAATCCCGGCGCGGCCATCGTCCTGATCAGCCCGTTCGGTCAAACCGGACCGCGTGCCGAGGAACCGGCCGGCGACCTGGCCCTGTTCTTCGCCAGCGGGATCGCGCGGCTGCTGACCGGGCAGGTGGACGACCTGTCGGAACCGCCGATGGCGCCCGTCGGTCGGCAATCCGCCTTCATCGGCGGCCTCGCCGCGGCCTGCGCCGGCATGCACGCCGCCCTGCCGGGACGCGCGGCCACGGTGGACGTCTCGATCCAGCAGGCGCTGGCCACGCTGGCGATCACCGAACTGACGCGCGCCAGCCAGCGCGGCGTGGCCTGGCGGCGCAGGCGCGAAAGCGACGGCAACGGCGCGACCGTCTGCATCCTGCCCGCCGGCGACGGCTATGCCGCGATCTCCCCGCGGGAGGAGAAGCAATGGGCCGCCTGGGTCGCCGCCATGGGCAACCCGGACTGGGCCGCCGATCCGCGCTTCGCCCGCAAGGCGGACCGCGTCGCCAACTGGGACGCGCTGCACGCCCTGATGTCGGCGTGGAGCCGCCAATACGACAAGCGGCAGATCGCGACGCTGGCCCAGGCCGCGCATGTGCCGAGCTTCCCGCTGCTGGAGGTGACGGAGCACCTGGAGAGCGCGCAACTGCGCCATCGCGGCTTCTTCCGGCCTTGGAACAAGACGCTGATGCCCGGCACGCCGTTCGGCGTCGCGGAGCACGCCTGCCCCGCGGCCCAGCGGACAGCGGGGCCGCTGCCCTTGTCCGGCATCCGGGTGCTCGATTTCAGTTGGGTGATCGCCGGGCCGACCACGACGCGCATCCTGGCCGCGATGGGCGCCGAGGTGATCAAGGTCGAAGCGCCGAACGGCGGCGATCCGGGTCGTGGGTCGGAACTGCACACGGTCCTGGGCCAGGGGAAGAAGACGATCACGCTCGACCTGAAGAAACCCGAGGCCGTCGCCATCGCACGCGACCTCGCCGCCCGGTCCGACGTGCTGATCGAGAACTTCGCGACCGGGGTGATGGATCGCCTCGGCCTGGGCGAGGCGGCGCTGCGGGCGGTGGCGCCGGACCTGATCTACGTGTCCGCCTCCGGCCTCGGCCGCACCGGCCCCGAAGCTCGGGCGGTCGCCTACGGGACGCTGCTGCAATGCTACGCGGGGTTCGCCGGGTTGAACCGCCATCCCGGCAGGGCGCCGCGCGTCGGGATGGCCTGGCTCGATCCGATGTGCGGGCTGATGCTGGCGTTTTCCGTCGCGGCCTCGGTCTGGCGGCGGCGGCGCGGCGTGGCGGCGCGGATCGACTTCTCGATGATCGAGGCGATGCTGTGGACGATGGCCGAACCGCTGCTGGCCGCCCAAGGGGAGGTCGGCGGGGAGGTCGGCGGGGAGGCCGATGCCGGATCGGTGAGACCGTCCGCGGGCGACGATGCCTGGGTGGCGGAAGGTCCCGGCGGCCGGGCCACGGCGCTGGCGTCGTCGCTGGACCTCGTTGCCGATCCGCACCTGCGGGCGCGCGGCTTCTGGGAGACCACCGAAGCCGGATTGCTGCCGGGCCTGCCCTGGGCGGCAACGTTCGGTCAGGCCGGTGGGCCGGCCCGCGGCCTGGGGGCCGATACGGACGCGGTGCTGCGGGACGTGCTGGGACTGGGCGCCGACGCGATCGGCGCGCTGCGGCGGACCGGCACCCTGGGGTGACGGCGCGGCGTGATGTACGGACTCGCCCGCAGCCTCGTCCCGCGCGATAGTGCCCGCGCCGAGGGAGGGGAAGCATGAGCGGACAGATACGGTTCGACGACGGCGCCGCCTATGAGCGCGCCATGGGCCTGTGGAGCCGGCTAGCAGGACAGGACTTCCTCGATTGGGTGGCACCGCCCGCGGGGCTGCGCTGGATCGATGTCGGCTGCGGCAACGGCGCGTTCACCGAATTGCTGATGGAGCGCTGCGCACCTGCCGCCGTCGAGGGCATCGACCCCTCCCCGGCCCAGATCGACTACGCAAGCACACGGCCCGGCGCCCGCGGCGCGACGTTCCGGCAGGGCGACGCGATGGCGCTGCCGTTCCCCGACGACTCGTTCGACGCGGCGACCATGGCGCTGGTGATCTTCTTCGTCCCGGACCCGGCCAAGGGCGTGGCCGAGATGGCGCGCGTGGTGCGGTCCGGCGGCATCATCTCCGCCTATGTGTGGAACTTCGCGACCGGGGGTTTCCCGTTCGGCCCGATCCACGACGCGCTGCAGGCCGTCGGGATCGCTCCGCCACGCCCGCCCAACGCAGCCGTGGCGCAGGAGGACGCGCTGCGCGCCGTCTGGTCCGGCGCGGGGCTGGAGAAGGTGGCGACCCGGACCATCACGGTCCGCCGGAGCTTCGCGGATTTCGACGACTATTGGACCGCGTGCACCAACAGCGGCGCGCTGAAGCCCACGCTCGCCGCGCTCCCGCCCGACACCCTGGCGGGCGTCAAGGACGCGGTCCGCGCGCGGTTGGCGCCGGAGGCGGACGGGCGCGTGACGCACACGGCCTGGGCGGCGGCGGTGACGGGGCGGGTGCCCTAAGGCATGATGGCTTCGCGTTCGCTCACGCATCATGGTCTTACCCAATGGTCTTGCCCGACCGCGCGATTCGGACCCGTGGCGATTCCGCCCCAGGTCATCGCGCTTACGGCACGATATCCGGACGGTCAGTACTCGCCGCTGCGATAGGCGTCGTCCAGGCGTTCCCGGTCGGCCTCCGACCATTCGGGCCAGGGCTCGCCCCGCTTGCGCAGGGTGCCGGTGAAGTTTGGCTTGCGCTTGGCATTGAAGGCCTGGCGGCCTTCCTCGCCGTCCATCGTCGTCTGGATCAGCAGCGCGTTGATCAGGTTCTGCACGTGCCAGGCCTGGTCGTCCGGCAGGTTGCCGAAGCGGACGACGAACTCCTTCATCATGCGCACCGCGACCGGCGGCAGCGTGACGATATGGCGCGCGATCGCCTCGGCCCGCGCCATCAGTTCGGCATGGGGCACGACCTCGTTGACCAGGCCAACCCGCAGCGCCTCGGCCGCGTCGAAGGGTTCGTCGGTCAGCAGGATCTTCATCGCGTCGATGTAGCGAAGCTGCTTCAGCAGCATCGACGCGCCCGGCCCGTGCCCCAGCCAGCCTTGGGACAGCAGCGAGAACTTGAACCGAGCGTTCTCGGCGGATGCGAGGCGGATGTCGGTGGAGGTGAGGAGCATGTACATGCCCGCGCCCGCCGCCCAGCCGTTGATGGCGGCGATCACCGGCTTCCAGACCCGCGGGTAGTGGTCGCCCATGCGCCCGTCCACACCGGTCTTCTGCCCATGCACCGTGCCGGCCAGCGGCCAGAAGATCCGCTGCGTGCGCAGGAACTCCCGGTCCTCGGCCGTCAGGTCTGGGCGCGGCGCAAGGTTGTGGCCGCCGCAGAAATGCCGGTCGCCCTTGCCGGTGACGATGGCGCAGCGGATGTCGCGGTCTTCCCACAGGTCGATCCACGCTTCGGAGATCGCGTCGGAGGTCGGCTTGTCGAGGATGTTGGCCTTCGCCGGATTGTTCAGGGTGATATAGGCCACCCCGTCGCGTTTCTCGTAGTCGATCGGCATCGCCGTGTCCCTCGCCGTTTCCGCGTTCAGCATGGCATGCCCCGCGCACGGGTCAAATAATCGGGGCGCGGAAACGGGTTGTTAACCATTCGGTGCCAGGTTCGGCCGCCCACGATCCGGAGTCTCGATGTCGCGTCTGCCAGAGGCCATCCCGGCGTTGAGCGATACGCTCATGCCACCGGCCATCCGCGGCGTCGCGGACCTTACGACCTTCGCCTATGGCGGCAACGGCTTCGACCGGCTGATGGATCGCATCCGCCCCGACGGCACCGAGGCGGGGACGCTGTTCGACCTGGGGATCGCGCTGCAACTGGATTTCCGCCGCGCCGAAGGATTGCGGCTGCAGGACGCGGCCTTGGCACGCTCGTTGTTGTTCCGTGTGCAACGGACGGCGTCCGGCGGCCGGCCGGTCCGGCTGCTGGCGGTGTGCGGTGCCGGCGACCTGATGGTGAACGCGCCGCTCGATTTCCTGACCAACCACCTCGATGTCCGGCTCGACCTGCTGCATGTGCTGCCGAACCGGCCGCTGCCGCCGGTGGTGCCCGATCACGACGTCGCCTTCTTCGCCCACGGCGATCCCGATGGCGCCATGCTGGCGCGGCTGGCGGCGTTGTATCGCGCGTGGCCGCGACCGGTGCTGAACGATCCCGCCTTCCTGCCCGCACTGGCGCGCGACGCGCTGTCCCGATCGCTGGCCGGCATCGCGTCGATCCGCAGTCCGGAGACGGTCGCGGTGACACGGCCGGCGCTGGAGGCGTACCTGGCAAGCGGCGATCCGATCGACGGTTTCGTTTCCACGGGAACCATGTTCCCCTGCCTGGTCCGTCCGGCCGGCACCCATGCCGGTCACGGGCTCGCGTTGCTGTCCGACCAGGAAAGCCTGGTGCGCTACCTGGAAACATCCGACGCCGATCGTTTCTACATGAGCGTCTTCGTCGACTATGCCGACGGCCGGGGCCTTTATCGCAAGTCGCGCGTCGCCTTCATCGACCGGCGGCCATTTCTCTGCCACATGGCGGTCTCCAGCCATTGGATGGTCCACTACCTGAATGCCGGCATGGATGTCTCGGCCGAGAAACGGGCAGAAGAAGCGGCGGCGATGGCGGAGTTCGACAGCGGCTTCGCCCGACGGCACGCGGCGGCGTTCGACGCGCTGCACGAACGGCTGGGCTTCGACTTCTATTCCATCGACTGCGCCGAAACGCCCGACGGGCGGCTGCTGGTGTTCGAGGCGGACGCAGGGGCGATCATCCACATGATGGACCCGCTGGACCGGTTCGCCTACAAGCAGCCGCGGATGCGCCGGATCTTCGAAGCGTTCGACGCGTTGCTGCGGCGCCGGATGGAGGCGCCCCTGACCCTGCAGCCCCTGGCCCTGCAGCCCCTGGCCCTGCCGCTTCTGACCTCGCCGCTTCTGACCTCGCCACTCCTCTGACCCGCCCGCCGCTCCGGACCCCGCCGCTCCTCTAGGGGGCCACCAACGGTCGTCCGGTGGGGCCGGACACCCGTTGCCTTTCACGCCGTTGGCCGGCGCGTCTTGGGGAAGCCGGACCGGGGTCGGCGATCATGCGCCGTCATTGCAAATCGCGATTGCTTCGGACGTTTCATTAATGCTATCTCGTCTCAACCTTGAAGCCTGACCCAGAGTGATGCCGTGGTGAGTCTCTAGTTTATGTACTCATGAGACGGCATTCCAAAGCATTGTAGTTGCGCTCTTACGCCGCCCTACCCGCCAGGGGTGGCCTGGGAGCAAACAATCGAAGGAAGCACCGAAGCCGGATGAAACTGCTCATATCGTCCTATTCCTGCGCGCCCAACCGGGGATCGGAGCATGCCGTCGGCTGGAACTGGATCACCCATGCTCACCGGCTTGGCCACCAGGTCTGGGCGCTCGTGGCGCCCAACCACGAGGCCTCGGTGACGAAGGCTTGCCAGGAAGACCCTGAACTCGCGGGCATCACCTGGCGGTTCCCCACGGTGCCCGGCTGGCCGCTGCAGCAGGCGATCGAGCCGGAGTGGGAGCGGACATACAACCTCTTTTGGCAGGTGCGCGCGGCCGCGATGGCCCGCCGGCTGCACGCGGAGATCGGCTTCGACGTCCTGCACCATCTCACCTGGGGCGGCGTCAGGGCGCCGACATTCCTGGGCTTCATCGACGCGCCGCTGATCGTCGGACCGGTCGGCGGGGGGGAGACGTCGCCGCGATCCCTGCGCGACGCGTTCCACCCGCGGGCCAGGATCACCGAGGAAGTCCGCGACCTGTCCAACCACACGATCACGATCAATCCCCTGGTGCGCCACGGCCTGTCGAGCGCCGACGTCATCTTCACCAAGACGCCCGACACCGGCCGGATCCTGACGCCCGCCATGCAAAGGAAATCGGTCAATTTCCTCGAACTGGGGCTGGAGGCGGTCAACGCCGACCGTCCCCCCAGGCCGCCGGGACCGCCACGGCTGCTGTTCGCCGGGCGGCTGCTCTATTGGAAAGGCGCGCACATCGCCATCAGGGCGCTGGCCGAACTGGTCCGCACCGTCCCCGACGCGCGGCTGACCGTCGTCGGCAAAGGCAGGGAGGAAGCCCGCCTGCGCGCCGACGCCGCCGCCCTGGGCGTCGCCGGCAATGTCGATTTCGTGCCCTGGCTGGCGCAGCAAGCGCTGTTCGAACTGTACCAGACCCATGACCTGTTCGTGTTTCCCAGCCTGCACGATTCCAGCGGCAACGCCGTGCTGGAATCGCTGTCGTTCGGGTTGCCGGTGGTGTGCCTCGATGTCGGCGGCCCGGCCCAGATCGTGACGCCCGGCTCCGGCGTGATCGTCTCGACCGCGGGACGAAACACCCAGCAGGTCGCCACGGCGATGGCGGCCGACATCGCGCAGATCATACACACGCCGGAACGGCTTCAGGCGCTGTCGGCCGGAGCGGCCGCCAGGGCCGCGCAATTCAAACTGCCAGTCCGCGTCTCGCAATTCTACGGCATGGTGGAGCAGATGGTGGCCACGCGCCACCCCATCGCGGTCCCGAACGCGCTGGCGGGCTGAGGCCGCCGGCTGGACTTCCGTCCCCGCTTTGCTACGCTCCTCCCACAAGCATAAGAATCTCAGGGAGCGTCAAGACGATGACCCACCGCCGGTACTGGGTTTACTTTCTTTTATTCTTGTTCAACATCATCTGCTACCTGGACCGCATCAACATGTCGGTCGCCGGCAAGCCGATCGCCGCGGAATTCGGCTTGACGCCGATTGAGCTCGGATACCTGTTCTCGTCCTTTCTCTGGGCCTATGTCGTCATGATGCTGCCCGGCGGCCGGATGGTCGACAGTTGGGGCGCGCATCGGCTCGCGGCCATGGGCGCCGCCTTCTGGTCCGTCGCGCAGATGGCGACCGGCGCCACCACCGGGTTCGTTTCGATGCTGATCGCGCGGCTGGGTCTCGGCGCGGGCGAGGCGCCCACCTTCCCGGTCAGCTACCGCGCCGTCCGCGACTGGGCCCCGTCGACGGAGCGTGGCCTCGCCGTCGGACTGATCCAGGCCGGGACGCTGTTCGGCCCCGCGGTCAGCGCCCCCGTCGTCGCCTGGCTGATCGCGACGCTGGACTGGCGCTGGTCGTTCTACATCACCGGCGCCGTCGGCCTCGTCTGGGTCGGCGTCTGGATGGCATGCGTATCGACGCCGGAAACGACGCGCTGGCTGCCCGAAGCGGAACGCAGGCGCATCCTGGCGGAGCGGCACGGACATGAAACGGTCTCCGACACCGCGTCGGTCGGCTATCGCGGGCTGATGCGCTCGCCCGCGATGTGGGGGCTCGCGATCTCCCAGGGCTGCGCCGTGTATTCGGTCTACCTGTACCTGAGCTGGCTGCCCAACTACCTGCAGACCGCCCGCGGCCTGTCGATCGTCAACTCGGGCCTGTTCACCTCGGTGCCGTTCCTGATCGGCAGCGTGATCATGGTCCTCGCCAACTGGCTCAGCGACAAGATCCTGACGCCGGCGACCATCGGGACGGGATCGCGGCGCATCGTGGTCGTCGCCTGCCTGCTGCTGTGCTCGATCGGGCTGCTGATCCCCTTCGTCGACTCGCTGGCGGCGGTCCTCGTGCTGACGATCTTCCCGGTCAGTTTCGGTGCCACGGCCAGCGGCACCAACGCGGCGCTGACCAACGACCTGCTGCGGTCCAAGGCGGATGCCGGGCGCGCTTTCGCCTTCCTGGTGATGGGCGGCAACGTCTTCGGCCTGCTGGCGCCGATCGTCACCGGCTATATCGTCGAGGCAAGCGGCAGCTTCGCCTCCGCCTTCGTGCTAGCGGGGCTGCTGTCGCTGGTCGGCGCCGGCGTCTCCTTCGTCCTGACGCGCTACACGCTGGGCGAGGAACGGCCGGTCCACACGGGCCGGTCCGGGGCGGTCGGGGTGGCGGGGTAGACTTTCCCTCGCGGCCCAGCCCCAACCGGCCCGGCCCCGATCGGCCCGGCCCCTGTCGGCCCGGCCCCTGTCGGCCCGGCTTGTCCGAGCCATCCGCGCTGCGCCGGCACGGGCGGACGGCCGGCACAAGGCCGACCCCCGGCCGATCAAGCGGGCTGGCGCGCTACCAGACCCTGCGCCATCAGGGCGGCCACCGCGCAGGACGCCACGCGGGTGCGCGCGGAATCGGCGCGGCTGGTGAGGATGATGGGAACGCGGGCCCCCAGCACCACGCCCGCCGCGTCCGCGCCCGCCAGGAACGAAAGCTGCTTGGCCAGCATGTTCCCCGCCTCCAGGTCCGGCACCACGAGGATGTCCGCCTGCCCGGCCACCGGCGAGACGATCCCTTTCTGCCGCGCCGCCGCCGGGCTGACGGCGTTGTCGAACGCCAGCGGCCCGTCGACCACGCCGCCGGTGATCTGGCCGCGATCCGCCATCTTGCACAGCGCCGCCGCGTCCAGGGTCGAGGCCATCGCGGGATTGACCACCTCCACCGCGCTCAGGATCGCCACTTTCGGCTGCTCGACGCCCATCACATGCGCGAGGTCGATGGCGTTCTGCACGATGTCGTGCTTCGCCTCCAGCGTCGGGGCGATGTTCACCGCCGCGTCGGTGATCAGCAGCGGCCGCGGATAGGTCGGCACGTCCATGACATAGACATGCGACAGCCGCCGTTCGGTGCGCAGCCCGGTATCGGCTGCAACGACCTCGTGCAGCAGCTCATCGGTGTGCAGCGAGCCCTTCATCAGCAGCGCCGCCTCGCCCGCCCTGACCAGCGCCACCGCGCGCGCCGCCGCGGCATGGCTGTGCGGCGCGTCCACCAGGCGCCACGCGGCGATGTCGATATTGGCCGAGGCCGCGGCGGCGCGGATCTTCGCCGCCGGCCCGACCAGGATCGGCTCGATCATGCCCAGGGCCGCCACCTCCTGCGCCGCGGTCAGGGAGGTCGCATCGCACGGGTGGGCGATCGCGACCGGCAGCGGCGGCCGGCCGCACACCTGTTCGACCATCGTGCGGAACCGCTGATGCCGCATCAGCCGGACGTCCGGAAGCTCGATGCGGCTGCGGGCGATCTTCTCCGCCGGCGCCCGCACCAGGGCGGTACCGGTGATGACGTCCTGGCCTGCCTGGTTGGTGCAGCGGCAGTCGAGGACGATCTGCTGCTTGGCGTCCTTCTTCTCGCGCACGGTGACGGTGGCGGTGATGGTGTCGCCGATGCCGACCGGCGCCTCGAAGCGGAAGTCCTGCGCCAGGTAGATCGTCCCCGGCCCCGGCAGCTTGGTGCCCAGCACCGCCGAGATCAGCGCACCGCCCCACATGCCGTGCGCGATGATGCGGTGGAACATGTCGGTGGCGGCATAGCCGGGATCGAGGTGCGCCGGATTGACGTCGCCCGAGACGACGGCGAACAACTCGATGTCCTCGACCGTCAGGGTGCGGGTGACGCTGGCGGTGTCGCCGACCGCGATTTCCGCGAAGGTGCGGTTTTCGATGCGGGCGTCTTTGGCGGTCGGCGTCAGGTCCACGATGGCACCTCTTTGCTGCGGTGCCGCAGACCCTACGCCGTTCGGGTGCCGCGCGCGATTAGGGTGAATACGCAGCGTCGCGGGAGGTCATCCGAACGTCACGCCGGTCAGCGCCTCGGACACCGTCCACAGCGCCGCGGCGGCCTGCCGGTCCCTGGCCTGGGGGAAGACCGCCGCCGGCGCCGGCGGGCCGCGCCGCTCGTTCCGGCCATCGGGACCATAATAGCCGCCTGGCTCCGCGTCCGGCGCGGTGGCGGCGAACACGATCGGCAGGGCGCCGTCCCGGGCGGATTGCGCCGCCAGGCCGAACAGCGCCTGCATCAGCCGGACCTTGATGCCCCGGCCGGCCCGGCCGGGGCCGTTGGGGATGATGTTCGTCCGCGCCCAGCCGGGATGCGCCGCGAAGGCGCGCAGCGCCCAACCATGTGCCTGCGACCGGCGATGCAGCTCCAACGAGAACATCAGCATCGCCAGCTTGCTCTGGCGATAGGCGCCCGCCGGGGAATAGGCCGCCTGGCTTTGCAGGTCATCCAGCCGCAGCACCGCCCGCCGATGCGCCAGGCTGGCGACGTTCACCACGCGGCCGCCGTTCGGCGCCGCGTTCAGGGCACCGGACAGCCGGCCGGTCAGGGCGAAATGCGCCAGGTAGTTGACGCCGATCTGGCGTTCGAACCCGTCCGCGGTCGTCTCGCGCGCCGGCAGCGCCATGACGGCGGCATTGTTGACCAGGATGTCCAGCGGTCCGGTCCATCGGCCGGCGAAATCCGCCACGGCGGCCAGGCTGTCCAGGTCGAGGTCTTCGCAACGCACGCGCGCATCGGGATACGCCGCCCCGATCGCCGCCGCCGCTCGCGCGCCCTTGACAGGGTCACGCACGGCGAGGACCGTCGCGGCGCCGCGGGACGCAAGGGCCTGGGCGACGTGGAAGCCGATGCCGCTGTTCGCACCGGTCACGATGGCCGTCTTGCCTGCCAGGTCGCGGGACCGGGTGGCGGCTTCGCTCGACGTCCCGTCGGTCATGCGGCTTCTCCCCTATGCGCCGCGCATAGACTGGCGCGGCGATGGCCGTTGAACGCAAGGGTAGAGTCGCGCCGGTTTTCCTCCACAGGCCGTACAAATCTTAACAATAGGTTAACAGAGAACGTTGATAGCAGGATCGTGTACTGAAAAATCAATGGGTTAGACCTTTGCCCAAAACTTTGGCAAGGTTGTAAAATCGCGGAAGACAGCGCTTCGGCACCGTCTGTCGCAGAGGTACCCACTGAGTTATCCACAGGGAACGGGGATAATTCGGTGCTGTCTTTGCGTCGCTGGAAAACCGGTGCATGGTGCCAGAAATGACACCCGACCCCGCCCGCCTGACGCTGTACGGCAGCTTCACGTCCAGCTCCTCGTACAAGCCGATGCTCTACCTGTCGCTGGCGCGGCTTCCCTTCAGCTTCCGCACCGTGAACCTGAAATTCGGCCGGCAGAAGGAGGCCGCGTACCTGGCGGTCAACCGCTACGGCCAGGTTCCGGCGCTGCGCCACCAGGGGTTGGCGATCGTCCAATCGAACGTCATCCTGGATTACCTCGCGCGCACCACCGGGCATTTCGCCGGCGAGACCGAACAGGACCGGTGGACCGCACGCGAATGGCTGTCGTGGGAGGCGGATAACATCACCAACGTCGCCAAGGTCCGGCACTACAGCCGGTTCCGCCAGGTCGACCCCGCGGTGATGGACTATTTCCGTCCGCTGGCCAACGCCGCCGTCAGCTTCGTCGACAAAAGCCTGGAAGGCCGCGCATGGCTGGTCGGTTCGGGTCCGACCATCGCCGATATCGGCTGCTGGGGCCGCATGGTGTTCATGGCCGAAGGCGGCATGGACATCGCCGACTGGCCCAATGTGCAGGCCTGGTCGAAGCGCCTTGCCGCGCTGCCCGGCTTCGCCCTGCCCTACGACCTGATACCCAAGAAAGATACGGAGTTCGACCCATGCGGATAGCGGTCATCGGTGCCGGCGGCGTCGGCGGAGCGTTCGGGGCCGCCTTGGCCCATGCCGGCGCCGACGTCACCTTCGTCGCGCGCGGCGCCCACCTGAAGGCGATGCAGGAGAAAGGGCTGCGCGTCGAAAGCCCGCGCGGCGACACGCACCTGGTCCCGACCCAGGCGACCGACGATCCCGCGACCATCGGTCCGGTGGATTTCGTCATGTTCTGCGTCAAGCTGTGGGACGTCGAAAGCGCCGGCGAAAAGATCAAGCCGCTGGTCGGCGCCGATACCGCCGTGATCACGTTCCAGAACGGCATCGATTCGCACGAGCGCCTGATCCCGATCCTGGGCCCGAAGGCGGTGATGCCGGGCGTGGCGCAGATCAGCGCCACCATCGCCGAACCGGGCGTGATCCGCCAGGTCGGCACCTTCATGCGCCTCGTGTTCGGCGAATTGGACGGCAGCCGGAGCAACCGCGCCGAGGCGTTCCTCGCGCTGTGCCAGAAGGCCGGGTTCGATGCGACCCACAGCAAGAACATCCTGGTCGATCTGTGGATGAAGTTCATCCTGCTGGCCTCCAACGCCTCGATCACCGCCGCGACCCGCAAGCCGCTGGGCCTGCTGCGGGACGATCCCGAGATCAACCCGCTGTTCGAGCACGCCTATGCCGAGGTCGTGGCGGTCGGCCGAGCGAAAGGCATCCCGCTGCCCGAGGACGCGGTGCAGAAGACGCTGGGCTTCAACCGCGGCGCCCCGCCGACGATGATGGCGTCGATGGCGCACGACCTGATCCGCGGCAACCGGATCGAATTACCCTGGCTCGGCGGGAAAGTCGTGGCGCTGGGCCGGGCGTTGGGGGTGCCGACCCCGGTGCAGGAGGTGCTGTACCAGGTGCTGAAGCCATACGCCGACCCTACCGCCGGCTGACCGTCGCCGGCGTGGCGGGGCCTGGTCCCGGCCACCCGCTCCCCAGCCGTTCAGCGCCGGGCCGGGACAAGCCCGGCCGGGAGAGCGCCGAACGCTTCCCTATCGCCGCCTGATCGCGTGCCAGCGCATCAGGCGCAGCCGTCCGGTCTCGATCAGGCGCTGCCGCAGCAGCCATAGCTCCGCCTCGGAGACCATCCGCGCGGCTTCCCGCACCGATGGTTTCTGATGCGCCAAACCCGCCAGCAGGGCGCGCCAGCCGCGCAGCGCCTGGTCCATGTGGCGGTGGGAGATGTCCTCGGCGATCCGCAGGTCCATGCCGCAGGCCTCCATCACCGCCGCCACCGCGCCGGCCGTCGGGATCACCCCCGGGTCGCGCAGGTCGAGCCTGACCCAGCGATCGACGAGCGGATCGCCGACCAGCAGCGGTTCGGTGCCGATCAGGTCGACCACGACCAGGCTGCCGCCGGTCTCGATCGCCGCCGCGAGCGCCGGCAGGACGACGGTGCAGACCGCCAGGCGCATCGGCTCCAGCGCCAGGCAGTTCCTGTGGCTGCCCTTGGGAAAGGCCGGATGGTTCGGGTCCCAGGACGCCAACGCGATCTTGCGGACCATGTTCTCCGCCTCGGCGCGCGCCCGGGCGACCGCCAGCAGTTGCGGTTCGGCCTCCAGCGCCGTCACCCGCGTATGCGTGTCGCGCACGATCGCCGTCGCGCAGCCGCCGCCCCCGGCGCCGACCAGCAGCAGGCGGTTGTCGCCCGACGCCCCCAGCGGCCGCGTGAGGCGCAGGATCTCGGCCTCGCCGCCCGGCAGGGTGAAGCCGGGGCCCCAGAGGCGATCGGTGACGGCCAGCCGGTCCGGCGGCCAGGGGCCGGACGGCACCTCCGGCCGCTCCGGTTCGGACGGCGCCGGAAGCATCTCCGGCGGCGGCAAAGGCGAATCGGCGATCGACCCGCCGTCGGTTCGGCCCAGAAAGCGTCCAAGATTGAGCGACAGCATCGACCGGTCTCCGGGACGGAGGGTAACGGCCGAGTGTTAAGGACTGGTTACTCAGTCGATGACAATGCGCGGCCCGCTGCGCGCCGCCACCGCGCGGCCCGAGACCCTGCCCCACACCTGCTCCGCCAGCGCGGCATAGGCCTTGCCGGCCTCTCCATCCGGCGCCTGGGCGGCGATCGGGGTGCCGGCGTCGGCGGCGACGCGGATGTCCAGCAGCAGCGGGATCTCGCCCAGGAACGCGGTCCCCAGCCGCGCCGCCTCGGTCCGAGCGCCGCCGTGGCCGAAGAGGTCGGAGCGGTGGCCGCAGTTCGGACAGCAGAAGAAGCTCATGTTCTCGACCAGGCCGAGGACCGGGACCTTCGTCTTCTCGAACATCCGCACGCCGCGGCGGGCATCGATCAGCGCGATGTCCTGCGGCGTCGAGACGATCACCGCCCCGGTCAGCGCGACGCGCTGCGCCATGGTCAGTTGCGCGTCGCCGGTGCCGGGCGGCATGTCGACCACCAGGATGTCCAGCGGCCCCCACGCGACCTGGCCCATCATCTGCTCCAGCGCGCCCATCACCATCGGGCCGCGCCAGATCATCGGCGTCTCCTCGTCGACCAGGAAGCCGATCGACATGCAGGCCAGGCCCCAGGCTTGCAGCGGGACCATCTTCTCGTTCCTGACCTCGGGCTTGCGGCGCAGGCCCAGCATGCGCGGCAGGCTGGGACCGTAGATATCGGCGTCGAGCAGCCCGACCTTCAGTCCGCGCCGCGCCAGCGAGACCGCCAGGTTCACCGCCACGGTGGATTTCCCGACGCCGCCCTTGCCCGAGGCGACGGCGACGATCGACTTCACGTCGGGCAGCAGCAGTCCGGGTTTCGGCTGCTGGCCGTGCTGGTGGGGCGGCGGCGCGGCCTGCTGGCCTTGCGGCGGCGTCCGGTGCGCGGTCAGGATCACGGTGGCATTGGTCACGCCGGGCTGGCGCTTCAGCGCCGCCTCGGCCTCCTGCCGGACCGGCTCCATCGCCTGGGCATGGGTCCGGTCGGTCAGCAGCGTGACCTGCACCAGGCCGCCGCGGATGTCGATCGCCTCGACCAGCCCGGCGGCGACGATGTCCTGTCCCGACCGAGGGTCGTTGATCGCTCGCAGCGCGGAACGCAGGGCGTCCGGTGAAACATCGGCCATGATGGGGTAAGCCCTTATCTTGCAAAGCCAGGCGGGCAAGCCGATAAGCACGCTGCCGTCGGCGCCCGTGCACGCGATATGGCGCATCACTCGGGTTCCGCCAACGGTCTGGTGGCGGCGTTCCCGGATGGGAACGCCCAATTCGGGCATTCGTGACAGGAGTCTTCGGGCAGCA
>NZ_DASZTJ010000270.1:0-19842 GCF_035548235.1 Rhodopila sp.
TCAACGCCGTCCTCCACCCCCCGCCCTGGAAGCCGCCATGGATGCCCGCCCTGGGACCCGCCCTGGGGGCGGGCAGGGGGCAAAGGTTGACGCCGGCTGCGATGAATAGAAACGTCTGGCGTCAGGAGGACACGTCCATGCCCGTAGAAGCCCTGAAATCCCTTCTGCCTTATGGCGGCTGGACCGCCGATCACGCCGCGACCGTCACCTTCACGGGCCAGGGCGATCCCGTCCTGCCGACCCCGTTCCGCATCGCCACCGCCGGCGCCGCCACCCTGGCCGCCACCGGCCTCGCCGCCTCCGACCTGTGGGAGACGCGGACCGGCCGGCGCCAGACCATCGGCGTCGACCTGCGCCAGGCCGCCGCCTCGCTGCGGTCCGGCCACTACCTCAAGATCGGCGACGGCGAACTGTCGGCCGCGCGCAACTCCATCATGGGCACCTATCCGACCAAGGACGGGCGCTGGAGCTACGTCCACGCCAACTTCCCCAACCACCGCGCCGCCGCGCTGAAAGTGCTGGGCTGCGCGGAAACGCCCGAAGCCGTAGCCAAGGCGGTGCTGACCTGGAACGCGCTCGACCTGGAGGAAGCGATCCTGGAGGCCAAGGGCGCCGGCGGCATGGTGCGCAGCGCCGCCGAATGGGCGCAGCACCCGCAATCCGCCGCCATCGCCGCCCTGCCGCTGATGGAGATCATCCGCATCGGCGACAGCGACCCCGAACCGCTGCCCCCAGGGGACCACCAGGGGGGCCACCAAGGGGACCATCAAGGGGACCGCCAAGGCGACCGGCCGCTGTCGGGCATCCGCGTCGTCGACATCACCCGCGTGCTCGCCGGCCCGACCTGCGCACGCACGCTCGCCGAACACGGCGCCGAGGTGATGAAGATCACCGCCCCGCATCTGCCGAACCTGGGCTACCAGGAAGCCGATACCGGCCACGGCAAGCTGTCCGCGCACCTGGACCTGCGCAAGGCGGAAGACCTCGCGACCCTGAAGACCCTGATCAAGGACGCCGACGTCTTCTCCCAGGGCTATCGCCCCGGCACGCTGGCCAGCCGCGGCCTGTCGCCCGAGGAACTGGCGAAGCTGCGCCCCGGCCTGGTGTATGTCTCGCTCTGCGCCTTCAGCCATGCCGGCCCCTGGGCGTCGCGCCGCGGCTTCGACACGGTGGTGCAGACCGTCAGCGGCATGACGCTGCGCCAGACCGAGGTCGTACCGGGCAAGAAACCAGGTCCGGCGTTCTATCCCGTCTCCGCGATCGACTACTGCACCGGCTACCTGATGGCCACCGGCGCGATGCTGGCGCTGAACCGCCGCGCGCAGCAGGGCGGAAGCTGGCTGGTGCGGATCTCGCTGGCCCAGGTGGGCAAATGGATCGTCGACCTGGGCGAGGTCCCCGGCGACGCGGCTCGGGCCGCACCGGCGGAATTCACGCCGGAGGAGATCAAGTCCTGGTCGATGGTCTCCGACACGCCGCAGGGCAAGCTGACCCACCTGGCGCCGGTGCTGAAGCTGTCGGAGACGAAGCCCTATTGGGCCCGCCCGTCGGTGCCGCTGGGCTACCACCCGGCCGCCTGGCCCTAGGGCGGGAAAGGTCCGCGCAACCCGCACACCCCCCTCCTGGCCCGGCCCGACCGGGCCATCGCCGTCCCTTTAGGCACCAGGTGGCCGGTCAGGCGCCGGGCCAGGACGGGGATGTCGGCTCAACTCGGGACCGGCTCCATCACGGCGTCCCAAGCTCCTCGGCCATCGCGGCGCGCATCAGGTATTTCTGCATCTTCCCCGTCACCGTCATCGGGAATTCCTCCACGAAGCGGATATGGCGGGGGACCTTGTAGTGCGCGATCTGGTCCTTGCAGAACGCCTTGACCTCGTCCTCGGTCAGCGTCGCGCCGGCGCGGAGCTTGATCCAGGCGCAGAGTTCCTCGCCATAGCGCGCATCGGGGATGCCGAAGACCTGGACGTCCTGGATCGCCTGGTGGCGGTAGAGGAACTCCTCGATCTCGCGCGGATAGATGTTCTCGCCGCCGCGGATGACCATGTCCTTGATGCGGCCGACGATCTTGCAGTAGCCGGCCGCGTCCATCGTCGCCAGGTCGCCGGTGTGCATCCAGCCGGCGCGGTCGATGGCCTCTTCCGTCTTCGCCGCGTCGTCCCAGTAGCCCAGCATCACCGAGTAGCCGCGCGTGCAGAATTCCCCGGTGACGCCGGCGGGGACGACGCGGCCTTCGGCGTCGACGATCTTCACTTCCAGGTGCGGCATGACGCGCCCGACGGTGCTGACCTGAAGCTCCAGCGCGTCGCCGATGCGGGTCATGGTGCTGACCGGGCTGGTCTCGGTCATGCCGTAGCCGATGGTCAGCTCCGTCAGGTGCATGTCGCGGATGCAGCGGCGCATGATCTCCATCGGGCAGGGGGCGCCGGCCATCATGCCGGTGCGCAGGCTGGTCAGGTCGAACCGCTTGAATTCGGGATGGTCCAGTTCGGCGATGAACATCGTCGGCACGCCGTAAAGCGAGGTGCAGCGATACGCCGCGACCGTTTCCAGCGTGGCCAGCGGGTCGAAGCCCTCACCGGGGAAGACGATGGCTGACCCGTGCGTCACGCAGGCCAGCGCCCCGATCACCATGCCGAAGCAATGGTACATCGGCACCGGGATGCAGACCTTGTCGGCCTCGGTGTAGTGCATGATCTCGCCGATGAACAATCCGTTGTTCAGGATGTTGTGGTGGGTCAGCGTGGCGCCCTTCGGCAGCCCGGTGGTGCCCGAGGTGAACTGGATGTTGATCGGATCGTCGAACTGCAGGACGGGCGCCAGGTCGCGCAGGCGCTGGGCCTCCGCCGCGCCGCCAAGGTTTGCGACCGCCTCGAAGGCGAAGGTGCCCGGTGCGTGCCCGCCGACCTGGATGACGGTGCGCAGGTGCGGCAGCCGCGCGGCTTTCAGCGCCCCCGGCGCCGCCGATGCCAGCTCGGGCGCCAGCGTGTTGACCATCCCGATATAGTCCGAGGTCTTGAACGCCGTCGCGGTGACCAGCGCCGCGCAGCCGACCTTGTTGAGCGCGTATTCGACCTCGGCCAGGCGGTAGGCGGGGTTGATGTTGACCAGGATCAGCCCGGCCTTGGCGGTGGCGAACTGCGTGATGATCCACTCGGCGTTGTTGGGCGACCAGATCCCGACGCGATCGCCGGGCCGCAAGCCCAGCGCCACAAGCCCCGCGGCGAACGCGTCGACCCGCCGGCCCAGTTCGGCCCAGCTCCAGCGTATGGCGTGCTGATGGACGATCAGCCCGTCCCGGTCGCCCCAGCGGGCCACGGTGCGGTCGAATTGTTGCCCGATCGTATCGCCGATCATCGCCGTTTCGGAGCCGCCATGCGCATAGCTGCGGGCCGCGTCGCTCATCCGTCTGCTCCCTGGGGTCTTGGCCGTTTGGATCGCATCATGCTGGGCCGCCGGACGCGGAGCAACTGGGATTACCGGCGGACTCCACAATCCCGACATCCAGCGACGTCCTTACGGCGTTGTTCAGGTCGGTATCTCTCTGTAGACTTTTGTCAGATAACGCGCGAACCGGGGCTTTCCGACGGTTCGAACCCAAGCGGCTGGGAGCACAGGGTGAGCAGATTGGCTGACGGACTCGGAAGAGATCATCCGCTTTTCGCGTCTTCTCAATGGCCTGCCGTCCGATCTATCCCGGAACTTGAAACCGCCCTGTCGGCCGACGGGCCGCATCAGGCATTGTTCCCAACCGGCGACTGCACGTGAGCGGGCCCCGCCGGCAGTTGCTGGAACGCTATGGCTTGCCGCCGGCGACGCAGCCGCCGGACCGGCCGCTCGATCCCAGCCCCCGCCGGCCGGAGGCGCCGCACGACGGCCCGCGGGCGCCGTGCTGCCTGTCGCTGATCGCGACGCGCAACTACCTGCCGCATGCCAGCATCACCGCGCGCAGCTTCGCAGCCCATCATCCGGACATACCGATCTACCTTCTGATCATCGACGGAGAGACGCCGGACCGTTCGATCTTCCCCCTGGGGACCGTCGTGCTGCTGGAGGACATGGACGTCCCGGGCGCCGGCTGGGCGAGCACCAAATACGACGGGGGCGAATTCGCCAATGCGATGAAGCCGGCGTTCCTGCTGTATCTCTCGCAGTTCGCGGCGGCCGTGATCTACCTGGACTGCGACATCGCCGTGTTCGCCCCGTTCACCGGCATGCTGGATGCGCTGAAGGAGCACGACGCGGTCCTGATACCGCATATGCTGATGCCGTACCCGCGCCCGGACCGGTTCTGGGTGCATCCGAACAATGCCGACATCTTCAACGCAGGCCTGATCAACGCCGGCTGCTTCGCGCTGCGGCTGGATCCGAACCAGGCGTTCCTGCGGTTCTGGCTGAGCGTCAACCTGGCACCCGGCACGTTCTATGGTCCCGCCGGCGGGCAGACGGACCAGCAATACCTGAACTGGGCGCTGGTGCTGCTGGACCGCATCTTCATCCTGCGCGACACCGCCTATAATGTCGCCTACTGGAACCTGCACGACCGGCAGTTCCAGCGGCTGATGGACGAAGACGGTTCGGTGCAACTGGAGGTCGACCGCAGGCCGCTGGTCTGCTTCCATTTCAGCGGCTACGACCCGAACGACCCGCTGAAGCTGTCAAAACACGACCATCGCTATTCCGTCTACACCTTGCCGGCGGTGGCCTATCTGCTGAGCTGGTACAGCGAGCAGTTGGCGCGCGACCCGATGGCGGATTGCAGCACCTTGCCCTACCGGTTTGACCGCCTTGCGAACGGGTTCCTCCTGTCTCCGCTCATCCGCGGCCTGCTGAAGAAATACGAGGCGAGCATCCCGCCCCATGACGGCATGACCATGGCGGGCGCCGACCAGATCTGCGCCTTCCTGATGTCGCCCCTGCCGACGACGGGTTCGATGCTGCCGTTGATCGCGGTGGAGATCTACGACCGGCGCCCCGACATCGCGAAGACCTGGCCCGACGCACGCGACGGGACCGATTCCCATGCGTTCTGGCGCTGGTTCTGCTACCATGGCGGGGTCGAATGGCAGATCGACGACCTGGTGACGGGCTTCCGCCGGGTGCTGACCTCGGACGCGCTTGTGGAGGTCGCCGAAGAGGTGGCGGACCTGATGCGGACCCATGGCCGGTCCTATCGGTTCCTGGGCAAGGACCGCCGCGCCGCCGAGTCGTGGCTGCGCGGCCTCGGGCGCGGCGACTTGGTCGATAGCCTGCTGGAGACCGAGGTGGAATGGTCGTTCTTCGACGCATTCGGCGCGGTGCTGCAGATTTACGAACGCCGCGACGACTTGAGAGAGGCTTTCCCCAACCCGTTCACGGAATCCCACCGCGCCTTCGCCACATGGCTGCGCGATCATTCCGGGAGCGAACACGACGTGCCGGAGAGGGCCGTCGCGCAATTCGAAACCCACTCGGCCGCCGCGGTGTTGGCGCGGATCTTCTCCTATCTCAGCCGGCGGGAGGATCTCGGCCAGCTCGCGGCCGAGGAACTGCTGAGCGACGAACCCAAGGCCCTGATCGGATCCTTGATCCGCGGCGCCGGTGAGGGGCTGGAATACGACCTCGCGGACGTCGCGGTGCTCAGCCTGCTGCACCTGCAGGAGCGGCATCTGCTGGTCCCGCTCTATCTCGAACTGCCGGTGAACCGCCGCCTGCCGATCAATTCCCGGGCGGCGGAGCATGCGCTGGCGCTGTTGCCCGAGGCGGCGCGCGAGACCGCCTGGGCCCAGCGGGGGCTGGCGGAGCATGCCCGCGCCTTCAGCACGATCGAGATCGCGCTGGAGGACGAGGTGCGGGAGCAATACGAGGCCGCCAGCGCCCCCAGCCGGCACGTGTTCGACGTGCTGCGCAACGTCACGCAGGGACGGGCGCCGGCCGCGATCATACCGGCCTATCGCAGGGCGCTGCGCCGCACCGGCTTGTCCTCCGCCGACTTGCCGTTCCCACGCAACGAGCGTGAGACCCCGGTCAATGTCTTCGGCTATTTCCTGGCCGATATCGGTGTCGGCGAATCGGTGCGGGGCCTGGCGCTGTCGGTGGAGCGGCTGCGGCCGGTGCGGCGCATCCCGCTTTGCACCGGGCATGTGCGGCAGGGCACGAAGCTGGATGCGTTCTTCCATCATTACGACCATATGGCGGACGTGAACATCTTCAGCTCCTATCCGCACAGCGATGAAGATTTCTTCGGCCTGCTGCCGGCCGCCTACTTCCGGCATCGTCGCAACATCATACACTTGGCGTGGGAGCAGCAGGAGTGGAACCACCACTGGCGGCCGATCTACGAACGTTACGATGAGATCTGGGCGATTTCCGAGTTCGCCGCGGAACCGTTCCGGCGGTTGTTCGGCGGCGACGTGCGGGTCGTGCCGAATATCCTCGACGTCGAAAGCTATCCCGCCTGCACCGCCGAGTGCGCCGTCCGCCTGACGCGCGACGTGTTCGTCTTCCTGTTTGTTTTCGATTCCAACAGTTCGATCGAACGGAAGAACCCGGAAGCGGTCATCGAGGCGTTCATCGCCGCGTTCAAGGACACGCCGTCCGCCGCCTCGGTGCGCCTGTGGCTGAAGGTCGGCAGCCTGCACCGCAACGAACACGCGGGGCGGGTGCAGGCGATGCAGCGCCGCGCGGCGCAGTCGGGCCTCGATATCACCTTCGACGGCCGCGACCTGCCACGCCATGAGCTGATGCACCTGATCGCCGGCGCGGACTGCTACGTGTCCCTGCACCGCGCCGAGGGATTCGGATACAGCATGGCCGAGGCCATGTATTACGGGGTGCCCGTGATCGCGTCCGGTTATTCCGGGAACCTCGAATACATGGACGAGGAGAGCGCGTTCCTCGTTCCCTGTTCGGAAGAATTCGTTCAGATCGCGGATGGGCCGTTCCAGCGCGGTTCCACCTGGGGCAAGCCGGACCACGACGCCGCGGTGGGATTCATGCGCCAGGTCTTCGCGGATCGCGAGACCGCCCGCGATGTCGGCGCGCGCGGGCGGGACTCCGTGCTGAACTTGCTGACGGCGGATGCGGCCGCCCGACGCATGCGCCCCAGCCTCCTCACCGACGCCACCCCCGCCGCGCGCCCCCCGTCCGCTCGGGCAGACAAGCCCGTGCTGGGATCGGTGGAGGATTGCTGATGGTTCAAGAGCGCGATGACCGGAGGCGGAATCGCCGCAGGTCTGAATCGCGCGATCCGGCAAAGTGCATGAGTGAAAGCGAAGTCATCATGCATTAAGTCCCGGGCCGGCGTACCGAACGCCGGTCAGGCCAGCCGCCAGGACCCGCGCTTGGGCACCGGCAGCCCCAGGTTCTCGCGCAGCGTTGCCCCGGTGTAGTCGGACCGGAACAAACCCCGCCGCTGCAATTCCGGCGTAACGAAACGAACGAAGTCCTCGAACGTGCCGGGCATATGGGTGCCGGCGACGACGAAGCCGTCGCAGGCGCCGTCGGTGAACCATTGCTCCAGCCGGTCGGCGACTTCCTTGCCGCTGCCGACCCCGGCCTCCCGCGGGCGGCCGCGGCGCGTCACCTCCAGGAAGTCGCGCACCGTCGGGTTGCGGCCGGCGATGCGCATCACGCGGTCGCGCATCGCCTGCATGCCGGACATCCCCTCCAGCTCTTCGGCCGAGAAGGCCTCGTCCAGGCTCTTTTTCTTGAAGTCGTAGTTCAGGGCTTCCGACAGCAGCGACAGTCCGTCGACCTCTTTATACAGCGAGTCGATCAGCGCCATCTTGTCTTCCGCTTCCGCCTTCGTTTCGGCAACGACGGGATAGGCGATCGTATTGACGCTCAGCCGGTCCGGATCGCGCCCAAGCCGAGCGACTTCGGCCTTGAGGTCGGTGTATTGACGCTTGCCGGCTTCGAGGTCTTCGTAGGCGACGAACACCGTTTCCGCCCAGCGCGCCGAGAACGTCTTGCCGCGGTTCGAAGACCCGGCCTGGATCACGACCGGATGCCCCTGCGGACTGCGCGGCACCGTGAAGGTGCCCGAGGACTTCAGGTATTTTCCCTGGTATTCCAGCCGGTGGACCTTGCCGGGATCGGCGAACAGGCCGCTTTTCTTGTCCACGACCAGGGCGCCGTCTTCCCACCCGTCCCAGCAGGAATGGACGATCTCCATGAACTCGTCGGCGCGGTCGTAGCGGGCGTCATGCTCCATGTGCTCGATGCGGCCCATGTTCTGCGCCTCGGCGTCGTTGACGGATGTCACGACGTTCCAGGCCGCGCGCCCGCCCAGCATGTGGTCCACCGTCTGGAAGCGCCGCGCGACGTCGAACGGCTCGTAATAGGTCGTCGAGGCGGTGGAGCCGAGGCCCAGGTATCGCGTGCCGAACCCCATCGCCATCATCGCCGCGACCGGGTCGATCTTCACCACGCGGACGCCGTTGGCGACGACCTCGGCCGGGTTGCCGCCATAGATGTCGGGCATCGCCAGGCGGTCGTCGAAGAAGGCGAGCTGGAACTTGCCCGCCTCCAGCACCTGCCCGATCCGCTGGTAATAGGCGGCGGTGGTGAAGTCGCTATGCGCGTCCGGATGCCGCCAGGCGCTGGCGAGCGTGGTGCAGTTCTGCGCCTGCAGGAAGCCGACCAAGACCATCTGACGCATCGTTCCGCCCCTTTTCCCTGACGCCGTCCCCAACCCAAGGACCCCGGCGCCGTCAGTCTGGACCGAACGGCCGCGATGTCCAGACCGGCCGCTCGATCTGGCGTCAGAACTGATAGCGACGCAGCCCGCCGTCGACGGGGATCACCGCGCCGGTGATATAGCGGGCGAGGGGAGAGGCCAGCCACACCGCCATCACTGCCAGGTCTTCCGGCTCGCCCCAGTATTTCACCGGGATCTCGGTCTCGGCGAAGTGCTTGCGGTAGTCTTCCGGATAGTTGCGGCGGATCTGCTCGCTCATGATGCGGCCGGGCGGGATCGAGTTGACGGTGATCCCGTACTGCCCGACCTCCCGCGACAGCCCCTTGGCCCAGGCATGGATGCCCGCCTTGGCGGAGAAGGCGGCGTTCAGGTGCTCCGGCTCGCTCTTGCCGGTGATGTTGATGATGCGGCCGTAGCGATGCTCGATCATCTGGGGCAGCAGCGCGTGCGCAAGCTGGCGGGGGCGGGTGAAATTCAGCGTCATCGCCTCGGTCCAGCGTTCCTCGGGCGCATCGATCGGCAGGACGCGGCTGCCGCCGGCATTGTTGACCAGGATGTCGATGTGGCCGACGGCTTTCAGCGCGGCGCCGGCAAGTTTCTGGGCGGCGTCTTCTTCCATGACGTCCTGCTTGACCAGGACCGGGCGCGGGTGCTGGCCCGCCTCGACCTCGTCGGCCATCGCCTCCATCAGCTCGATCCGCCGCGCGGCGGCGACGACCTGAACGCCTTCCTGCGCCAGCATCTTGGCGATGGCCCGCCCGATGCCCATGCTGGCGCCGGTGACCAGGGCGGTCTTGCCCCCGAGTTGCAGGTCCATGGACGAAGTCCTTTCCGTTTGTGGTGTGGCCGCTGGTGGTGGGGCGGGAGTTATCGGCACGCGGACCGGTTCGTCAAATGGCGGTCGGCCGCTCGCCCGTGTGGATCCCCGTCCCGCCCGCGAAGGTCCTGTCCATGCCATGGCCGGTCACCCGACAGCGCGCGACG
Organism: Rhodopila sp.; assembly: GCF_035548235.1. Taxonomy (GTDB): domain Bacteria; phylum Pseudomonadota; class Alphaproteobacteria; order Acetobacterales; family Acetobacteraceae; genus Rhodopila. The sequence continues at coordinate 9,662 of NZ_DASZTJ010000270.1, forward strand.
TCGGCGCCGGACGCGCCGTCAGCCTTTGCGGAAGGCGGTGAAGCGCACGTAGGAACCGGCGAATGCCTTGATGATCTCGGCGAGGCCACCTTCCTCGACAAGGTCCGCGGCGTCGTCCGCTTCGAACCATTGCGTGCGCCTCTGGTTCTTTTCCGGCCAGTCGTCGAGTTGTCGTTCGACACGAAACAGGTAGACCCACACTTGGCAGATGACGGCTTTCTTGGCGAGGCGCTTCTCGTAATGGAAATTGCCCAATGGCCGCTTGCCGATCACCCGGCCGACCAAGCCCGCTTCTTCAAAGGCCTCTTGCCGAGCGACTTCGGCAGGTTTCCGGCCTTTCATAGGCCAGCCCTTGGGAATGACCCAGCGCCCGGTCTCGCGGGAAGTCAGCAGCAGGATCTCGCGCGTGCCCTTCGCCCCGATGCGCCAGGGAAGGGCTGCCAACTGGACGGCGTCTTGGTATTTTCTTTTTCCCATGAAGCGCGTTTAGCGCCTGTCCGGGCCGTCGTCATCCGAATGCGTAAGCCTCGGCTTCAGGCGGCGGGCTGGCGATGCGGCTGGCGATCCACTAAGACCGGCGCGTCGGTCTTGCCTGCGTACCGCGCCCTGGCCCGGCCCGACCGGGCCATCCGGTGCCTGACGGGAGAGGGACCGGTCGGGCCAGGCCAGGGCGTTGGGGTGACAAGGGCTCGTCTGCACGACGGCCATGCGGATCGGTAAGTGGGAGTGCATCGTTGTTGAAAACCCCGCGCTTCTGGTACCAGGACCATCTGGTTTCCGGGGCGGTTGTCGCCAACCCGCATTTCGACGCCTACCAGTGGCTTCAGCGGCGTCTTGGACAGCAGGACAAGCAAGGATACCGCGCGTCCGTGCCGGTGATCTGCTGCGGCGGGGCGACGGTGGGGGGCGCCGGGAAGACGACGGTGGTCCAGGACCTCGCCCAGCGGATCGACGGCGCGCACATCCTGCTTCGCGGCTATGGCGCCTATTCCAACGCGCTCAGGCGCGTGCTGCCGACGGACTCCTATGCCGCGGTCGGCGACGAGACGCTGCTCCATGCCAGGATCGCCCCCACCTGGCGCTGCGGCGACCGGGGCGTCTCGGCGCGGTTCGCCTGCCACGCCGGCGCCAAGGCGCTGATCATGGATGACGGGCTGCAAAGCCGCTCGATCGTCCGCACGCTATCGCTGCTGATCATCGACGGACGCGTGGGATTCGGGAACGGCAAGGTCATCCCGTTCGGCCCGCTCAGGGAACCGATCGAGCGCGTCGTCGGGAAGTCCGATCTCGCCGTCGTCATCGGTGCCGACGCGCACGACGTGGCGCGTGTCCTCGACGGCAGGCTGCCGGTGCTGCGGGCGAGGACGGAGCAGATCATCGATGAAGCCCAGCGGACCAAGGGACCGTACCTGGCGTTCGCCGGTATCGCGAACCCGCAGCGATTCTTCGACGCGTTGAAGAACGCGGGCCTCCCGATCGCCGACACCAGGGCATTCCCGAATCATTACCCGTACAGCGTCAGGGACATCGTGACACTTGTAACCAAGGCGCGGGACGCCGGGTTGACGCTGATGACGACACCCAAGGATGCCGCCCGCTTCCCGGCGGAATTGGATCACGCCGGTATCGAAATCGCGAAAATCGGCCTCGTATGGGACAGTACCGACGTTCTGCGGACCCGTTTGACCAGCCTGGGGCTGGCGTTCCGCGACCCTGCTTGATGGGTTTGTCCCGACCGGCGCCTTACCCTGCCTTCGTACGCCCCAGCACCGCCCCGCCGGCGAACTTCGCCCGGCCGCCCAGCGCCTCCTCGATCCGCAGCATCTCGTTCCATTTCGCCATCCGCTCGCTGCGGGCGAAACTTCCCACCTTGAACTGACCGGCGGACCAGCCGACCGCCAGGTGGGCGATCGTCGTGTCCTCCGTCTCGCCGGACCGGGCGGAAACGATCGTCGCGTAGCCGACGCGTTCGGCGGTGCGGCGCGTGTCCAGGGTCTCGGTCAGCGTGCCGCGCTGGTTCGGCTTCAGCAGCACGCAGTTGCAAGCCCCGGCCTCGGCGGCCTCCGACACAAGGTCGGCGTCGCTGACCAGGTAGTCGTCGCCGACGATCTGGACCTTGCCGCCAACCGCCTTGGTGAAGGCGCGCATGCCCTCGGCGTCGTCCTCGGCCAGCGGGTCCTCGATCGACAGGATCGGGTAGCGGCCGATCCAGCCGGTCAGCATCGCGACCATCTCCTCGCGCGACAGTTCCTTGCCGTCCAGCGCCAGCGTGTAGCGGCCACCCTTGCCGAACTGGGTGGCGGCGATGTCCAGTGCGATCCCGACCTGCTCGGCGGGCTTGTAGCCGGCCCGTTCGATCGCGGCGGTCAGCGCGTCCAGCGCCTGCTCGTTCGTGTCGAACATCGGCCACCAGCCGCCTTCGTCGGCCACGCCGGCCAGCTTGCCGGACTCGGCCATCATCTTGCCGGCGGTGCGGTACACCTCGGCGGTCCAGTCCAGCGCCTGGGCGAACGTCTCGGCGGCCGGGCACATGATCATGAAGTCCTGGATGTCGACCCGCTGCCCGGCATGGGCGCCGCCGCCGAAGATCTGGATCTGGGGCAGGGGGACCAGCGATGCGTCCGGCCCGCCCAGGGAGGCATACAGTGGTGTGCCCCGAGCGCCGGCCACCGCATGGGCCGCGGCCATGGAGACCGGCAGCGTCGCGTTCGCCCCCAGCTTCGACTTGGTCCGCGTCCCGTCCAACTCGATCAGCCGCTCGTCCAGCGCTTCCTGGTCCGCCGCGTCGATCCCGTGGACCGCGAAGGCGATCACGTCGTTGACGTTGGCGATCGCCTTGCGGACGTCATAGCCGCCAAAGGCCGCCCCGCCGTCACGCAGGTCGATCGCCTCATGCGTCCCGGTCGAGGCCCCGGCGGGCGCGATCGCCCGGCCCACGGCACCGCCCTCCAGCACGACATCGGCCTCCACGGTCGGACGGCCGCGGCTGTCCCAGACGCGGCGGGCATGGACATAGGCGATGGCGGTATCGGTCATGCGGTGAGTTCCTGGTGCCAGATGGCGGCGATGTCGCCTAGCCGAGCGGGTGGACGCAACAACAGTCGGCGCCCGACCGCTCGGACCGGCGCACGGTCGCGGTCGGTGGTGATGTATTCGACCGGCGATTTGCCATCCACCCGCGCCAGCAGCAAGCCGGGAAGCAGGGCCGCGGCGCGGGTTTCCAACGCGGCCGCCGGCTCCCACGTCACGCCTGCCAGGTAGCGGTCGGCCAGCGCGCGGAAACAGGCGATGAAGCCATCATGCGCACGCGGGGTCCAGATGCATTTCAGCAGCAGGTGATTGAGGCAGAACGCCAGGTCGAACGCCGGATCGCCCCACCACGCACATTCCGCGTCCAGGAATACCGGGCCCTGTGGGCCGCGCAGGATGTTCTTCGGGCTGATATCGCCGTGCACCAGCGTGCGCTTGGTCGTCCACGTCGTTTTCAGCAGCGCCGCCAGCCTGGGCGCCAGGTCCGGGTGCTGCCGCCCGGTATGCGTCAGATACGGCTCCAGCCGGATGTCGTGGAAGATCGCGTCGGTCGGAAAATCGCCGGCCAGCTCAGGCCGGGCGGCGGCGAAGGCATGGATCGCGGCCAGCCTCTCGGCCACCTGGGCGGCGAAGCCGGGATCGGCGACGCCGTCGCGCAACTGCGCCTTCCACAGGGCGTAGCGTTCCGCCGGCAGGAATTCCATGGCGAGCGAGCCTGTCTCCGCGTCCTGGCCCAACAGGCGCGGGGCCGAACCGGGCGCGGCCTCGCCGGCGACCTGCATCCAGCGCGCTTCATAGACGTTGCGGTCCACCGGGGCCCGCCAGTCGGCGGCCACTTTCAGCTTCGCCAGCGCCCGCTTGATGCAGATCGGGCCGGAGGGCAGGTCGATCCGCCAGATGTCGGACGACACGCCGCCGGTCAGCGGCTCCCCGGTCGCGGCGGCATCGTCGGCCAGCAGTTTCATGCGCCGAAGGGCGCCGAGAAGGTCGTCGTCGAGCCGTGTCATGCGTTTCCCCTGGCCCTGACCTCATCCCCTCGGGCCGGAACCGGCGCAGTATAGGCGCATTCACCATCCGGTTGGCCACGGGGATCGTCAAGCGGGCGTGGCGCGCGTGGCAGATGTATCGCGTTGATGGAATGCAATCGGCTCGCCGTCTGGTATGAGGACGGCGTTCGATGAACCATTTTCGTCCCTCTGTCCTGTCGGCCCGGCGGCCGGCGCGTCCCCGCCCGTCGCGATCGCGCTGGATCGGCCTGGCCGTCGCGGTTTCCCTCCTGCTGCACGCGCTGGCGTTGGGGCTGTTCACGGTGGTCGCCCGGCATCCGGTCAAGACGCCGCCGGAACAAGGGGCGATCCAACTGCTGATGGTCGAGCGGAAAGGCGCCGAGGCCAGTCCGGGCAGCCCGCCCGCTCCACCGCCTCAGCCGCCGGTGAAGCCGCAACCCGAACGCAAGCCACGGAAGACGGCGCCGTCGCCGCAACCCCCGCCGCCGGCGCGGCAGGCGGCAAACGCGCCGCCATCATCAGCGGAGCGGAAGACGGAGACACCCCCGCCGCCGCAGCCGCCGGTCGCGCAGAAGACGGAGAAGCCCGCACCACCGGCCCCGCCCGTGCCGCAGACAAACGGGGAGCCGGCCCCCCAGCCTCCGCCGCCCCAACCGGAACCGCCCCAAGCGGAACCACCGCAGCGGGCGCCGTCCCAATCGGAACCGCCGAAAGCAGAGGCCCCCAAGCCGGAGCCCGCCAAGCCCCAGCCGCCACCCAGCCCACCGGTCAAGACGGCCTCGCCCGCGCCGCCCGTCAAGCCCGCTCCACCGACGCCGCAAGAGGCGCCGGTCTTCAACCTGAGCGGTACCGACAGCGACACCAACGCGAAGGTCATGGGCGGAAACATCGTGCCCGCGTCCCCCGATGACCGCTTCCGCAACCGCCCGCCCCCCTATCCGGAAGACGCCGCTCGGCGTGGCGAGCACGGGACGGTCACGCTGCTGATCCACGTCAGCGCCGATGGCACCACGGCCGGCGTGGATGTGATCGAGTCGTCCGGCTATGCGTCGCTGGACCAGGCGGCGATCACCGCGGTGCGCAAATGGCACTTCCTGCCCGCGCTGCGGAACGCCCAGCCCGTGCCGTTCGACATGCCGTTCCGCTTCGTCTTCCGGGACAATTAGGGCGAGCTCGTCTTCCTCTGTCGTGGCGGGCGCAAGGCCGGCCACGACAGAGGTGCGGACTCACGGGACCGGATGCAGGTCGGTGGCCAATGAGATCTCATCCGCCCGCGCCGTATAGGCCAGGCCCTTGCGGCTGGCCCAGGTGTTGACGGTGAAATACACCGGGATCACGCCCATGTCGCCGACCGCGATCTCGGCCGCCTTGGCATACAGCGCGTTCCGCTCGGTGTCGTCCATCGTCCGCAGCGCCTCGCCCAGCGCGGCGTCGAACGCCGGGTTCGACCAGCGGCCCCGGTTCGACGGACCCATCCCGGTCTTCGGGTCATAGGTCGCCATCAGCGCCGTCAGCGGCGACGACGCCTCGCCCGTCCCGACCCAGCCGGAGAGGAACATGCTGAACTCCAGCTTGGTGCCGCGGGAGAACAGGACGGCGGCGGGCATCGTCTGGACCTCGACCTTGATGCCGACGCGGGCCAGCATCTGGCCGATCGCCTGGGCCACCTGCGCGTCCTGCGGGAACCGGTCGTTGGAGCCGGCCAGGACGACGCCGAACCCGTTGCCCCATCCGGCCTCGGTCAGCAGCTTCTTCGCCAGGTCCGGGTCATAGGGCGGCGGCTTGAGGTTCGGGCTGGTGCCGGGCGTGCCCGGCGGCGAGTACTGCCCGGCGGGATGCGCCTGGCCGCCCAGCAGGCGCTGGGTCAGGGCGTCACGGTTGATGGCGTCGCTGATGGCGCGGCGCACCCGGGCGTCCTTCAGCGGATTGCGGTCCATCTTGTTGCCGTTGATATCGGTGATGCCGGGCGAGACGTCGCGGGCCGAATCCAGGTGGATGTAGATGATCCGCGTGGCGTCGCATTCATGCAGCACCACGTTCGGGTTGCTCGCCAGCCGGGCGCGGTCGGCGGAGGGAACGCCCTCGATGATATCGACGTCGCCGGCCAGCAGCGCGGCGGTGCGCGATCCGTCGTTGGGGATCGCCTTGCGGGTCACGTGCGCCCAGGGTTGCGGACCGCCCCAGTAATGATCGTTGCGCGCCAGTGTCAGGTGGTCGCCGGCGACCCATTCGACGAAGCGATACGGACCCGTGCCGATCGCCGCCTTGCCGCTGTTGAAGTCGGCCGTCGTCGCATTGGACGCCACCGCCTTGGAGATGATCGCGACCTGGCTGAGATCGACCGGCAGCGTCGGCGCCGGTCCCTTGGTGTGGATACGGATGGTCAGGTCGTCGACGATCTCGATATTCTCGATGGTTTTCGTGTACTGCCCATAAGAGGACGGGCTGTTCGGCACATGCGGCGCGCGCTGGAAGGTGAAGACGACGTCCGCGGCGGTGAACTTGCCGCCGTCGTGGAAGGTGACGTTCGGCCTGAGCTTGAATTCCCAGACCTCGTCGGACAGCACCTTCCAGGATTCCGCCAGCGCCGGCTGGATCTGGCCGTGCGCGTCCACCTGGGTCAGGCCGTCGAAGATGTGCCGCGCGACGGCGGAGTTCGGCGTGTAGACGTGGAAATGCGGATCGATGGACTCGGCGTCCGTCCGGACGGCCATGGTGACGTCCGTGGCCCGCGCCGGCGCCTGCCAGGCGAGCAGCGCAGCGAGAAGGCCGGCAAAGACGGCCGGGGAGCGGGAAGGGGTCATCGCGTTCACCGCCCCTTCCATTCCGGCTTGCGCTTCTCGAAGAACGCCGCCTTCGCTTCCTGCGCGTCCTCGGACTTCGACAGCGCGACCGTCATGCCCTGCTCGAACCGATAGCCGTCGCGGGCCGGCATGTGCATCGTCACGTTCATCGACTGCTTGGCATAGCGCATCGCCAGCGGGCTCTTGGACGCGATCTCGGCGGCGAGCTTCATCGCCTCCGGCATCAGTTGCTCCAGCGGCACGCAGCATTCGATGACGCCGGTGCGGTACAGCTCCGCCGCCGGTACCCGCCATCCGGTATAGAACATCCGCCGTGCTCGGCTGCGGCCGAAGAACTGCTGCAGCATCGCCGCGCCGCCCATCAGGCCGATATCGATCTCCGGCATGCCGATGACGCAGTTGTCCGAGGCCAGGATGATGTCGCAGGCCGCGACCAGGCCGAAGCCGGCCCCCAGCGCCGGGCCGTTCACCGCGGCGATCACCGGCTTGGCGCATTCGTGGATGGAGTTGAACATCTCCCGCACCCAGCGGCTGAAGTTCCAGTATTCGCCGGGCTCGCCGGAGCTGGGGCGGGCCTTCATGTCGGCGCCGGCCGAGAACATCTTGCCGGTGCCGGTCAGGATCGCCACGCGCACGTCGTCGCGGTCGGTGAAACTGTCGAAGGCCTGGATGATCTCCTCGCGGAACTGGGTATTCTGCGCGTTCACCGGCGGACGGTCCATCACCACGGTGGCGATATGATCCTGGACCGTGACCTTGAGGTATTCGGCCATGTTCGCTTCCTCTCCCGAAATTTTCCTGGTCGTGCCATAGCTGTGACCGACGGTCCAGAAGGCCGCAGCCGAGGGAGAGGACGCCGATGTCGATGTTCGAGCAGGACCTGGACCGCAATGCCGCGAATTTCGTGCCGCTGTCGCCGGTTTCGTTCCTGACCCGAGCGGCGCGCATCTATCCGGAGCGGGTCGCGGTGATCCATGGGGCGCGCCGTTTCACCTATGCCCGGTTCCTGGAGCGTGCCCGCCGTCTCGCGTCGGCGCTGGCCCGTTCGGGCGTCGGCAAGGGCGACACCGTGGCGATCATGGCGACCAACACCCCGCAGATGCTGGAGGCGCATTACGCCGTGCCGATGCTGGGCGCGGTGCTGTGCAGCCTGAACATCCGCCTGGACGCCGCCGCCATCGGCTTCATCCTGCGGCACTCCGAGGCGAAGGTGGTGCTGAGCGACACCGAATTCGCCCCGGTGATGACGGCGGCGATCGCGGGCGTGGACGCGTTCGTGGTGGATATCGACGACGCCGGCGGCGGGGCCCTGATCGGTTCGGTTGAATACGAAACCTTCCTGGCGGGCGGCGACCCGGCGCATCCCGTGCGGCTGCCGGATGACGAATGGCAGGCGATCGCGCTGAACTATACGTCAGGCACCACCGGCAATCCCAAGGGCGTGGTGGCGCATCATCGCGGCGCCTATCTGAACGCCACCGCGAATGCGCTGACGTTCGGACTGTCGCCCGAGAGCGTCTATCTCTGGACCCTGCCGATGTTCCACTGCAACGGCTGGACCTATACCTGGGCGGTCACGCTGGCCTGCGGCACGCATGTCTGCCTGCGGCGGGTGGAGCCCGCGCCGATCTTCGCCGCCATCGCCGATCACGGGGTGACGCATATGTGCGGCGCGCCGGTCGTGCTGTCGATGCTGATCCACGCGCCGTCCGATGCGAAAAAAGCGTTTCCGCAGCGGGTGAAGATCGCCACCGGCGGCGCGGCGCCGCCTTCGACCGTCATCACGCAGATGGAGGCGATGGGGTTCGCGGTGACGCATCTCTATGGCCTGACCGAGACCTATGGCCCGTCCACCGTGTGCCTGCCGCAGCCCGGCCTGGACGCCATGCCGATCGAGGAGAAGGCCGCGTTCATGGCGCGCCAGGGCGTCAACACGCCGATGATCGAGGAGGCGGCGGTCATCGATCCCGCCACCATGCGGCGCCTGCCGGCCGATGGTGCGTCGATGGGCGAGCTGATGCTGCGCGGCAACACGGTGATGAAGGGCTACCTGAAAAATCCCGAGGCCACGACGGAGGCGTTCGCCGGCGGCTGGTTCCACACCGGCGACCTGGCGGTGATGCATCCGGATGGTTACGTGGAGATCAAAGACCGGGCGAAGGACATCATCATTTCGGGAGGGGAAAATATTTCGTCGCTGGAGGTGGAGGAGGTCCTGTACAAGCACCCGGCGGTGATGGAAGCCGCGGTCGTTGCGCGCCCGGACGAGAAATGGGGGGAGACCCCGCATGCGTTCGTGACGCCGAAGCCGGGCGTCGCGGTGACGGACGCGGAGATCATCGCATGGTGCCGCCAGCACCTCGCGCACTACAAGTGCCCCCGTTACGTGACGTTCGGGGCGTTGCCGAAGACGTCGACGGGGAAGATCCAGAAGTTCGATCTGCGGGAGACGGCGCGGGGGAGGGTGGCTTAGGCAGCGGCGGGTCCCCCGTCGTGGACGGGCCTGGTCGCACCAGCCTCTCCCCCGTCGTGGCCGGCGCAGGCCGACTATGACTTGCGGTGCCGGTGGAGGGTAGTGGGTTAGTTCGAACTTCGGCTTCGGTCGGGAAGCGGGTGGTCTGTTGGCGGAATGGACGGGATCGTGTGGGCGGGTAGGGACAATGGAACCGCAAAGCACGCCGAACACGCAAATGGGGGACTGTCGGGATCGGCTTGATGCCCTGTCCAGGCAGATCATCGGCTGCGCCTTGATGGTGATGCGTACCCCGGGGACCGGGTTCTTGGAGAAGGTCCATCAGAACGCCTTGGTGCACGCGTTGCGCAAAGCAGGGATCACGGTCGCACAGCAACACCGCATGGTCGTTCGCTACAAGGATGTCGTGGTCGGGGGTGTCGTGATCGGGGATTACACCGTGGACATGCTGGTGGAGACCATCGTTCCGGTGGCATTGAAGGTCACCAAGGTGCCCGACGACATCCATCGGGCGCAGTGCCTGAATGACCTGAGAGCCACGATTGAAAACCACGGGCCTGCGCCTGCTACTCGATTTCGGCAAGCTTCGCCTCGAGACCCAGCGAATGGTCCGGGACCTCTAAAGCAGTCGGCGGACTTTGCGTGTTCGGCGTGCTTTGCGGTTCCATTTCCACGGGACTCCGACCCCGCGGACAACCCCCCACCAAGCTGGCCCCGACGGACCAACCTGCACAACCCGACGGCGATCCCAGCCAGGCGACTGACCGCCTTGATGATCGCGTGCTCCGCGGCCAGCAGCACCCCACGGGTCGAAACCGGATATTCGAAATTGACCCATCACCCGGTGGAGAGGAAGTCGTGGATGGT
>NZ_DASZTJ010000271.1:0-13558 GCF_035548235.1 Rhodopila sp.
ACCGCCGCCCTCCACTGCCCGAGCGCCTGGCGCACGGCATCGGCATCGAAAGGCTCCGCGACGATCTGCCGTCGCACCGCGTCGCGGGCCGCCGAAAGCCGCATCGCCGCGCCCGCGTAGCGCTGTGCATCGCCTCGCAGGACCTGCCGGAACGCGGCCGCGTCGGTGGGCGAGAGGCTCGCTTCGGCATTCGCGAGCGCGCGCGCCAACGGGCTTTCCGCCGCCGTCGGCGCGTGCTCGACGCGAAAGAGGTGCGCCCCGATCAGTGCGACCAGGAAGAGATTGAGCACGATCGAGGCCGGCAGGGCGATCCGGTGCCATCCACGTGCGCGCGCTTGGGTTTGGGCCATGACGTCCGTTCTAGTCCACGATGATATGGATCGGCGTCGCCTGGAACACGGCGAGCAGATCGGTTGGGTTGGGCGCCGCGGAGAAAAGCGATCCGATCAGGAGGCCCGCCGCCACGGCGAACCCGCCGCTCGCGGCAAGGCCGAACCATCCCAGTTGCATCCGCAACAAGCTGCCGTCCGACACCATACCCCAGCCATGCCGGGCTTGTCCCGGCCGCGGGGACGGCGAGGCAGCGATGCGGTCCGCGACGCCCGATCGCAGCCGCGCCAGGGCCGCATCCTGCTCGCCCGGACGCCAGAGCATGGCCTCTTCCCGGCGCCGGGCGGCGCCGATCATGACATCTTCCGCCCGCGCCGCCGAAAGCACCGCGCGCGCCTCGGCCGAAGCCGCGATCAGCGCCTGCGCGTCCGCCCGCGTCTCCGCAGGCCAGCGCGCCGGATCCGCGCCGTAGCTGTTCGCGAGCGACGTGAAACGCTTGAGCGACAGCATCGTCAGCCCTCCTTCCAATCATGGTCCGCGCCCATCTGCTCGCGGAGCGCCGCCCGAGCCCGCGCCAGCAGCCGTTCGACGGCCTTGGCCGAGAGGCCGAGGACACGGGCGGCCTCCGCGCCGGACAGGCCCTCATCGTAAACCAGCGTCATCGCCGCGCGCTGCCGGGCCGGCAGGACGCGCAGGGCCGCCGCGAGGGCGACGCCGCGCTCCTCGGCGGCCAGGATCTCATCCGCCGCGGCGCCGGGGTCGGCGGCGTCGAAGGCGTCCGGCAGCGCGTCCGGCTCCACGCGCCGGCGCCGGTCGATGCAGAGGTTGACGACGATGCGGTAGAGCCAGGTCCGGAACCGGGCACGTTTCGGGTCGAAACGGCCGGACTGTCTCCAGGCCCGCACCATCGCCTCCTGCACGATATCCTCGGCGGCCAGCCGATCCGGCGCGATCCTGGCCGCCAGCCGCAGCGCAAAAGGGCCGTGGCGCCTGACGATCTCGTCGAAAGCCCGCCCGTCGCCGTCGGCGGACCAGGAGACGAGCGCCTCGTCCGCCGCCTCGGCATAGGCACGCGGTCTACGCACGGACGGGTTCACGTCCTTGGTCACATCCGCGGCAGACACTCCCCACCAGGTTTCCGCCCATGATCCTGCCACATGTCCCCCGCTCATGCGCGTCAGCCTCGCCATCGGTGCCGTAGCCGACTGATACGGGCCGGCCGCGACATATCCCCCGCGGCGGCCGGCGAATCCCGGCGACCGCGCGACGCCCATGCCCCGACCCGTCATTCCGCCGGCACCGGCCGCCCGGCGACTGCCCCCGGGCGGCCGAACAGGCAGGCCAGCCGCTGGCGCCAGGTCCGCGCTCGGCTCGCGTCCCGGGCCATCGCGAACCATTCGTGGAAGGTGATCCGGATCGGGTTGAGCGTGCCGATGGGATGGACCAGGCCATAAACGATCCGCGTCCCCGGCCTTTCCTCGGCGTAGGTGCCGAAGATCCGGTCCCAGACGATCAGGATGCCGCCGTAGTTGCGGTCGAGATACGCCGCGTTCGAGGCATGATGCACGCGATGGTGTGACGGCGTGTTGAGCACCCATTCCAGCGGACCAAGCCGGCCGACCAGGTCGGTGTGCAGCCAGAACTGGTAGAACAGGTTGACGGCGAGCATTGCACCCACCGCGGCCGGATTGAAGCCCAGGACAAAGAGCGGCAGGAAGAACAGCCAGTTGCCGGACAGGAACTCGGTGACGCCGATCCGGAACGCGCTCGCGAGATGGATTTGCTCGGGCGTGTGGTGAACGACGTGGGATGCCCACAGCCAGCGGACCTCGTGTCCCGCGCGATGCATCCAGTAATAGGCGAATTCCTCGGCGAGGAACAGCAGCGCCAGGCCCCAGGCGGTATGGAGGGGAACCGTGGCGATGCGGTGGGTCCACAGGAAATACACCACCGGCGCGGTGATCACCGGCACGATCAGCTTCACCGGCATGCGCATGATGAAGATGGCGATGCTGGTGCGCATCTCCGGCCACGGATAGGCGCGCCTGAGGACCAGCAGGTACCATCCGATCTCGAACGCGACCGATACGAGGATGAAAAGAGAGAACCAACCGACGAAGGCGCGGTGGGGGAACATCTGATGTCTCCGAACGTGGAAGCCCTGCATCGCGGGCCGGCGGTGATACGATGCGACCGATCCCCGCCCCCCCTTGTTCGAACGTCGGCCGCGGCGAAGCCGGCCGCACATGCCCACGGGGTGTCGCATCGCCGCGCCTGCCGCGTATCAGCCATGACGACGGCGGCGGATGGCGGACGGCGGGCAGGCAGCCGGCGCCCATCCGGAGCCACCCATCCGGGGCCGCCCATCCGGGACCGCCCGTCATGCGGTCGGGCGTTCCAACGATGAGGCATCACGGCATGAAGGCATTGTCGCAGGGCGGCATGAAGGCATTCTCGCGGGGCGACACGAAGACGCTGTCGCTGGCTTATTCCGCCGCTGACCGGGATCATCCTGCCGACCGCCTGCGTTTCGCGGCCGATGCCGCGGACACGTCCCCGCTGGCGTTCCGGCTGTTACGCCACCAGACCAAGAACGCCCTGCAACGCATCATCGCCCAGTGCGAGCAGATGGAACTGCACCGCACCGCCGCCGGCGCCGCATTGGCGGAAGCCGTGCAGCGCCGGATCATCCTGTCGGCGCGCATCTCGGATGCGCTGTTCGGGCTGACCGCGCAGCCGGGTCCGATCGACCACCGGCTGCAGGCGCTGATGCAAGCGACGATCGAACTGCTGAGCGACGACGTCCAGGTCATCCGGACCGAGATCGAGCTTGTCGGGGACTGTCCCGAACGGCTGGCGCCGGTGGTGCTGCAGGTCGCTCATGAGATGATCGGCAACGCGGTCCTGCACGGGATGCGGCTGCGCCTGGTGGGGACGATCTCGATATCCCTGCACACGTCCGTCGCCGGTAGCGTCAGGCTGCAGGTCTGCGACGACGGCTGGGGGCCGCCGGAGGACGCCGTCGGGGAAGGAAGCGCGGTCATCGCCGGCCTCGCCAGGGCGCATGGCGGCTGCGTGACGCTGCTGCGGACCGGGGGATGGACGCTGGCGACGATGTCCATTCCGTCACTCGGGTAGTTGCGGGTCGGGGGTATATCGTGTCGCCGCACGAGGCCGCCGGCGCTCACGTGCCGGCCGTCATGTGCCGATCGTCATGTACCAGCCGTCATGTAAAGGTGGCGTCGGACAGGCTGTCGAGCACGGCAAGGACCCGCTCGGCCTCACCGGCATGGATCCGGCCTCACGTTTTCCTTTCACAAGGTCGATCTTGTGAAAGCCCCTTTGCAAGCTCCGGAACGACGGCGTCCGGTCCGACCGGCACGTGCCGCACGGATCAGAGTTCCCGCACGGCGCGACGGAGGGCGGTTCGCGCCAGGCCGCGGTCTATCCAAAGCACCAGGGCCGACGTCACCACGGCAGCAAGGCCCCCAAGACCCATTGACGCCGAAATGCCCAAGGCCTCGATCGAAACGCCAATCACGAGAAAACAGCTTGCGAAGCCGGTCCAGGCCAGGGTGCTGCCCCGAAGCATGGCCACGATGGCGTCCCGGCCGAGTTGGGCATGGGTGAACGTCACAATGACGGTCAGTGCGATCGGGTAGGTTCCGACGATCCCGCTCAACGTGGGGCCCAGCGTCCCCGCCACCGCCGTCAGGGCCAGCGTCAGGGCGGCGACCACGGCCATGCGAACCCACAAGTCCCACCAGGGCGGCGCCACGCCGACGATGTCCCGCCTTGGCCTGGGTATCAGGACCGTCGCAAGCACCAAGGCGAGCCAGGCCGCCGGGCCCGCGACGATCACGTCGTCTCCCAGCCGGCTGGCAACGATCGAGACGACAAGGAAGAGCACGGCGGCAAAGGGATAGGAGCGGCGCCATCCCGCCCGGCCGGACGCGGCCACATACCCGACGGCGAAGGCCGCGAGCCCGATCAGGCCGCACAGGATGCCGACCGTCGCCCTGGCGGCGAAGCGCGGCCCGTGATCGATCGCCAGAAACAGGAAGATCGGCCCCGTCGTGAGCGGCAGGCCCATCAGCAAGCCGCCGACCCTTGGTCCCCACGTCCGGGTCACGAGCGTGGCGGCAGCAACAAGGAGTGGGGCAAGCGTCAGCTTCAGCAACAGCATCGCCGGCATGGCCTCGCGACTCAGGCGGAGCTACCTTGGAGGCGGAGCTACCTTGGAGAAAGAAACGGTCCCGCTCTGTATCGCACCGCTCCTGACAGCGTCGTGTCAGGAACGCGTGCCGCTTTCACGCGGCGGGCAGTTTCGCCAGCCGAAGGGGCGACATCGCGAAGCGAAGCTCGCGGCGTGCCTGGCTGACGATCTGCCAGCCGCCCCACAGGCCAAGCCCGCCCATGATCGCGGCGACGACGATGTCCGGCCAGCCCGTCCCGGTGCCGAAAACGCCCATGGCCGCCAGCATCACGGCAAGGTTGCCGACCGCGTCGTTGCGCGAGCAGATCCAGACCGACCGCATGTTCGCGTCGCCCGAGCGGAAGCGGTAGAGCATGACGGCGACGGCACCATTGGTGACCAGCGCGGCGACCCCGACCACCCCCATGACCTCGGCGCTCGGCAGCGTGCCTTGGACGGCGTGCCATGCCGTGCTGGCCAGGACCCAGACCGCGAACGCAAGCAGCGTGCCGCCCTTCGCCATGGCAGCGCGCGCCCGCCATGTCAGCGCCATCCCCGCGACGCCCAGGCTGATGGCGTAGTTCGCCGCGTCGCCGAAGAAGTCCAGGGCGTCGGCCTGCAGCGACGCCGAACCGGCGGCGGCGCCGGCCACGATCTCCGCCACGAAGAACCCGGCATTGAGGGCCAGCGCGATCCACAGCGCCCGCCGCCAGCGGGGGCTGTTCAACGCCTCGGCGGACGCCTGGGAGGAGCAACAGGCGGATTCGTGACAGCAGGCCATGCAGGTGCCTCGGCGGATTGCGACGGCCCATGATATGGACCTTGTAGTCGCTACAGGGTCAAGGAGGACCCATGAACATCGGAGAACTGGCCCGCGCGGCCGATACCAAGCCCGAAACGGTCCGCTATTACGAACGCATCGGCCTTTTGCCGGCGCCGCCCCGCACGGCCGGCAACTACCGGGATTATTCCGCCGCGCATGTCCGGCGCCTGGTGTTCATGCGCCGCGCCCGCGATCTCGGCTTCTCGATCGAGCAGGTCCGGGCGCTGCTGGACCTGGCGGACCAGCAGGACCGGTCCTGCGACGCCGTGGACGTGATCGCCCGCGCGCACCTGGCCGAGGTCGCGCGGAAGCTGGCCGACCTGGACGCGCTGCGGCGGGAACTGGAATCCCTGATCGGGCAATGCCGCCACGGCACGATCGCCGAGTGCCGCATCCTGGAAGCCCTCGCGCCCGGGTGAGCGTGTGCCGAGGCGCCCTTCCAGGTCCATCCCGAGGGGGCGCGCGACGTGCGGGTTTCGAGGTCTTCGCGCCGGATGTCCGCGCCGGGACGCCCCATCCGAACGGAAGGCGCCCTCGGACGGCGGGCCCGGCCTGTCACATCGCCGCCATCAACTCCGCCACCGCCCGCAGGTCCCGGACGAACGCGGCGTATTCCCGCCGTTTCGCGGCCTCGTCCGGCAGGCGCAGCAGATAGGACGGGTGGACCGTGACGAACGCCATCTGGCCGTCCGGCAGCGTGATCGGCCGGCCGCGTTCGCGGGAGATGGTGACCGCGCGCCGCATCACCGCACGCGCCGCCGACCCGCCCAGGATCACCAGCAGCTTGGGCCGCACCGCCTCGCGTTCCTTGTCCAGCCAGAAATTGCAGACCTCGATCTCGCTGACGTCGGGGTTCTGGTGGATGCGGCGCTTGCCGCGCGGGGTGAATTTGAAGTGCTTCACCGCGTTCGTCACATACACCGTGCGCCGGTCGATCCCCGCCTCCTCCATCGCTCGGTCCATCACCTGGCCGGCGGGGCCGACGAAGGGGCGGCCGATGACGTCTTCCTGGTCGCCGGGCTGCTCGCCGATGAACATCACGCCGGCGCCGCGCGGTCCCTCGCCGAACACGGTCTGGGTGGCGGGCGCGTAGAGCGGGCAGCGTTCGCAGTTCATCGCCTCGCGGGCCGTCCGGGCCAGCACCGGGTCGCGCGCCCCCTCCACCACCACGGGTCCCAGGGGCGGCAGGTCCGGGGGACGCGGACGTTCGTCCAGCGCCTCGGCCTCGGGGACCGATGTGCCGGGCGTGGCGTCGGCCAGCAGGTCCGCGCCGAATTGGTCCCACCAGGCACGCAAGGTCGCGTCATCTTCGATAGACCGCTTGCCCGCGCCGAAGCGCAGTTCCTGCGGGTTCCCTTCCTGCGTATTCCCCTCCTGCGGGTTCCTCCATGTGCCCCAATGCGCGGCGCCGTCCGGGGTCACGATCGACCATGTCAGGTCGGGGAACCGCCGCGCGATAAGCTGGGCGTTCGCCGGCAGGACGAAATGCAGGGGCGCGTACCAGCCGAGGTAGCGCGGCGCCTGCCTGGTCCGGCCGTCCGCCGCCTCGACCGGCATGAAGCGGAGACTGGTCCGCATCCGGTGCGCCTCGGCCCGCACCGACAAAGCGAGCCGGCGGGCCAGCACCAGGTCCGGGTCGGTGGTGTCGTCGATGACCTTCTCGCCCCCGTGCGCCCGCCAGACCAGGCTGTACAACAGCCCGAACCGTTCCTTTTCCCGCGCCTGGATCGCCAGCGCCGCCAGATCGACCAGCGCGCGCGGCAGGCTGAAGCCGCCCGAGGCCTCGGGCAGTTCGTCCCCGGTCCCGCCGACGGACCAGGTGACGTCGTCCGGCTCGACATTGGCCAGGGCGAGATGCCGAGCGGCCTGACGCCAGCCGGACCAATCGGTCTCATGCAGAAGGGCGATATGTGGCATACGGTTCAGACAACTTCCCTGGTGGGCGCTGTTCGCTAGGGTGCACCCTCACCCAACGCACCCGCAGGATAAAAGACGATGCGCGCGATGTGGCAATCGGCCTGGACCGTCCTGGCAGGGGCGAACTTTTTCTGGGCGCTGAACGTGGTCCTCGCCCGCGGCATTTCCGGGGACGTGCCGCCGATCACGCTCGCGTGGGTGCGCTGGACCGGCGCGTTCCTGTTCGCCCTGCCCTTCGCCTGGCGGCGGCTGATGCACGACCTGCCGGTGATCCGCCGGCACTGGGCGATGATGCTGCTGCTGGCCGCGACCGGCATCGCGTCATACAACACGATGTCCTATATCGGGCTGACCGGCACGACCGCGTTGAACCTGCTGCTGCTGCAATCGTCCGCGCCGCTGATCATCATCGTCTGGGCCTTCCTGATCTTCCGCGACGTACCGACGCTGCGCCAGGCGGCGGGGGTGCTGGTATCGCTGGCCGGCGTGGCCGCGATCGCCGGGCACGGGTCCCTGCAGGCACTGGCCAGCCTGACGATCAATCCGGGCGATGTCTGGATCGTTTCGGGGATCGCCGTCTATGCCGTCTACTGCGTCATGGCGCGCAAGCGGCCCGCGGTGCATCCGCTGTCGTTCCTGGTGGCGGCGATGGGCATCGGGTCGGTCCAGATCCTGCCCTTCGCGGCGTGGGAGTGGACGCGGGGCGTGTCCTTCCACGGCGGCTGGCCGGTCTACCTGGCGATGGCCTATATCGCCGTCCTGCCGTCCTTCGTCGCCTATCTGCTGTTCAACCGCGGGCTGGAGTTGGCCGGTCCCGGCCCGGCCGGGCAGTCGATGCACCTGATGCCGCTGTTCGGCAGCGTGCTGGCGGTGCTGCTGCTGCACGAGCAGTTCCGGGCCTACCATGCCGTCGGCATCATGCTGATCGCCGCGGGCATCCTGCTGGCGTCCCTGTCGCGCCTGCCGATGCCCAGGCTGGCCCGAGCGCCGAACTGACGGCAGGGGTCAGCCGCGGACCCCGGCCTGCGGACGGACGGTGCCGGTCGCCCAGCACAGGCCCACGGCGGCGCCTTTCACGAAGGGCAGCAGCGCCAGCGTCAGCAGCGCCGTCAGCGGCAGCCAGATCGCGCATTGCACCCAGATGGGCGGGACGAAGGCATGGTCCGTCCACATGAACAGCGGCACGATGATGTGCCCGACGATCACGATGGTCAGGTAGGGCGGCAGGTCGTCCGACGGATACGCCGCGTTGTTGGCGCCGCAATGGGGGCATTCCGGCTCGATGGCCAGGAAGCCACGGAACAGCGCGCCCTCCCCGCAATTGGGGCAGCGGCGATGCAGGCCGCGGTTGACTCCGGTCCAGAATCGGTTGGTGCTCATGGGGAGATCCTTTCCAGCCCGCTCGATGATTGTATGCATACAATATCTGTGCTACATGCGGATAATGTATGGAAATGGCCGTCCGATGCAAGCATTGCCTGACAATAAGTCCATGCAATTTTGGCCGCACCGCTTCCACCGCGGCGCGGGGCCGCTGTACCTGGCCGTCGCCGATGCCATCGCCGCCGCCGTCGCGGCCGGCGAGATCCGGCCGGGCGACCGGCTTCCGCCCCAGCGCCAACTCGCGGCGGTGCTGGACGTCGACCTGACCACCATCACTCGCGGCTATGCCGAGGCGCGGCGGCGCGGCCTGATCGACGCCACCGTCGGGCGGGGCACCTTCGTCCGCGGCGCGCGGGTGCCGGCCGGCGATCCGCTTCCGTCAGCGGACGAGGCCCAAGGGGAAGCCAGAGGGGAAGCCAGAGGGGAAGCCCGAGGGGACGCCCTCCAAAGGGAAGCCCCCAGGATCGACCTGAGCATGAACACGCCGCCGGTCCCCGCTTCCCCGTCCCTGCGCCAGATCCTGCTGGAGCGGCTGGACCACCTGCTGCGCCACACCGACACCGCCGCCCTGATGGCCTACCAGTTGGGCGGCGGCGGTCCGCGGGACCAGGAAGCCGGGGCCGCCTGGCTGCGCCCGGTGCTGGGCGAGGTCGAAACGGCGCGAGTCCGCGTCTGCGCCGGGGTCCAATGCGCCCTGGCGGCGATCCTGGCGCTGCTGACCCGGCCGGGGGACGTCGTGCTGACGGAACCCCTCGCCTACCCGCCCTTCCGCTCGGCGGCGGCACAGCACGGGCTGCGCCTGCAGCCCGTCGCGGCGGACGAGGACGGGCCGCTGCCCGACGCGCTGGACGCCGCGTGCCGCGCGCTGACGCCCAAGGCGCTGTATTGCACGCCCACCATCCACAACCCGACCACGACGACGTGGCCCGAGGGCCGGCGGCGGGCGGTCGCGGAGGTGCTGCTGCGCCACGGCGTGCCGGCGATCGAGGACGACGCGTATGGCGCCCTGCCCCGGACACCGCTGCCGGCGCTGGCGACGTTCGCGCCGGCCTATTACCTCGGCACGCTGTCGAAATGCCTGTCCCCGGGCCTGCGGATCGCCCACGCGGTCGCACCGGACGCCGACGCCGCGATGCGGATGGAGGCGGCGATCCGCGCCACGTCCCTGATGCCGTCGCCGCTGATGATGGCGGTGGCGACGGACATGATCCGCACCGGCGACGCCGCCGCCCTGCGCGCCGGCATCCGCGACGAGTTGGCCGCCCGGCAGGCGATCCTCCGCGAGGTGCTGCCCGCCGGCAGTTTCCGCGCCCACCCCGAAGGGCCGCACGCCTGGCTGGCCCTGCCGTCCCACTGGCACCGCATCGCCTTCAGCGAGCACATGCGCGCGCGCGGGCTGTCGGTGGCGCCGAGCGATTCGTTCGCAGTGGGGAATGAGGCGCCGAACGCGGTCAGGATCAGCCTCGGCGCGGCGGCGGACCGGACGTCCCTGCACGCCGCGCTGCACGCCGTGCGCGCGGCGATGCGGGCCGAGGGGTTCGCCGTCGTCGTCTGATCAGTGCGGCCGGTAGAACGGCCGGTCGCCCTTCACCGTGACGCGGAACCCGGACCGGACGTTCGGGAAGTAGTCCCACATCGCGATGTGCTGGACGCAGCGGTTGTCCCAGAACGCGACGCTGTTCGGCGCCCACCGGAAGCGCACCTGCCAGTGCGGCTTGTTGCAGTGCTCGTAGAGGAATTCGAGGATCGCCTTCGCCTCGTCCTCGGGCAGGTCCTTGATGCCGACGGTGAAGACCGGGTTGACGAAGATCGCCTGGCGGCCGGTGATCGGATGGGTGCGGATCAGCGGGTGTTCGGCATGCGGGAACACTTTGTTGCTTTGGATACCTTGCAGCCGGTTGGTGCGGCTGTAGTTCGGCCCGCCGTCATGGATCGCGGTCAACTGGCCCAGGAACGCCTTCATCGGCGCCGACAGCGCGTCATAGGCCGCGTACATGCTGGCGAAGATCGTGTCGCCGCCCATCGGCGGGATGGTCTTGAGGTTCAGGATCGAGCCCATCGGCGGCTCCGGATCGCAGGACACGTCGGAGTGCCAGCGCTCGCCGGATATGCGCTTGGAGTTGGCGTCGGCGTGGATCGGCAGGATCTCGGGGTGGCCTTCGGGCGCGGCGGCGTTCGGGTGGATGGCGAGTTCGCCGAACAGGCGGCCGAACGCCTTGTGCTCGTCCAGGGTCAGGTCCTGGTCGCGGAAGAACAGCACCTGGTGCGCCATCAGCGCGTCGTGCACCTCCTTGAACTGCTGGTTGCCGAGCGGACGGCGGAGGTCGATGCCGGCGATCTCGGCGCCGATGGTGGGGGTGACCGGGTTAACCTGGATGGTTTCGTAGGCCATGAGGCGTCCTCCGCTGTTTTGCGGGGACGATGCACCGGCGGGGCCGGTCCGGCAAGTCAGCCGCCGGTGACGGGGGGGAAGAAGCCGACCTCGTCGCCGGGGGCGACCGTGGTGTCGGGGGTGGCGAATTCCTGGTTCACGGCGCAGCGGACCTTGCGGTTGGGGGCGAAGGCGGCGGCGTGCGCGGGGGACTGGGCGGCGAGATGCGCCATCAGGCCGGCGACGGTGGTGACGCCGGCGGGGAGCGGGAGGTCCTGGCGGGAGGTGCCGATCTGCTCGCGCAGCCAGGCGAAGTAGAGGATGGTGAGGGGTTTGGGCATGCGGGGAGTATAGGCGGGGTCGGGGCGGGCTGGGAGGGGCGCGGGTTGGGCGTTCAGGCTTTGTTAGGATTTCGCACGGAGAAGGCGTGAGGTCACGGTGGTCACGGAGGCGGGACTGTGTTGGTGGCGGAGCGTCTGACGGAACAGGTGATCGGGCTGGCGATCACGGTGCATCGGCATACCGGGCCGGGGATGCTGGAAACGGTGTATGAGCGGTGCCTTTGCCTTGAGCTACACAGGGCCGGCGTACGGTTTGAGCGGCAGGTTCCGGTGCCGGTGATGTATCGGGGGGAGGACGTCGGCACCGGGTTCCGTGCGGACCTTGTCGTCGACGGGACGGTGATCGTCGAGGTGAAGGCCGTCGCCGCCATTCTGCCGGTCCATGAGGTGCAGCTTCGGACCTATCTGCGCATGAGTGGTCTGCGTGTTGGGTTGTTATTGAACTTTAACGAGACGCGGTTGGTGGATGGGCTGCGGCGGTTTGTCGTGTAAGGGCGTTGGGCGGGGTTTGGGGTGAGTTGATGCCGCGGCGGGAGCATCGGGATGATGCCGGGCTTGGTGATGCTGGGATGGGTGGTTTGGGTGGGCAGATAGACGGCTTCCTGCCGCACCCAAGAATAAGCGGACGTTGTCCGCCCGGCAGCCATGGGCCGAGATCTGACCTGCAGATTTGGAGCAAGCGAGTAGGTAAGCCAGCATTGATGTAGGGGCTAGCGACTTCCGGAGTCCACCAAAGTGGACCAATAGCAATAGTAGTGGGCAGATTCGGTGAGTATGCAAACGTCGATTAAATTCAGAGCCGAATCGTGAGTTCGTCCCGGATCGGCCGCTTAAGATCTAGGGTTATATCCGGAGGATTGATGCCTCTTTTTCATACCACCATTTTCGCGACCGACCCACCTGGGCACGCTTTCAAGTCTGTTGGCGCTTCATGGTCGTTTGAGAAGAAATCTGGAGTGTGTGTCGGAACGCGAGAGCACATTCATCGGCGCTCGTCTGAGCTTTTGAAAGAGCGGGGCCATACACCGACTTTAGTCTCAACATTGGAGAACAAAGTTACCTTCTTCGACGAAGAAATCCTAATTCGATCTCGCACTCGTTCCGGAGCCACACAGGCTCTAAATTTATTGATTTCCGCAGCGGCTGCGCTTGATGGATCCATTGAGGCTTGTCCCGAGCCCCTTAGTATAGACGTGCGGCAAGCTGGGACTCCGCTCCGGACGAGCTCATTCATAAGCAGAGGTAGTCTATTGGATGCCTGTGAACTTGCCAGTCGCGTGAGTAGAGATCATCACGCCATGTATGCGTTGCATAAGCTCGCTCTAAGCTACCGTTCGTCATCTCCCAGTATAATGGACCTTCATCCTGGATACCCCTCCAAGTCTTTTGGCGTCCAAAGTGATCCGATTTATCATGTATATTTTGCCGACGCAGTCACGCTTGCCTATTCAGCAATCGAGGAGCTTGGACTTGAGATTCGTGCAAGCCAAGGTAATCCATCTAAGATGCCGGACGGCACATGGAACCCGAAGGTAAGAGGAGATCTCGAAGCAAGGCTCCGCAAATCTGGAATCGATTTACTAGAGAAATGCATATGGACCCTGCGAGGGACGAAAACTCTCATAGAGAAACGGCGGCCCCCGCCGTCGGGCGGCCGGCCTAGCTGGTCCGGTGGTGTTGTTCGCGACGTGTATATCGAACCTATCGAAGCTCTCGCACTGGCTAGTTGGCTGAGAAGTTCAACGACGACGCATCGATTTACAAATGCCACCCAAAGCTTGACAGCGTATGACGCTCACAATGTGCAATCTCTTGCACGTTACCTGATTATGCAAAAATTCGGGTTCTGGTCAGCATATACGAAATAGCGACGTAAGCGTCAGGTCATGGGGATCTGTATTGAGCGCTGTCACCGCATGTTAGCTTCCCATCCATCTCTGAGTTGCAAGCGACCGGCCGCCATGTCCGCTTGCCGCGCACACACTGTGGTTGTTGGGCGACCTCTTTGGATCAACAGCCCCCTCTCATTCCAACACCCCAACCCATCGGCAGTGTCGCCAGCGCCAGCACCTCCCCCCTCCGTGAACACCGTGCACTCCGACAAGGCCGCCCGCGGCCGTCTCCGTGCGAAACCCACCACACGGACAACGCAAAAACCCGATCCAAGACGGGAAACACCGAACCCCGCCATACAAAAG
>NZ_DASZTJ010000272.1:0-21203 GCF_035548235.1 Rhodopila sp.
GGCACGACCTGGCGATCGGGGCCGAGGACGAAACGAATCATCCGCTCTTTCGGCAGCAGCGCGCGGGTGACGATGCAGCGCCGCAGCGGGCCGCTCTCGGGCTCCTCCAGCTCGGCGTCTTCGTCCTCGGTCTCCGCGATGGCGTCGAGTTCAGGCGTGGCCAGCCTCCCCCGCCTCGTGCCCGGCTTCATCACTGGTGGCATCATTGGCGGCATCCGCTTCCGGCGCGTGGCCATCGTCCGCGTGGACACCGTCCGCTTGGCCATCGTCCGCTTGGCCATCGTCGAACCAATGCGCGCGCGCCGCCATGATGACGGCGTTGGCGGTCTCTTCGTCCATGGCGTCGGCGCCGAGGATCTCCACCAGCTCGTCGGAGGCGAGGTCCGCCAGGTCGTCCAGCGTCTTCACGCCCTTCTTCCCAAGCGTCACCAGCATCTGCGGCGAGAGGACGTCGAAGGCGGCGAGGTCGTCGGTGACGCCCAGCGCGATACGTTCGTCGTTCAACTCGTTCGCCTTCTGCGCCAGGTAGCCCTCGGCGCGGCGGATCAGCTCCTCGGCGACGTTCTCGTCGAAGCCTTCGATGGCGGCGACTTCATCCAGCGGCGTATAAGCCAGTTCCTCGACGGTCGTGAAACCCTCGGTCACCAGCAGCCCCGCGATCATGTCGTCGACGTCCAGCGCTTCCACGAACAGCGCGGAGCGCCGGCGGAACTCTTCCTGGCGGCGCTCGGACTCTTCCGCTTCCGTCAGGATGTCGATGTCCCACCGCGTCAGTTGCGAGGCCAGCCGCACGTTCTGTCCGCGCCGGCCGATGGCGAGCGACAACTGCTCATCCGGCACGACCACTTCCACGCGGCCGGCTTCCTCATCCAGCACGACCTTGGTCACTTCCGCCGGGGCCAGCGCGTTGACGACGAAGGTCGCGGCCTGGCTGGACCAGGGGATGATGTCGATCTTCTCGCCCTGCAGCTCCTGCACGACGGCCTGCACGCGCGAGCCGCGCATGCCGACGCAGGCGCCGACCGGATCGATCGAGGAATCGCGGCTGATCACCGCCATCTTGGCGCGTGAGCCGGGATCGCGGGCGACCGCCTTGATCTCGATGATGCCGTCGTAGATCTCCGGCACCTCCTGCGCGAACAGCTTGGCGAGGAAGCCGGGATGCGTGCGCGACAGGAAGATCTGCGGGCCGCGCGGCTCTTCGCGCACGTCGTAGATATAGGCGCGCACGCGGTCGCCGTTGCGGAAGCTTTCGCGCGGAATCAATTCGTCACGCCGCAGCAACGCTTCCGCGCGCCCGAGCTCGACCATCAGGTTGCCGTACTCGGTGCGCTTGACGACGCCGTTGATGATCTCGCCGACGCGGTCCTTGAATTCCTCGTATTGTTTCTTGCGTTCGTATTCGCGGACGCGCTGCACGATCACCTGCTTGGCGGTCTGTGCCGGGATGCGGCCGAAATCGATCGGCGGCAGCGGGTCGACGATGAAGTCGCCGATCTGCTTGTCCGGAAACAGCTTGGCGGCGACGGTCGCGGAGAGCTGGGTCTCCTCGTTCTCCACCGTCTCGACGATCTCGGTCCAGCGCGACAGGCGCACATCGCCGGTCTTGCGGTCGATGGTCGCGCGGATGTCCTTCTCGTGGCCGTATTTGGCGCGGCCGGCTTTCTGGATGGCCTGTTCCATGGCCTCCAGCACTTCCTCGCGCTCGATATTTTTTTCGCGCGCGACGGATTCGGCTACCAGCAGCAGTTCGGGGCGGGCGATCGCGGTATCCATTGCAGCCTCTGTCGTCCTGTTCCGTGGGGTCGTTCCCGTTTGGGGGCGGTTCAGTTGGGGCGCGGTGGCGAAGCGGTGGCTTCGATCAACGCATCGGTCAAAACTAGTTTCGCGCGGCGGATATCGGGGTGGCGGAACGCCACTTCCTGGCCGTCATCCAACCGCAGGCGCGCGACGTCGGAGTCGGCACCCATGACGATGCCGGCGAACCGCTTGCGGCCGTTCAGGGGCACATGGGTTTCCACGCGCGCCAGATGGCCGGCGAAACGGTTCCAGTCCTTGACGCGGGTCAAGGGACGGTCGATGCCCGCCGAGCTGACTTCCAGCGTCCAGGCGCCCGGGATCGGGTCGTCGACGTCGATGGCGGCGCTGACGTCGTGGCTGATCTGCTCGCAATCTTCCACGGTGATGGCTGATCCGTCGGCGCGGTCGGCCATGATCTGCACGGTCAGCCGGTCGCGTCCCAGGATCGCCACCCGCACCAGTTCGAACCCCATCAGTTCGAGCCGCGGGGCGACGACGGCGGCCAGTTTCGCTTCCAGCGTGGTATGGGTCGGTTCGTTTCCGTCCAAGCCCGTTTTCCATTAAAAAAGGCGGCCCCTTGAGGCCACCCCGGTTCAGCGTCGGAGAGTTAAGTAGCCGTTCACTTAGCTCGCCGCTTACCCGTTTGCAAGGCTTCGCATCTTATTAACCATTCGCGGGCATCCTCGGCGCCATGAAGCGACTGGAATGCCTCGACGGATTGCGCGGCGTGCTGGCGGTGTATGTGTTGCTGGGGCACATGGCGCCGTTCGCGATTCTGCCCGGCTGGCTGCAGCAGGCGGTGTCGCATGGCGCGGCGGCGGTGCATCTGTTCTTCGCGCTGAGCGGGCTTGTGATCGTCCAGTCGCTCGATCGTGTGGGCGGGCGCGCGGCGCCGTTCCTGCTCGCGCGCGCCGGGCGGATCTTCCCGGTCTACCTGCCGGTGCTGGCGTTCGCGATCGCGGTGGAGCCGTTGTCCTGCGGGTTCCAGGCGATGCCGTGGCTCAATTGGACCAGCCCGGCGCACAGCATCTGCGTCAGCGGCTGGCCCTCCACCTGGCTGGCGGAGATCGCCGCGCACCTGACCATGACGCACGGCCTGTTCCCCGAGGCGATCCTGCCCGATGTCTGGGTCAGCTTCCTCGGTTCGGCCTGGAGCCTTTCGGCCGAGTGGCAATTCTACCTGCTGGCGGTGCTTGTCCCCCGGCGATGGCTCCTGGCGGCGCTGCTGGCGCTGGCCGCGGGCGGAACGGCATGGCGCCTGTGCGGGATCGCCGAGTGGCAGTTCAGCCGCGCGTTCCTGCCCAACCAGGCGCATTACTTCGCGCTGGGCGTCGCCAGCGTCGGGCTGGTACGCCGGCAAGCGAAGGCCGGGGTTGCCTATGCCCTCGTCCTGCTGGCCGCGCTTGCCGTCACGGCCAGCCTCGGCGTGGTGGAGAAGATGCTGCCGCCGCTGGTGTGGACCGGGTTCCTGCTGGTTCAGGTCGCGCCGTTCACGCGCAGCATGCGGATCGGACACCGGCTGCTGGCGAGTCCCGCGTGCCTGTGGCTGGGCGCCCTGTCCTACTGCATCTACCTGGTGAACGAGCCGATCCACAAAGTGATCGGTGCGCTGTTCGCCGCGGCGGCGCAGGGCGATGGCGGTACTTTCACGCTGCTTTGGGTGCCCGGTTCGATCGCGCTGCCGATCATCGCGGCCGCCGCCTTGAACGCGTGGCTGGAGCGCCCCGCCCTGCGCTGGGTCCGTCGTTCCGTCGATCGCCGGTTTCCGGCGGAGGATGGTGGCTGCGCACAGCTATCCTCGTAGCCGCTGCCAGGCCGTTTCGCGGCTGTGCAGGCGAACGGACGCGGTCTATAGAACCAGGTGATGAAACCGCCGCACAATAATCGTCCCGGTCGCGGACCATCCGATCGTCCCCCATTTCGCGATGGCGGGAACCGCCCCTTTGCCGCTCCGGGGACTCGCAATCCCGGACGGGACCGACCGCAAGGCGGCGGCGGGGGACCAAGCGGCAATCGGTTGTCGCTGGGCGGCGGGACGGAGAATCGCGACCAGAAACCCAGGCCGCAAGGCGGGAACTTCCAACCGCGCGACGGACAGCGGCAAGGGCGGCCGCATCATGACGGTCACCGGCAGGAGGGGGCACGGCATGGGCCGGACGCGCCGAAAGGCACCGTCTGGCTCTACGGCCACCACGCCGTCGCCGCCGCGCTCGCCAACCCCGCTCGTCGCCTGCGCCGCCTGCTGCTGACCGAGGAGGCCGAGGAGGCGATCGGCAAGCAGGTCCCGCAACCTTGGGCCATGACGCCGGAGCGGGTGGACCGCGGACGGCTGGACCACCTGCTGGGCCGCGACATCGTCCATCAAGGCGCGGCGCTGCTGGCCGACCCTCTGGCGCAGCCCAGTCTGCAGGCGGTGCTGGACCGGCGCGGTCCGATCGTCGTGCTGGACCAGGTCACCGACCCGCGCAATGTCGGCGCCATCATGCGCTCCGCCGCCGCGTTCGGTGCCGCCGCCGTGATCACCCAGGACCGCAATGCACCCGAGGAAACCGGAGCGCTGGCCAAGGCCGCCTCCGGCGCGCTGGAGACGCTGCCGCTGCTGCGGGCGGTCAATATCGCCCGCACCATCATCGCGCTGAAAGCCGCCAATGTGTGGTGCATCGGCCTGGATGCCGGCGGCAGGCCGCTGTCCGGGCCCGAGTTCGCCGATCGTCGCGTGGCGCTGGTGCTGGGCGCCGAGGGCGAAGGCCTGCGCCGCCTGACGCGGGAGACCTGCGACGAGGTCGCCGGCCTGACCATCAAAGGCGCGGTCGAAAGCCTCAACGTCTCGGCCGCCGCCTCCGTCGCCCTTTACGAACTCGCGCGGCGATGACGTTCGATCCCTTCCCGGCGGCGTTCGAACTGCAGCGGCATTGGCATGAGCGGCTGGTCGTCGGTGGCCTGCCGCCGGCCATCGCGCCACGGACCGAAGCGGAAGGGGTGATGGTGCAGCACACGGTCGCGGCGCTGCTGCACGCGATCCCGCCGGGCGGGTTCAAGCTGGGCGCCACGGGGCGGCGGATGCAGGCGTATCTTGGCATCCAAGCGCCGATCGCCGGGTTCATGCGGTCGGCCGACATCTATCGCGGCCACGCCGAACTGCCGTTCACTTATTTCCTGCATCCGGGCGTGGAATGCGAGGTCGCGGTCCGTCTTGCGCACGACCTGCCGCCGGGTCCGTGCTCGCTGGACCAGGCCCTGGCCGCGGTCGGCGAATTCTGTGCCGGAATCGAAATCGTCGAAAACCGGTATGACGGAGCGGTCGGCATGCCGATCCTGCTGGCCGACCAGATGTATCATGCGGCGGCGGTGATCGGGGACGAGGGAGAGGTCGATTGGCGCGACCTCGATATCGGCGCCCTGCGCGGCAGCATCGCCATCAAGGGCGGCAAGACCGACGAAGGCGTCACCACCGATCTTCTGGGCCATCCGCTGAACGGCCTGGCCTGGCTTGCGGGGTCGCCGCTGGCGGCGGCCTTCGGCGGGCTGAAGGAGGGCCAGGTGATCATGCTGGGCAGCGTCACGCCGCCGGTCTGGCTTGACGGTCCGGCGGAGGTCACCGTGTCCTTTCCGCCCATGCCCTCGGTCACGCTGACCCTGACATAGCGCGGCTCGAACCGAACGCCGGTCAATAGGTCTTCAGGCGGGAATGTCTGACGGTCTGGATCGCGCGGCCCCATAGATCGCGAAAGATGTCAGCGACTTCTTGAACGATCAGCCGTGTGCCGACGAGCGTCAGTTCCATCGCCTTGGCTTCGTCCGCCCAGAAATCCCGCGCAGGCATGCAGCTTTCCTTTCGATCTGTGGCCGAAAGGACGCTTCCTCATGTGTTGCATCGCAGCATGGATCGGTTCGCGGCCGCGTGCAACGGCCGTGTCGCGGCGCCTCCCCATGGCCTGGATCGACCGAGCCACGGACGACGAGAGGATTGGGGGCGAGGCGCGCGATAAGGGCCCGGATCGACCCCGCCGAACGTTATACGATCTTTCCTTCGAACGGCGGCAGGAAGTCGGGCGCCTCGAACTCAAGCACCCAGAGGTCGGGGTCGAACTTGACCTGCCGAGCGATATAGGCGTCGGCGGTCGCGTCATCGACCGGATCGGCGCCGGTCGCGCGCATCCAGGCCAGCTCACCGTCGGCGGAGCGCATCTGCGACAGGACCGAGACCTGGCTGCCATGCCGCAGCACGACCAGCACGCCGCCGGCATCCGGGTCGCCCTTGCGGATGACGGCGCCGTAGCGGCCGGCCGCGTTGCCCATCCGCAGGGCCATGCTGACCCACATGCCGGCCTTGACGCGGGCGCTGCTCATCGCGGGGGCGTCACTTCCCGATGATGCGACGCGCGATCGCCATGCGGTGGACCTCGGACGGTCCTTCGTAGACGCGCATGGTGCGGACCTTCTGCGCCATCAGTTGCAGCGGCAACTCCTTGGCCATGCCCATGGCGCCGAAGGCCTGCATCGCATGGTCGAGGACGTCGGTGGCCATTTCGGTGGCGAAAACCTTGATCATCGACGCTTCGTTGCGGACGTCCTTGCCGGCATCGGCCTTGGTGGCGGCGTCATAGACCATCAGGCGGCAGGCATGGATCCGGGTCGCGGCGTCGGCGATCCACCACTGGATCGCCTGCCGGTCCGCCAGGCGCTGGCCGAAGGTGACGCGCTGCTTCACGTGCTCGACCATCATCTCCAGCGCGCGGCGGCTGATGCCGATGCACCAGGAACCCATCTGCAGGCGGCGGACGGTCAGGCGGAGCTGCATCGGCGCGAAGCCCTTGCCTTCCTGGCCCAGGAGTTGCTTGGCGGGGATGCGGCAGTCCTCGAAAATCAGCTCATAGGTGCGCTGGCCGCCGATCATCGGGATCTCGCGCTCGATGATGAAGCCCTTGGTGCCGCGCTCCACGATGAAGGCGGTGACGCCCTCGTGCCGCCGGCCCTCGCCCGTGCGGGCCATGACGATGACGAAATCGGCCTTGGGTACGCGGCTGACCCAGATCTTGCGGCCGTTGATCACCCAGTCTTCGCCGTCGCGCACCGCGCGCGTGGTCATCCCCGCCGGATCGCCGCCCGCCCCGGGTTCCGAGATCGCGATCGCCGAATGCGCTTCTCCCCGCGCATAGGGGTCGAGGTATTTCGCCTTCTGCTCGTCGTTCGCCACCGAGATCAGCATGTGCAGGTTCGGGCTGTCGGGCGGGAAGGTGAACGGAACGCAGGTGCGTCCCTGCTCCTCATAGACGCCGACCAGCGCGGCATAGGGCAGGTTCGCGCCGCCGTATTCCTCCGGCACGTCGAGGCCCCAGAGGCCGAGTTCCCTGCATTTGGCCATCAGCGCGGCCTCGTCCTCGGGCGGCAGGCCCGAGGGTTTGCCGGACATCTCCCGCTCCAGCGTCGCCTTCTCCAGGGGCATGACGTCGCGTTCGACGAACTTGGCGACGAGATCCTGCAGCATGCGGTGTTCTTCGGGGAGTTCGAACATGTTGGGCGTTTCCTGCGGCGGTGACCAAGAAGGTGCAGTGTTAGGAGTTTGAGCAACGGGGGGCAATGTCGCGCGCCGGCGGCTGCGCCGATCGGGCGGCCGCGCGCGATCCCAAGCGCAGCGTCCGGCAGCACCCCATCCGGCGGCACCCCATCCGGCGACCGGCGCCGCGGGCGCGGTCACAAACACGTGGGGTCACGGCGCGTCCTTGTCGTTGCGGAGGCGTTGCTTCAGGATAGTCGGGCGGCCAGGCCCCAGGGTCGAGCCGCTGGCGTCCCTGATCGGGGCGGTGTCCGTCCGGTTCCTTTCCATCGGGCGGAGGATGGTCGCCTCGACCACTTGACAGGACGTTGTCCTGTCCCAGGCAGGCCCCCGGATTTGTCCGCGGGGCCCGTGAGTGATTCCGGCCGGTGAAGCAGGGCACTTCCAGAAAGCCACCGCTACCCCACGCCTATCAAAACGACCATCAAAAGAACAAAACAGATACAGGGAGACTATCCACTATGCGCAAAGCCTTCAAGGTCACCCGGCGCGGCGCCATCAAGCTGGCCGCCGCCGCCACTACCCTGCCGCTGGTCCATATCCGCACGGCGGGCGCTGCCGGC
This sequence comes from Rhodopila sp., assembly GCF_035548235.1. Lineage (GTDB taxonomy): Bacteria > Pseudomonadota > Alphaproteobacteria > Acetobacterales > Acetobacteraceae > Rhodopila. Next base: position 7,921 of record NZ_DASZTJ010000272.1, read on the forward strand.
CATGTCAAGATCGGCTTCTGGGACCACTGGGTCCCGGGCGGCAATAACATCATGCAGAAACAGGTCGACGCATGGGCCGATAAGAACAAGGTCAGCGTCGAGGTCGACTTCATCACCGGCAACGGCAACAAGCTCAGTTTGACGGGCGCGGCCGAAGCCCAGGCGAAAACCGGCCATGACGTCATGACGTTCTACAATTGGGACGTCCACAACTACGCAGACGCGCTGGAGCCGATCGACGATGTCATGGCCCGGCTGATCGCCGCCAACGGCGAGGTCAACAAGGCCTGCACCTATCTGGCAAAAAAGAAGAAATCGGGCTGGGTCGCGGTACCGACCAGCAGCGGCACGCAGACCAAGCCGCCTTGCGCTCGGATCAGTTGGTTCCGTAAGCACGGCCTGGACGTGCAGGCCATGTATCCAGCGCGGGAGGCCACGTCCAAACTGGCGGAAGGCTGGACGTGGGAGGCGCTGCTGCACTACGCCGAACTGGCATCCAAGGATGGCATGACGTTCGGCTTGGGCATGGGCGGAAGCACGAACACCGACGCGACCGACACGCATGGCGCGTTGTTTCGGTCCTTCAACGCGTCGCTGGTCGACAGCGAAGGCGCGATTCAGCTCCACTCCGATCAGATGAAACAGGTGCTGGAGTTCGCGCAGCGCCTGGTCAAATTCTACCCCGACGAGGCTGTCAGCTTCGATGATGCGTCCAACAACCGCGCGCTGATCGCGGGCAAATCGGCGCTGATCTTCAACCCGCCCTCCGCCTGGGCCGTGGCCAAGCGCGACGCGCCACAGGTTGCGGCGGATTGCTGGACCTTCCCGGCCCCGTCCGGGCCTGCGGGCCGCTTCGTGCCGACGGCGAGTTTCTTCTGGGGCGTCTACAACTTCAGCCAGAACAAGTCCGCGGGGAAGGAATTGGTCGAATACCTGATGCAGCGTCCGCAGGTGGAGGCTCGCTGCAACGCGGTCGATGGCTACGATCTTCCGCCCTATGCGAAAATGGCCGACTTCAAGATCTGGGAGGAAGTCGAGCCGCCGAAGGGAACGGTCTATAACTACCCGATCCGCCCCTGGCACAACCAACAGGCAAGCCTGACCGCCTCCGAGGCGCCGCCCGACGTGGCCGTGCAGATCTATGCCAATGCGATCCACAACCAGATGCTGGCCCGTTTGAAGGAAGGCCAGACGATCCCGCAGGTCATCGCTTGGACGCAGGATCAACTGAGCGGTTTCATGCGCTAGGTACGATCGCCCGAGGGGGTGCCGCGCTCCACGATGACGGCGGTCACCCCCTCGTGCCGCCTGCCCTCACCCGCACGGGCCATGGCGGCGCCGGGAGCGCGCGTTATGAGACCGCACTTCGACGGCAATTCGGTCGACCGCCGACCGCGCGCATGACGCAACAGCAATCTGGAACCGCCTGGTTTCGGCGTTCGCCGTACCTATCTGAGAAGATGCTGCACCTATCCAACGAGACAAAACAAATTCAGGGAGACGCCGATGGATATAGGGCTTCATCGCAACGAACCTCTGCCGCCAGCCGTCAAGCGAACGGTGCTGGCAGGGTGTATCGGTTTCGCAGTCGATTTTTTCGACATTTACCTTCCGGTTCTCGCGCTGGCGCCTGTCATTCGCTACTTCGAGCCGCCGGGCCTCAGTCCCGCGGCCAGCACGACGATCTATTTCTTCACGTTCGCCGCCACCTTGTTCGGCCGTCCGTGCGGGGCGGTGATTTTCGGACACTGGGCCGACAAGCTTGGCCGACGGCGAACGACGATGATCAGCATTGCCGGGTTCGGCATCTTCACGGTGCTGATCGCGCTGCTCCCGGGATACGCGACCCTTGGGGTCTGGGCGCTGGTGCTGCTCATCGCCCTGCGTTTCATCGACGGCGTGTTCATGGGCGGTGAATATACGTCCAACAACATGCTGGCGCTGGAAATGGTGCCCAAGGACCGTCGAGGCTTTGTCGGAGGCGTGCTGCAAGGCGCCTTCCCCATCGGCTTCGCCCTGGTTTCCGCCGTGACCAGCTTCCTGCTCGGTGTCATGACGCAAGCGCAATACCTCGCCTGGGGCTGGCGTCTTGCATTCGTGTTTGGCGGCGTCCTGGCGTTCGCCTTCCTGATGTTCTACCGCTCGGTGCCGGAATCTGAAGTCTGGATGGAAAGCGAGAAAAGCACCGCGCCGCTGAAAGAGGTGTTTTCCGGCGACCACCTGCGCAACCTGATCCAGATCTTCGTGATGATGGTGGGATTCTGGTTTGCCTCGCAGGTCAACAGCATCCTGCCCGGAATCCTGATCCAGCAGTTGCACGTTCCCGCCAAGCTGACCTCCGACATCTTCCTCGCCGGCAGCATCGTGCTGTTTTTCGGCTTTGTCGGGTGCGGCCTGCTCAGCCAGGCCATCGGGCGGCGTCCGGCCATCGTTGCGTGCGGACTGGGCGTGCTGGTGGGGGGGACCGGTCTCTATTACCTGCTGGTGAACAGGGCGTTGGCAGGGGCCCCGCTGACGGAGACGGCTGCCGTAACGATCGCGTTCTACATCCTGACGGTGTCGCCTTGGGGGATCGTCACCACCTACATCTCGGAGCGCTTCCCCACGCATGTCAGGGCCAGCGGCTACGGTATCGGCTACAGTGCCGCCGTCGTCGTTCCGGCCTTCGCCGGGTTCTATCTTCTGGGGCTGTCGCACGTCATGCCTTACGTGTACTCCCCGCTCGTGCTGCTGGTGATCGCCGGGGTGCTGATGGTCATGGGGGCGTTGATGGGCCCTGAAACCCGGGACATGGACATGCGCGCTCCCGCGATCATGGGAACCGCCGAGGAACCGGCCGCTCCAAGGACGGCCGCGACCTGAAGGCGCGGCCGATCGACGGCCGCCCAGCGGCAGCGGACCATCCGGCGCTCTCAGCGAAGCGCCGGATGGTCACGTTGGGCAGGATCGGGATTAGCGGCTTACGGCTCAGCGGCCCGTGAACTTGGGCTGCCGCTTCTCCATGAACGCGGTGCGGCCTTCCTTGTAGTCTGCGCTGTTGAAGCAGATCTCCATCTGCTGCTGGATCGCCGTCATGTCGCGCTGGCTTTCGTCCTTCAGCATCTCGTTGATCGTCAGCTTCGACGCATAAACGGACAGCGGCGCGTTGTCGGCGATGGTGCGGGCGATATCCAGCACCACGTCGTTCAGCGCCTCTTCGTTCGTCATCTTGTTGATCAGCCCGATCCGTTCGGCTTCCTGCGCGTCGATGCGCTTGGCCGTGTACAGGATCATCCGTGCATGCGCCGGCCCGACCAGGTCGATCAGCCGCTTCACCGCATCCGGGGCGTAAGCGATGGACAGCCGAGCGGCGGGAATGCCGAACTGGCTGTCGGACGAAGCGATGCGGAGGTCGGCGCCCATCGCGATCGCCAGCCCGCCGCCCATGCAGAAGCCGCGGATACGGGCGATCGTGGGCTTCTTGAACGCCAGGAACTTCGCCCGTCCGATCCCGGTCGCGCGGTCATATTCTTTCTGCGCGTCGGCCGAGTTGCGGTTCTTCTCGAACTGGCTGATATCCGCCCCCGAAACGAACGCCTTGTGGCCGGCGCCGGTGACGATGACGACGCTGACCGAGGAATCCTCGGCGAACTCGTCCAGGATCTCGCCCAGGCCGGTCCACATCTCCATCGACATGGCGTTGCGCTTCTCGGGCTGGTTGAAGGTGATCAGCCCGACGCCGTCGTCCTTCGCCGCCAGCATCTTGCCGCCGGCGTACTCCTTGGTAACCGCGTTGTCCGGCAACATGTCAGATGGCCCCTTTCTTGCGCATGTCTTCGATATCGGCATCGGTGTAGCCGACGCTTTTCAGGATTTCGGCCTGGTGCTCGCCGGCGTCCGGCGTGTAGCGGCGCACGCCTTTCTTGAAACCGGAGATATTGATTGCGGATGCAACCACTTCCGCCTCGCCGACATAGGGGCTGCTCATGTTCGTCGCCATGCCCAGGTGCTTGACCTGCGGGTCGGCGAAGACCTGGTCGATCGTGTAGATCGGGCCGCAGGGGATGCCGTTCTCCTCGAACAGCTCGATCCAGTGGTTGGACGGCTTGGTCTTGGTGATCTCGCCGATCGCGGCGTTGATCGCCTTGCGGTCCTTGGAGCGGCCGACCTGGGTCTTCCAATCCTCCCGCTCCAGCCAGTCGGGACGTCCGATCGCCTGGCAGAACCGGGTGAAGACGCGCGAGGAGGAGGCGGCGATGTTGATATGTCCGTCGCTGGTCGGGAACACGCCGGTCGGGATGCCGGTCGGGTGGTCGTTGCCGGCCTGGCCCGCGACCTCCTGTTCCATCAGCCAGCGGCTGGCCTGGAAGTCGAGCATGAAGATCTGCGCTTCCAGCAGGCTGGTGGTGACCCAGCGGCCGACGCCGGTGCGCTGGCGGTCGAACAGCGCCATCATGCAGCCCAGCGCCAGCAGGTTGCCGGCGGTCAGGTCGTCGATCGGGATACCGACCCGCATCGGCCCCCTGCCCGGCTCGCCCGTGATCGACATCAGCCCGCCCATGCCCTGGGCGATCTGGTCAACGCCGGCTCGCTTGCCGTATGGCCCGTCCTGCCCGAAACCCGAGATGCTGCCGTAGACGATGCCCGGATTGACCGCCTTCACGTCGTCATAGGAGACCTTCAGCCGGTGCTTCACGTTGGCCCGCATGTTCTCCAGGATCACGTCGGCCTTGGCGGCCAGCTTCATGAACGCGGCATGACCTTCCGGGGTCTTCAGGTTCAGCGTGATCGCCCGCTTGTTGCGGTGGAGGTTCTGGAAGTCGAAGCCATGGCGCCGGCCGGCGACGTCTTCGCCTTCGCTCGCCGGCGGCTCGATGCGGATCACGTCCGCCCCCCAGTCGGCGAAATGCCGCACCGCCGTCGGCCCGGCACGCGCGAGCGTCAGGTCGAGCACGGTGATGCCGTTCAGCGGCAGGCGGGTCTTGCTGTCGGCGAAGGCGGCTTTATCGGCGGGGCTTTCAGGCATCAGGTGGTTCCTCCTGAGGGCGAATTGCGGGCATCATCCACCGATGCCGTGGAATGCTCAAGGGGCGGGACAAAGGGGACCGGGGAAAATGCCTACGCACTACAATGCGATCGCCGGACAAAGCGTGGAGCGTCTCGCGGCGCTGAGCGACGGCCTGTTCGCGGTCGCCATGACGCTGTTGGTGCTCGACCTCAAGGTCCCGGCGGCGGAGGCGATCAGGACCGAGGCGTCGCTCGTGCATGCCCTCGGCGACCTGGCGCCGCGGCTGCTGGTCTATCTCATGAGCTTCATCACCCTGGGCATCTTCTGGGTCGGACAGCAGACCCAGCTCAACCACCTCGCGCGCGGCGACCGTTACCTGACCTGGATCCATCTGGGGTTCCTGTTCGCGGTGACGCTGATGCCGTTTTCCACGTCGCTGATGGCGGAACTGATCGGGTTGCGCGTCGCCTTGGTGACGTACTGGCTGAACATCCTGGCACTCGGCGTGCTGCTCTATATCGCCTGGCGTTATGCCCGGACCGCGCAACTGGTCCGGGAGCAGGTCGACGCGGTCATCGATGGCGCGATGCGGCGTCGGATCGTCGTCGCGCAGGTGCTGTACGCGATCGGCGCGGCGCTGTGCGTGATCAACACCTATTGCAGCATCGGCTTCATCATGGTGGTGCAGTTGATCTACGTCGTCGGGCCGCGGCGCGGCATCCTCGCCAGGATGTAGGCACATGACGTCAAGCCACCGCCCGTCACGCCGGCACGGTTCGCGCTCCCCGTTCAAGCCGCAGGCCGTGGGATCGCTCAGCGGCAGCTTCAGCCTCGCGAAGATCGGCGCGCGGCGATTCGATCCGCGCGATCCCTATCATTTCGCCGTCAGCCTGTCCTGGCCCGCCTTCATCCTGGGCTTCCTGGGGTGCTGGCTCTCGATCAACCTGATCTTCGCGGTCCTCTACGTCCTCGATCCGCACGGCATCGTCAACGCACGGCCCGGCGCCTTCGGGGACGCGTTCTTCTTCAGCATCGAGACGCTGGCGACCGTCGGCTATGGCGTCATGGCGCCCGAGAGTACCTATGCGCATGTCGTCTCGGCGGTCGAGATCCTGGGCGGTACCTCGTTCTCCGCGATCGTCACCGGTCTGCTGTTCGTCCGCTTCTCCCGCCCCAAGCCACGGTTCCGGTTCGCCGACAACGCCGTCATCACCCGCCACAACGGTCATCCGACCCTGATGATCCGGCTGGTGAACGAGCGGCTGACGCCCATGACGGGGGCGAACGCCCGCCTGTTCGCCCTGGTCGGCGAGACGACGGACGAAGGCTATTTCTTCCGGCGCATCCATGACTTGCCGCTGGAGCAATCGCATCTGCCGCTATTCGTGATGCCCTGGACGGTGATGCACCGCATCGGGCCCGGCAGCCCGTTCTTCGGGCTTGACGCGACGACCCTGCCCTCCTCCGACGTCAGGCTTTTCGTGACGGTCGAGGCGCGGGATCGCGCGCTGGCGTCCGAGGTGCAGGACATCAAAGACTACCATCCCAGCCAGATCTGCCTGGGCATGCGCTATGCCGATGCCATCACCGTGAGCGACGACGGCAACGCCACCGCGGACCTTTCGCGCCTGAGCCTGCTGGAGCCAGACGGTACCGTTCCGGCGTCCGGTCAGATGGAACTATCGTGAGCCTGTGAGTGCCATACGATTCTCACGGTCCAGTCTCAGAGAATGCGACGATTCCCAATGAAATACAGCCTTGCTCGGCCAGCAAGAGGATAGGCCCTGACTGGGACTTATTGATCCTGAGTAAGCGGCGTTTAAAAAATCCATGTTATCCAGGCGTCATGCCACTCAACCGGGCTTTGCGGAGAAACAGGCATCATATGTAATAAAATTAGCAGGGTATCTCAGAAAAGATTATTTGCCAACCGCAGATGTTGCAAACGAACCTGATTGCAAATAGCATCGGTTGCAGCAGGTATCAGGAACATCTATGTCCCCCCAAGCTCCGAACGGGAAGAACGGGCAAATGAGTAAAAAACTCCTCGTCGTCGACGACCAGGACAGCATAACCAAAATCGTTTCTAAGGTTGGCGGTCAGCTCGGTTACGAGGTCAGAGCCTTGAACGATCCGACCAAGGCCTTCGATGAATTCGAAGGCTTCAGACCTGACGTGCTGGTCATCGATCTCGTCATGCCGGAAGTCGACGGGATAGATATCCTCCACAAGATCTTGGCGATGGGAACCAGCGCCCGGATCATCATCATGTCCGGCTTCGGCAAAAGCTACCTGCGGCTTGGGCAGGAGGTCGGGGTCTTCCACGACCATCCGGGAATCACGACGCTCGCCAAGCCGTTTCGCCGCGCGGAATTGATCGCCCTGCTGTCGAATGAGGGAACATAGCCGTGATCGGGTTGGGGCCGGTCCCGTTGTCCGATCGGAAACTGACCGCTCTATTGTTTCAAACATATGACATCAAACAGGACCGCCTCGACTGAGGTTGCCGAGAGGGAGGCCGCCGACAAAAAATTACAAAGCGGCACTGTCTCCCTTTATGCGGGGATTCGTCTCAATCTTTGATTTCATGCGACGAGATCAGCCCTTCCTCCCCCGCCTCCTTCAGCCGACGCATCAGCCGCGCCAGCATGTGCGACAGTTCGGCGTGGTCGGCTGAGTCCAGAACCGGGCCAGGCGCGCGAGTCCGAGCGGAGGCGATCAGGCCGCGCCGGCGGAAGACTTCCTTGCGGATGGCCAATCCAATGCCGGGCTGCCATTCGTGCCGGATCAGCGGCAGGAAGATGTCGTACAAATCTTCGCCGCCGTCCGGCTTGCCGGCAAAGAAACGATTGCAGACCTCGATCAGCATCTCGGGAAACGCGACGCCGGTGTTGGCGCCGTCCACGCCGCGCGCCAGTTCCTGCGGCAGGTGCAGCGCACTGTTGCCGACCAGGATGCTGACCCGGCGCCGGCCGCCCGGCTTTTCCTGCGCCCGTAGCTGGGAAATCTTGCGCAGCGCCGATCCTTCCTCATGCTTCAGCACCTGGACGTTCGGCACCCGCTCGACGATCCGGCCCATCGTGGCCGGCGACATGAAGACGCCGGATGCCTGTGGGTAATCCTGCAGCGCGATCGGCACGGCGGGGCCGATGCGTTCGGCGAAGGCCTCGAAATATCCCAGCACCTGCTCTTCGGTCCGCAATCCCGGCACCGGCCCGATCATGATGCCGGACGCGCCGGTATCCATCACAGCTTTAACAAAGGCCTGCATGTCATTGAAACCGCCCGGTTGAACGCCCGCGATGATCCGCGTGCGTCCGTCGACGCGCCGGACGACGCGCTTCAGCAGATCGAGCGATTCCGCCGCCGACAGCTTGCTCGCCTCCCCCAGGATCCCCAGCAGCGTGAAACCGGGCACACCGAGTTGGAGGAAGAAGTCGGTCATGCGGTCCATGCTGGCCGTATCGATGGCGCCGTCGTCGTGAAACGGCGTGACCGAAATCGGGAAAACGCCACGGGCACCGGAATCCAGGATCATCGTCATGTGCGCACCAAGCTGTCAGGGACTGCGGCCGGAAAGCTACCGCATCTCCGGCGGTTGACAACCGGGCAACGTCCCGGCTGAACCAAGGAGCGGTCCGCGTCGTCGTCACGGACTCGCAACCATGCAAGGGTGGGGTTAAGCATGCAAACGATCGTGTTCCTGCAGCCGCTGAATGCGGACCTGATCGCGGCGGTACGGTCCCGGCTGCCCGACGGGTTCTCGCTGCGCGTGCCCGAGACGGCAGACCCTGCGCATCTTCATGCCTGCGTTGCGGACGCTGCCTATGTCGTCACCTGGGACCTGGGCTTCGATGCCGCGCTGTTCGCCGCCGCGCCGCATGTGCGGCTGGTGCACAAATGGGGCGTGGGCGTCGACAACATCGACCTGGAGGCTGCCCGAGCGCGGGGGGTCACGGTGGCGCGGACGACAGGCAGCAATGCGCGGCCGGTGGCGGAATTCACCGTCGCCGCGATCCTGGCGCTGTCGCGCAGGCTGATCGAAGCCCATGTGACCACGCAGCAAGGCGAATGGCGAAAGAACGAGATCTGGCGCAGCAGTTCGATGCTGGGCGGCAAGATCGTCGGCATCGTCGGCTTCGGTCCGATCGGCCAGCAGGTCGCCCGCTGCCTGTCGGGGTTCGGCTGCACGCTGCTTTATTACAAACGCAACCGCATGCTGCTGCAGCACGAAAACGCACAGGGCGTCACCTATGCCCTGCTGCCCGAACTGCTGCGCAAATCCGACATCGTTACGCTGCACACGCCGCTGACCGAGGAAACGCGCGGCATGATCGACGCGGCGGCGCTGGCGACGATGAAACGGACGGCGATGCTGATCAACGTCGCGCGCGGCGGCGTGGTGAAGGAAGCCGACCTGGTCCACGCGCTGCGCAACGGGATGATCGCGGCCGCCGCCGTCGATGTGTTCGACCAGGAACCGCCGCCGCCGGACCATCCGCTGCTGCACATGGACAACGTGCTGGTGACGCCGCATATCGGCGCCGCGACATTCGACAATACGGGGCCTGCCCTCGACCACCTGATGCGGAACATCCTGGCCTTCGCACGCGGGGAACGGATTCCGGCATCGGATGTCGTTGTCGGCCCGTGACGACGGCGGCCGGATATTCCCGTGCTGCGGCGATCCGTTCTAACCTCGCCGGACAACGCACCAGGACCGACCAGGAATGACCACACCCACAGGGCCGCTATCGGGCTATCGCATCCTCGACCTGACCTCCGTCCTCTTTGGCCCGTTCGGCACCCAGACCCTTGGCGACTGGGGAGCCGAGGTCATCAAGATCGAGAGCCTGACGGGCGATAGCTGGCGGACCTCCGGCGTGTTCCGCAACCGCGGCATGAGCGGGCAGTTCATGGCGGTCAACCGCAACAAGCGCAGCATCGCGCTCGACCTGAAGCACCCGGACGGCAAGGCCGTGCTGAGGCGGCTGATCCCAACCGCAGACGCGCTGGTCAGCAATGTCCGTCCTGCCGGCCTCGCTCGCCTCGGCTTCGGCTACGAAGCGTGCTGCGAGCTGAAACCGGACCTGGTCTACGCCGTCGCCACCGGGTTCGGCCAGGATGGCCCCTGGCGCGCTCGGCCGGCCTTCGATGAGATCATCCAGGCGGCGTCCGGCTTCGCCTCGGCCATGGGCACCGATGACGAGCCGGCCTTTGTCCCAAGCCTGATCGGCGACAAGATCTGCGGGATGGCGTTGACGTCGGCGGTCACGGCGGCACTGCTGCACCGCGCCCGCACCGGACAGGGCCAGATGGTCGAGGTGCCGATGCTGGAGACGCTGGCGGCGTTCAACAGCATCGAGATGTTCGGCGGCATCGCCTTCGTCCCGCCTGTCGGACCGGCGGGCTACAAACGGATGAAAGCGCGCCGGCCGGTGCGGACCAAGGATGGGTGGTTGACGATGCTCCCCTACTCCGGTGCGAACTGGTGCGCGTTCTTCGAGGCCGTCGGCCATCCCGAGTGCATCGAAGAGTTCGGCGTCCGCGATCCGGTCAAACGGGCGCAGAACATCGATAAGGTCTACGACCGCATGCGCGACATCGCCCTGACCCGCACGACCGCCGAATGGGAGGAATTGCTGCTGCGCATCGACGTGCCGCACACGGCGTTCACCAAGCTGTCGCAGGTCGGCGAGCAGCCGCATCTGAAGGCTGTCGAGTTGTTCCAGGACGTGGAGCACCCCAGCGAAGGCACCCTCCGCCAGGCGCGCCCGCCTGCCCGGTTTTCCGCCTCTCCCGCCGGCGTCCGGCGCTTGGCCCCCCGGCTTGGAGAGCATACGCGGGAGGTGTTGCAGGAAGCGGGGTATGCCGAGGCGGAGATCGAGAGGTTGATCGAGAGCAAGGCCGTGGGGGCGGCTGCCTGAGCATCTGGATAGGAGAAGTCCCGCGACGCATTACCGCCGGAGGTTGCTTGTCGACAAATTCCGGATAGGTATAGTCCATCCATGGTCACATATAAGATTGAGCACGGCTCGTCGGACATTCCGGGCCGGTGGGTGATTTACGCTTTATGCGGCAATCATTTGCAGTGGGTGGTCGGCCATTACAAGGACAGGCAGCGGGCGCAGGACCGGCTGGACCGCATGCTGAAGGTCGCCGAAGCCGAAACGGTCGACGCGGACTTGGTCTGACGCCGCTCACCCGGGTTGTCTCATTGCGGGTTAGGGCCCCGTTGTCACCCTGGTCCTGAAACTGCGGCGCCTGTGGGACGTCAATGGGGATGCGGTCGCCGCCTTTGCGGTGACGGGCCATGAGGCTGCCGCCGTCAAGGGGCGCCCAAGGTTCCTTGAGTCACCTTTGACGGTGTGGCGGCGGTGGCACAGCCGTCGCTGCCGCGGACACTGGTCGCATATGCGTCCACGTCGCTGCTTGGCAACGGGATGACCATCCACTGGGCCGTGCCCTCACCGAGGGCCGCGATGGCCATCGTCCCCGGCCCGTGCCAGATGAGCGTCAGCGACCGGGTCAGCCAGATGTCCGGGGCGATGCGAGTGGCCTTGAAGCAGATGCCTTCAGCGGCGGCGATCGCGGCAACCCGCTCATGCGCCTTGTCAGTCAGGGAAACCGGCTCGCCGGGCGTGGAACGAAGGCCCAACAGCATCATGGTCTGGTCGAGCAGGTTGTTGGGGGCGGCCCGGAACGGGAAAAGTAGGGCGAACGTCAACGCTGCGGCTGCCATCACGTCGGCGACCAACCGACTGGCGTCTCTGGCGGGGGCCACCGGCTCGGTGCCCAGAAATAGCGTGTTCATCAGCCCCGCCAAAAGGAAATAGCCTAATTCGTAGACGAGGCCATAGCGCCCGGCAGACGCAAGTACGTAGATCAATGCGCACCAGAGCAAGAACATGACCCCCGAGGCGAGCCACAAAGGAAACTGCCTGAATGTGGAGATCATTCGCATCTTGGGATGCGCGCCCCTCCAGTTCACTCGATTCAATCCGACAACGAATAGGCAGCCGATCCAGAGGGTGGCGATCATGCCGTAGGTCAGGCCAACGGCGATCAGGCCGATAAAAAAGACCAGTATGATCAACAGGACACCAACGGCCGCCAGGGAGGAGACGTCGTAAAAGAACCGTTCCTTGGCTGCGTAAACGACCAGCAACAGGCCGCCGAGCGCGATTGCCACCTTGATTGCCTGGGTGACGACCGAGGATGCGAAATCGATGTGCTTCTGCGCCCGTTCGATATCCCATCCGCCTTCCGGCGACTGCTGCTGGTCAGGCACGGATTATGGAATCCCCTGTTGTCATCGATGGATTTTGTCCACTGGGGGCGCCGCCCGGTCAACCGTACCGTTTGTACCGATCAGGGTCGGCGGCTTGCCGGCCAGCCCATCGTCGGCATCGCTGACACGGCCGCCATGTCGGTGCGCACAGGTTGGTCGAGCCGCTTGGCGACACCCGCGGCGACGACCTCCGATCCGGACGACCTCCAATCCGCTGGCAAGGCGGTAGCCGCCTTGCCGGCCCGGTTGCACGCTATACATAGCGCCATCCGTATATCCACGGAGGGTCATATGTTGGCCGCTAAATGGGGCAATAGCCTTGCCGTTCGCCTTCCGGCCGCCGTTGTCGAGGCGCTTGAGCTACAAGAGGGCGACGAGATCGAAATTCACGTCGCCGACGCCCGGCAACTTGGCATTGCCCGCAAGCCTGGGCGCGAGGAATTGCTCAAGCGTCTTCGAACGTTCCGCGGCCGGCTGCCTTCCGATTTCAAGTTCGACCGAGACGAGGCCAATGCCCGCTAGCTTTCTCGACAGCAATATCCTCGTCTATCTCGCCTCGGGCGACACGGCCAAAGCAGACCGGGCGGAGGCGGTGGTGGCCTCCGGTGGGATCACCAGCGTCCAGGTCCTCGATGAACTCGCCGACGTGGCACGGCGCAAGATGCAGATGTCCTGGGATGATGTCCACCTGCTGCTGGATCTATTGCGAGGCGTACTGACGGTCCATCCGCTGACCCTCGAAACCCATGACACCGGCCTCGCGCTGGCGGAGCGGTATGGGTTGTCGACCTACGATTCCATGATCGCCGCATCCGCGCTCCTCGCCGGCTGCGACACGCTTTGGTCGGAAGACATGCAGGATGGACTGGTGCTCGAAGGCTCGCTTCGCATCGTCAGTCCGTTTCGTGCGGCAGGCTGAGCGTCGGCAGGAAGACCACGGGGCCGCTTGGCTGGGGGACCTGGCTTCGAACCAAGGATGCCCGGGTCAGAGCCGGGAGTTTTACC
>NZ_DASZTJ010000273.1:0-48042 GCF_035548235.1 Rhodopila sp.
CGGCGCCGAGGGCGACAACAGGACCGCATCCTTGCTACGGTGACCCATCAACAAGGGATCAGGCCAACCATCATGACCCGCACCATGCACCTGAACCTGTTCATACACGGCCGCGGACATCACGAGGCCGCCTGGCGCCACCCTGCCTCATCGCCGCTGCCGCTGACCGATATCCGCTATTTCACCGAGGTCGCCCGCAAGGCGGAGGCCGGCCTGTTCGACTCGATCTTCCTGGCCGACTCCCTGGGCGTGGGGGAGGACGTGGCCAACGCCCCGCGCGCCTGGCTGGAACCGGTCACCACCCTGGCGGCGCTGGCGATGGCGACCAGTCGGATCGGGCTGATCGCGACCTGCTCCACCACCTATACCGAACCGTTCAACCTCGCTCGGCAGTTCGCTTCGATCGACCATATCTCCGGCGGCCGGGTCGGGTGGAACATCGTCACGACATGGCTGGCGACGGCGTCGGGGAATTACGGCGGCGCGGGACCGCTGAGCCATGCCGAACGGTATGAGCGCGCGGAGGAGTATATGCGCGTGGTCACCGCGCTGTGGGATAGCTGGTCGGACGATGCGGTGCTGGACGATCGCGCCAGCGGGCAATACGCGCGGTTCGACGGGCTACGGATGGTCAACCACCACGGCCCTCACTACCAGGTCGCCGGCCCGCTCAACATGCCGCGCAGCCCACAGGGGCGGCCGGTTTTCGTACAGGCAGGGTCGTCGGAGACCGGCCGCCGCTTCGCCGCGCGCTACGCCGAGGCGGTGTTCACCGCACAGATGGAGAAGGCGACCGCACGGGACTTCTACACCGACCTGAAGCGCCTGGTCGTCGAGGAGGGACGGTCGCCGGAACAGGTCCTGATCCTGCCGGGGCTGAGCCCGATCATCGGCTCGACCGAGGCGGAGGCGCAGCGCCTGGCGCGCGAACTGGACGACCTGAGCGACCCCGAAGTCGGCCGCAAGCGCCTGTCGGGGCGGTTCGGCGGGCACGACTTCTCGCACCTGCCGCTGGACAAGCCGCTATCGCCGGAAGATTTCCCCGATCCGGCCTCCGTCGAGGCCGCGCGCAGCCGGACCGAGGTCATCGTCGGCCTGGTGCGCCGCGAAAAGCCGACGCTGCGCCAGTTGCTGAGCTACATGGCCGGGGCACGAGGGCATTACGTGACGACGGGTTCTCCCGAACGGATCGCCGACCTGATGGAAGATTGGTTCCGCGACGGTGCGGCCGACGGGTTCAACCTGATGCCGCCGGTGCTGCCGGCGACGCTGGACGTGTTCATCGCCGAGGTCGTGCCGTTGCTGCAACGGCGCGGCTTGTTCCGCACGGAGTACAGGGGGGACACGTTGCGCGCGCAGTATGGCTTGCCGAGGCCGGACCTTCATTTCAGCGCAGAGGCGGCGGAGCGGTTGTCGCAGGGGGCGTCGACGTAGCGCGCGCGCCTCACCGTATTCCCAGCAGCTTGTGCGTCTGCAGGCTGAGCTGCCAGCGTGGCCGCCGCAGGCAAAGCTCGACCGCCATCCTGATATTGGCCACGGCGTTCGGACCGTCCATCGGCTGGACCGAGAAGCGCGTGAAGTTCAGTTCCTCCAGCGCCTCCAGCGCCAGGTCCGGCTGGGGGACCACCAGTTTCAGCTCGTCGCCTTCCCGCAGCCGCAGCGGAGCCCCGGCCTTGGGGCTGACGCAGATCCAGTCCAGCCCCGGGGGCGGCGGCGCGATGGTGCCGTTCGTTTCGATAGCGACTTCGAAGCCACGGGCGTGCAGCGCGGCGACCAGGGGGGCATCGAGTTGCAGCAGCGGTTCGCCGCCGGTGCAGACGACGAAGGGACGTCCGCCGCGGCGGCCTGCGGCCGGCCATGCGGCGGCGACCGCATCCGCCAGCGTGGTTGCATCAGGGAAGCGTCCGCCGCCGGTTCCTTCAGTGCCCACAAAGTCGGTGTCGCAGAACCGGCAGATCGCTTCTGCACGATCCTGTTCGCGGCCGGACCAGAGGTTGCAGCCGGCGAAACGGCAGAAGACAGCGGGGCGGCCGGCCTGCGCGCCCTCGCCTTGCAGCGTGTAGAAGATCTCCTTGACCGCGTAGCTCATGACATTACCGGTCCGCCGTCACGACCGCCGGCTCCGCCAGCGCGTCGTCCTCCACCAGGTCATGGTGGTGGTCCGCGGCCAGCAGCATGTAGACGGCCGGCACCACGAATAGCGTGAACAGCGTGCCGATCGCCAGGCCCGAGGCGATCACCAACCCCATGGCAAAGCGCGAGTTGGCACCGGCACCCGTGGCGGTCAGCAGCGGCACGACGCCCAGCACCATCGCCGCCGTGGTCATCAGGATCGGCCGCAACCGGATCCCGGCCGCCTCCTCGATCGCCTGGCGCTTCGTGCGGCCTTCACGCTGCAGGCCGTTGGCGAACTCGACGATCAGGATGCCATGCTTGCTGATCAACCCCATCAGCGTGACGAGTCCGACCTCCGTATAGATATTCAGGCTGACACCTGGCAGGACCGACACGAACAGCAGCGCGCCGGCGATCGACATCGGCACCGAGACCAGGATGATCAGCGGGTCGCGGAAGCTTTCGAACAGCGCGGACAACGCCAGGAAGATGATGATCAGCGCGAAGCCGAACGTCACCAGGAAGCCGCCCGATTCCTGCTTCAACTGCCGGAACTCGCCGCCATAATCGACGCTGTAGCCGACCGGCAGCGTCTTCGCGGCCAGGTTGTCCAGGAAGGTCATGGCCGTGCCCATCGTTACGCCGGGCGCCACGACACCCTGGATGGTCGCCGAGTTGAGTTGCTGGAAGTGGTTGATCGATTCCGGTTCGGTCTGCGTCGTGAGATGCGCGATCGTCGACAACGGGACCGACGCGCCGCTGGAGGTGCGGATATAGTAGTTCATGATCTGCGACGGGTTCAGCCGGTGGCGCTGCTGCACTTGCGGCATCACCTTGTACGACCGGCCGTCGAGTCCGAAATAATTGACATAGCCCCCGCTCAGCATCGACGCGAGTGCATTGCCGACATCGCTCATGGACAAGCCCATCAGCGCGGCCTTGCTGCGATCGATGGTGATCGTCACCTGTGGATTGTCGATGCGCAGGTCGGTGTCCAGGAAGATGAACAGGCCGCTGGCCCGCGCTTTCTGAAGCATGTCCTGGGTGACGGTGTTGAGCTGGTCGAAGGGACCCGTCGTTCCGATCACGAATTGGATCGGCAGGCCTGTCGATCCCGGCAGCGGCGGCGGCTGGAACGCCACGATGCGCTGGCCGGCAATACCGCTGACGGCCTGCTGGATCAGCGGCTGCAGCACCGCGGTGGTACGTGTGCGCTCGTCCCAGGGCTTCAGCACGGCGCCGCCGATATTCTGCCCCGGCACGTCGAGCTGGAATACATGGGCGGTTTCCGGGAACGAGACGAAATCCTTGTAGACCTGGTGATCGTACATCAGCCGCTGCTGCAAGGTCGCGTCGGGCGCCGAGGTAGCGGAGGTCAGGACCACGCCCTGGTCTTCCTCGGGCGCCAGTTCCGAGGCGGCGCCGGTGTAGAAGAAGTAGATGCTGACCAGCACGATCGCCGCGAAGGTCGCGGTCACGGGCAGGTAGTTCAGGCTGCCTTTCAGCCACCGCTCATAACGCCGGTGGATGGCACCGAAGCTGCGGTCGATGAACTGGACCAAACGCGATTCCCAGTCTTTCGATCCGGCGGTGTGCGGTCGCAGCAGGCGCGATGTCATCATCGGCGACAGGGTCAGCGCGATGATGGCCGAGACGGTCACCGCCCCCACAAGGGTGAACGCGAATTCGGTGAAAAGCGCGCCGGTCAACCCGCCCTGGAACCCGATCGGCACATAGACCGCGACCAGCACCACGGTCATGGCGACGATCGGCCCCGCCAGCTCGTGCGCTGCCTGGATCGCGGCCGGTATCGGGCGCATGCCGTCTTCCAGGTGCCGGTTGACGTTCTCCACGACGATGATCGCGTCGTCCACGACAAGGCCGATCGCGAGCACGAGCGCCAGCAATGTCAGCAGGTTGATGGAGAAGCCGAAGGCCAGCATCATCATGAACGTGCCGATCAGCGACAACGGGATGGCGATGATCGGAATCAGCACGGAGCGCGGGGACCCCAGGAAGACGAAGACCACCAGGGTCACGATCAGGATCGCTTCCACAAGGGTCCGCACGACCTCGTTGATCGAGCTGGTCACGAAGTCGGTGGAGTCATAGACGATCGCGCCGTTCAGCCCTTGCGGCAACTGCGCCTGGATGCCCGGGAAGATGTCGCGCACGCCCTTGACGACGTCCAGCAGGTTGGCGCCGGGCGCCACCTGGATGCCCAGATAGACCGCCCGCTGACCGTCGAATCCCACTTGGGATTCGTAGTCGTCGTCGCCCAGCGTGACGTTGGCGACATCCTTCAACCGGACGATCGCGGTGCCGTTCTGCTTCAGGATCACGTCGCGGAACGCGTCGAGCGTATGAAGGTCCGTCGAGGCCGTCAGGTTGACCTGTACCATCTGGCCCTTGGTGGTACCGGCCCCGGAGATGAAGTTGTTGTTGGAGAGCGCCGTCCAGACATCCGCCGCCGTCAGGTTGTAGGCCGCGAGCTTCGCCGGATCCAGCCAGGCGCGCAGGGCGAAGTTCTTGCCGCCCAGCAACTCCGCCGTCTGCACGCCCGGCACCGCCTGCATCTTCGGCTGCACCACGCGTACCAGGTAGTCAGTGATCTGGTTGCTGCCCAAGACGTTGCTGTTGAAACCGATATACATCGCGTCGATGGTCTGCCCGACGCGGACCGAGATCGAGGGCTGCTGCGTGCCCGTCGGCAACTGGTTCATGACCGAGGCGATCTTCGTATTGATCTCGGTCATCGCCTTGTCCGCGTCGTAGTTCAACCGCAGATAGACGCTGATCGTACTGGTGCCCGACTGGCTGTTGGACGACATGTAGTCGATGCCGTTGACCTGCGCGATGGCGTTTTCCAGCGGCGTGGTGACGAACCCGGCGACAGTGTCCGGCGACGCGCCGTACAGCACGGTGGTCACGGTGATGATCGCGTTCTCGGTCTTCGGGTATTGCAACACCTGCAACGACGTCATCGCGCGCAGGCCCAGCACCAGGATCATCAGGCTGACCACGGTCGCCAGAACCGGACGACGGACGAAAATATCGGTGAAGCGCATGGGCTGGCTCCTGCCGCTCAGTTGTCGACGGGCGTGGGATTGGGGTTGTCGGTCGGCTGGATCTTGTTGTTGACCACCACGGGCGTGCCGTTGTGCAGCTTGATCTGCCCGGCCGAAACCACGACATCGCCAGGCTTGATTCCGGTCAGGACCGCGACCTGATCGCCGCGGGTCGCGCCCGTGGTGACGAAAGTCTGCGTCGCGACCAGCGATTTGTCGTCCTTGGGCGCATGTTTCACAAGGAAGACCGTGCTGCCGTACGAATTGTAGGTCACCGCCGTCTGCGGCAACGTCACCTGCTGATGCGGCGCGCCGGCGTCGATCATGACAGTGACGAACATGCCGGGCAGCAGGCGGCGATCCGGATTGCCCAGGCTGGCGCGTACCTGGACGTTGCGCGTGTCGGTGTCGACCAGCGGGTTGATGGCGACGATCTTGCCGGCGAATTTTTGTCCGGGATACGTATCGACCGTCGCGCTGACAGTCTGGCCGATCGCGATATGGCTCAACTCCTGCTGCGGCAGGCTGAAATCGACATAGAGCGGGTCGAGCGACTGCAGCGTCACGACAGCGGTGCCGGCATTCAGGTACTGGCCAAGATCGACCTGCCTGATACCCAGGTGCCCGGCGAACGGCGCGCGGAGCGTCTTCTTGTCCACCACCGCCTGCTGTTCGTCCACCTGCGCCTTGGCGTTGCGCAGGTTGTAGTTGTCGGTGTCGAGCGTGGCCTGGCTCACGGCCTGGGCGCGGAACTGCCGCAGGTCGCGGTCATAGTTCACCTGCGCCAGCGCGGCACTCGCCTGCAGCGATTGCAGCTTGGCGACATCGTCCTCGCTGCGAAGCTGCAGCAGGGTCTGGCCGGCCTGCACGTCCTGCCCGGAGTCGAAACCGATCTTCTCGACCACGCCGGCCACTTCCAGCGACAGCGTCGCGCCGTTCACCGCCCGCAGGCTGCCGACGGCCTGAAGCTGCGGCTGCCATTGCTGGTCGGATGCGACGACCGTGGAAACGGTCTGCGGCGGGTTGGACAGCGTCGACAGGAACTGGTGGATCATCTTCGCCTTGAAGGACTGAAAAGCGAAGTAGCCACCCAGCACGATGGCGACGGCCACCAGCATTATGATCATGCGCCGGATCATCGTCGTGTGTCTCCGTCCCCTTTAGGGCTGAAAGGCTGAAACCACCGGCACGACCAGCCGGTCGGGACCATGTGCCGCCGGGGCGACGTCGGCACGGTGCCACCATCCGCCGCCCAGCGCCTGGAACAGCGCGGCGGTGTCCGAGAAACGCAGCGCCTGC
The DNA here is from genome assembly GCF_035548235.1 of Rhodopila sp. Classification (GTDB taxonomy): domain Bacteria; phylum Pseudomonadota; class Alphaproteobacteria; order Acetobacterales; family Acetobacteraceae; genus Rhodopila. The sequence goes on from NZ_DASZTJ010000273.1 coordinate 6,483, forward strand.
GCCTGCACCAGGTTCAAGCGCGCCTGCTGCCATGTCCGGTCGGCGTTCAGCAACGTCAGGTAGCTGATCGCGCCGGTCCTGAACTGCGTACGCGCCAGGGCATAGCTATCGGATGCGGAACGTTCCGCATCGGCCTGCTCATGCACCAGGTCGGCATCCGATTGCAGCGCACGCAGCGCATCCGCCACGTTCTGGAACGCTCGGATCACCGTGCTGCGATACTGCGCCGCCGCGGCCTCCAGCGCTGCCGCCGCGGCCCGCTTCTTGTGCTGGAGCGTACCGGCGTCGAACAGCGTCTGCGTGACGCTGCCGGCGATGGTCCAGATGCCGGTGCCGGCAGAGAACAAGTTGGAGAAACCGAGCGCCTCGGACCCGATGGAGCCGGTGATGGCGAATTGCGGCAACTGGTTGGCGATCGCCACGCCCAGGTTGGCGCTGGCTGTGTGGAACTGCGCCTCCGCGGCACGGATATCGGGGCGCTGCGCGACCAGTTGCGAGGGCAGGCTGACCGGCAGGTCCTCGGGCAGATGCAGGTCGGTCAAGGCGAACCGCGCCGCCAGCGATTCGTTGGGGAAGCCGCCCAGCAGGGCGATAAGCTGGTCGCGCTGCTGGGCCAGTTGCTTCTGCAACGGCGGCAGCGTGGCGCGCGACTGCGCCAGCGTCGCCTCCTGCTGCAACTCGTCGGCCCGCGACGCGCCGCCGACCACGAATTGCTGGCGCACCACGTTCAACTGATCGGTGTCCGCCTTGATGATGTCCTGCGTGGCGGCGATCTGCCCGCGCAGCGACGCTTCGTTGATCGCGGCCACCACGATGTTGGAGGTCAGCGTCAGATACGTCGCCTCCAACTCGAAGCGTTGGTAATCGACCTGGGCGCCGAGGGATTCGACCTGCCGGCGCGTGCCGCCCCAGACGTCGGGTGCGTATGAAACGCTCAATTGCGCCGTCACCAGGCTGAGCGTGGCGGACTCATTCGGCTGACCGAACGCGGCGCCCGAGATCTTCTGGCGCGACGGCTGGAAGGAGGCGCTGGCGGTTGGAAAGAACGCCCCCTGCCCCGCATAGAGGTTTTCCCGAGCCTGGCGGAGCGACGCCTGGGCGGCGGCAAGGTCGGGATTGGCGGCGAGGGCGCGCTTGACCAGGGCGTCCAGCGCCGGCGACCGGAACAGCGTCCACCACTCGCCCGGCAAGTCTCGTCCGGGATCGAAACGCTGTGCCGCCCCGGCGATCGTGTTTGCGGTCGACACCGGACTGACCGGGGCCTCGGGCGTGTAGCCGGCGTTCTTGGGCGCCTGCGGCGGGTGGAAATCCGGCCCGACGGCGCAGGCGCTCAGCCCGAGAAGTGTCGCCAGCCCCCACGCCGCGCGATATCCTTGATTCAGCCTCATGCCGACCCTTTCAATGCCCGGCAAATCGCGCGCGTGTGCTCGTTCACCATGGCCTGCACCGTGCGCACGCGCGCTTCGTCGATCGCCTGCCAGCCAAGGCCGCGCATGACCGCGCGGCTGCAAAAGATCTTGACCTGGCCGAGGATCATCAGCGTCCGCAGCAGGACCTTTTCATCATCCGGCGGCCGGCCCATCAGACGTCCGACGAGCTTCGCGGCCGGAAACTGGATATGCTCCCGCCAGACGTCGTGCAGGGGGTCCAGCGCCTCGGTGTCTTCGATCTCGACGCGGGAGACGAAGATGTAACGATTCTCCCGGTCCGGCAGGGTGTCGTCGAGAAACATGGCAACGATGGTATCGACCAGTTCGCAGAGATGGTTGATCACTTGGGCGCGAGGTGGTGCGTCGGACTCGAGGCAGCGCCGCGCGCGTTCGATGACCGGCGCGACGGTCTGCGCCAGATGCTCACCGATCAGGGCGATGACGGCGCGGTAGAGTCCCTCCTTGCTGCCGAAATAGTATTGGATGGCAGGCAGGTTGACGCCGGCGTGTTCGGCGATGTCGCGCGTGCTGGCACCATCGAAGCCATTCGCGGCGAACAGCGCGAGGGCGGTATCGAGGATGCGGCGCCTGGTGTCTTCGCCGCGCGGGTTGGCGGCGGGGCGGTAGCGGTTGACGGGGGGGAGCATATGGCCCGCGGGTGGTGGTTGGCGGGCTATTTATGTCTATCGTACGATATAGTCAAGCGGATGATAGGATAGGTGGTTGCAGCCGCGACCTCCGCGGTGGGCCGGCAGGGATCGGCGCTGAAGAGGGACGACGCCATAAGCAGCACGCGACGGACCTACTGGAGGTGAACCTGGACATCTACGAGCGCGGACGAAATCCACCAGCGTATTGGCGTCCCGTAGGGGATTCGAACCCCTGTTGGTGCCGTGAGAGGGCACTGTCCTGGGCCTCTAGACGAACGGGACAACGCGAGGCGGGCGTTCCTACTCCGGAACCGGCCCCGACCTCAAGCCCCTGATTGTCAGTGCGCCAATGAAATCCGTCCCGCCACCGCCCCGCTGCGGGGGTCGAGCAGCAGAATCCGGTCCGGTCCCCCGCCCTGAAGCTGCACCGCCAGCCGGTCCTGCGTGGCGGTGACGGAGACGATTCGCGTGCCCTCGGGTTCGGGCAGCGTGACCGCCACGTGCGCCGGGGCGGGTATCGGCACGGGCACCGAAGGCGCGGAACCGCGCCGCGCCAGGGCGACCAGCAAGACGATCGTGCCGCCCACGATCAGCACCCCCATCACCACCGTGGCGATTTTCAGGGCGCGCATACCGTTCCCCATCCCTATCTTCCGTCCAACCAGCATTGCGCGTAAGCGCGTGGCATCGATGACATCCCTTGAGCCTCTCCCATCCACAGACCCGCCCCACCCCGGCCGGACCAGCCTGACGGCCACGGCCGATCAGGCCGGCCAGCGCGTGGACCGGTTCATCGCGGAGGGGATCGGCACCATCTCCCGCTCCCGCGTCAAGACGCTGATCGAGGCCGGACGCCTGACCGCGGACGGAAAGCCGGTGCGGGAGCCGGCGGAACCGGTCCGAGCGGGGGTGGCCTATGTGCTGGATGTGCCGGCGCCGGCGCCGGCGAGGCCGGTCCCGCAGGCGATTCCCTTTACGATCCTCTACGAGGACGACGACCTGATCGTCCTCGACAAGCCGGCAGGCCTCGTGGTCCATCCCGCGCCTGGCAATCCGGACGGCACGCTGGTGAATGCATTGCTGGCGCATTGCGGACCAGGTTTTCAGGGCATCGGGGCGGAACGGCGTCCCGGCATCGTGCACCGACTCGACAAGGACACGTCCGGGGTCATGGTCGTCGCCAAAACCCAGCTTGCCAACGACAAGCTGACCGCGGCCTTCGCCAACCGGGACCTCGACAGAGCCTATAAGGCGTTATGCTGGGGGCGCCCCCTGCCCCCCTCCGGCGAGATCGAGGGCGCGATCGGCCGCGACAAGCGCGATCGGAAACGGATGGCGGTGGTCGGTCACGGGGGCAAGCCGGCACTGACCCGCTACACGACCCTGCGAACGTGGCATGACAGCGTGGCCCTGCTGGAATGCCGCCTGGCCACCGGCCGGACCCACCAGATCCGGGTCCATCTGGCCTCGCGCGGTCATCCGATCGTTGGAGATCCATTGTACCTCAGGCGTGTACCGGCGACCGCGAAGGCCCTGATGCCGCCCCTTCGCGGCCATCTCCTGGACTTTCCTCGACAGGCTTTACACGCCGCCCGGCTTGGTTTCGCGCACCCAAGGACCGGCGAAACACTTTGTTTTGAAACACCTTTACCGATGGATATGGCAACGTTGCTGGATCACGTGGAGGGGGTGCCGCACGGGCGATGACCGTTTGTTAACCTTGACAGGACCATTTCAGTCCTGTATACAGACCGCCTCAAAGCGGGCGGATGCCCTGCCTTGAGGGGAACGTCCGGTTATACCGCTGCCGATACGGGGTGGATCGCCGGGACGTGAAGTCCCAGCCTGCATCCTGACACTGCCCAGCCACATTTCAGACTGGGAAAACTCAAGCCGCCATTGCTTGCGCCGTCGTTGGGCAAGATATCGCGGCCTGACGAAAGGAGCCTGACCGTTGGCCTCTGCCGTCCTAAATATAGCACCCGAGGGGAATCTGTCACGGTATCTCCAGGAGATCCGCAAATTCCCGATGCTCACCCCCGAGGAGGAACTCGCTCTCGCGCATCGCTGGCGCGACACCCAGGATATGGAGGCGGCGCACAAGCTTGTCACCTCCCATTTGCGGCTCGTGGCGAAGATCGCCATGGGCTACCGCGGCTACGGCCTGCCGGTCGGTGAGCTGATCAGTGAAGGCAATGTCGGGATGATGCAAGCGGTGAAACGCTTCGACCCCGACCGCGGCTTCCGCCTGGCAACGTATGCGATGTGGTGGATTCGCGCTGCGATCCAGGAATACATTCTGCATTCCTGGTCGCTGGTGAAGATGGGCACCACCGCCGCCCAGAAGAAGCTGTTCTTCAACCTGCGCCGGCTGAAGGGCCAGATGCAGGCGATCGACGACGGCGACCTGCACCCGGATCAGGTGGCGAAGATCGCTCGCGTCCTGGACGTGCCGGAACAGGACGTGATCAGCATGAACCGCCGCCTCGCCGCGCCGGACCACAGCCTGAACGCCCCGGTCCGCCAGGACAGCGAGGGGGAGTGGCAGGATTGGCTGGTCGATGAATCGGACAGCCAGGAAGCCTCGATCGCCGATCGCGAGGAACTGAGCGGACGCAAGGCGTTGCTGAGCGGCGCCTTGAAGTCGCTGAACGAACGCGAGCGCCACATCCTGATCGAGCGGCGGTTGAAGGATAACCCGACTACGCTGGAGGACCTTTCCCAGCAGTACAACATCTCCCGCGAACGGGTCCGCCAGATCGAGGTGCGGGCCTTCGAGAAGCTGCAAAAGGCGATGAAAGCGCAGATCGCCGAACGCCGCGCGAACGCGGGACAGCGGGGCGGAGCGCAGCCCGCCGCGGTCTGATCAGACGTCTAGACTTTCCGTTGGTGGCCGGCCTTGTGCCGGCCACTGTCGTTTTTAGTTCCAATCCGAATAGAATTGGGACTGTTTTCTTATAGTTGGCCAGCGTGCCGGCCCGCCATTGTGCCGGGATCAAGGGGCAGGATCGCGTGAATTGTTGATTTAACCAAGGTGTTGGGTATCGTTGTCATCAGGGTGATGAAGAGTAAGCGAACTGAGCATCGGGATGACCGCGAAAATCCTCATAGTAGATGACGTGGCCGTCAATACCCGGCTGCTCGGCGCGAAACTGAAGGCGGAATATTACCAAGTCAAATCGGTGGAAGACGGATTCGAGGCGATCGAGGCCGCGCATGCCTGGCGGCCGGACCTGATCCTGCTGGATGTCATGATGCCGGGCATGGACGGATTTGAGTGCTGCCGGAGACTCAAGAACGACGAAAAGACCAGCCAGATACCGATCATCATGCTGACAGCGCTGAGCGAGCAGCCCGAACGCGTCAAGGGACTGGATGCGGGGGCCGACGATTTCCTGTCGAAGCCGGTAGATCACGCAACGTTACTGATACGTGTCAAAGGCCTGATCCGGCTGAAGCGCATCCTGGATGAGTGGCAAGCCAGAAGCGATACGGCCGTCACGTTCGGAATCGAGCATAAGTTCCCCGATCTGGACGTCATGCCCCATCGGCGCCTGCTGGTCATCGACGATGCGACGGAAAACAAAGCCGCCATCCAAGATTCATTGGGGATTTGTGAACTCCAGTTCGTCGTGTCTCCGGCGGATATCGATGACGTTATCTCCCAAGTCGAAGGTCCGGACCTGGTCCTGATCAACCTGTCGGTCCAGGACGTCGACGCGCTGGAGGTCGTATCGCAATTTCGCTCCGAAGCTCGGCACCAGCAATTGCCCATACTTGCGATGTCGAGCCCCTCTATCGACCGGAATCGCCTCGTCAAGGCGTTTGAGCTCGGCGTGAGCGACTGGATCGTCATTCCGCTGGACCAGAATGAACTTTTGATAAGATGCCGGAACCTGCTGAAGAAGAAACTATACCAGGAGAAGCTGCAGGAGCATGTCGACCAGGCGATCCAGCTCGTGGCAAGGGACGCCCTGACCGGTCTTTATAACCGTCGATATCTGGACAAGCATCTGAAGACCCTGCTTTCAAATTCGAACAGCAGCGAACTGTCGTTGCTGATGATCGATATCGATCATTTCAAATCCATCAACGACCGGTTTGGGCACATCTTTGGCGATTCCGTCATACGTCTGATTGCTGACGTATTGCTCGCTCATGTGCGGGCATTCGACACCTGCTGCCGCTATGGTGGGGAGGAATTCGTGATCGTGTTGCCAGGAACAAGCATCTCCGAAGCCTGTCAGGTTGCTGAGCGACTCCTGCACGAAGTGAAGTCCCTGGAGGCTAGTTTCAAACTGGTCGAGGGTCTGCATCTGAGCATCAGCGTCGGCATCATATCCAACCCGGCCTCGAACCAGTCTCCCGAGAAACTACTCGAAGCAGCCGACAAGGCCTTGTACCAGGCAAAATGCCTCGGCAGAAACCGGCTGGAGATCGGCAGCCTTTCCTAACCGCGATAGGCCCGCGGCGGGCGGCGGCCAATCCCTGATGGGACAGACCGTGACGACGGGCGGCCCGGCGGCACGGGCCGTCTTGCAGCGGATCCTGCGCGTCCAGACGTCCCCGTCAGGCCGCCGCCTTCAGCCCGGCCGCCACGGCGAACGGCGCCTCGGTCTTCTCCTTCAACTCCGCCATCGTCACGTCCGGCGCTATGTCGATCAGCACCAGCCCGCTGTTGCCCTTCGCCGACACCTCGAACACCCCCAAATCGGTGATGATCAGGTCCACCACCCCTGCCCCGGTCAGCGGCAGCGTGCAGCGGTTCAGCAGCTTGGGCTTGCCCCCGGCGGTATGCTCCATCAACACCACCACCCGCTTGACACCCGCGACGAGGTCCATCGCCCCACCCATCCCCTTCACCATCTTGCCGGGGATCATCCAGTTCGCCAGATCGCCGTTCTCGGCCACCTGCAGGGCGCCCAGGATCGAGATGTCGATATGCCCGCCCCGCACCATCGCGAACGAGGCGGCGCTGTCGAAGAACGACGTCGTCGGCAGTTCCGTCACCGTCTGCTTGCCGGCGTTGATCAGGTCGGGGTCTTCCTCACCCTCGAACGGGAACGGGCCCATGCCCAGCATCCCGTTTTCCGAATGCAGTTGAATGGACATCCCGGCCGGGACATGGTTGGCCACCAGCGTCGGAATGCCGATGCCGAGGTTGACGTAGAAACCGTCCTGCAGTTCGCGGGCTGCCCGAGCAGCCATCTGATCGCGGGTCCAGGGCATAGGGAACCTCCCTTCTAATGGGTACGGGTCAGGCGGCGCGCTTGCGGACCGTGCGCTGCTCGATCCGCTTGTCGACGTTGTCCACCTTGACGATGCGGTTGACGAAAATCCCGGCGGTGACGATGTGGTCCGGATCCAGTTGGCCGGGCTCGACCAATTCCTCGACCTGGACGACAACCTGCTCGCCCGCTGTCGCCATGATCGGATTGAAGTTCCGAGCGGTCTTTCGATAGATCAGGTTGCCTTCGGCGTCGGCCTTCCAGGCATGGATGACGGACAGGTCGGCGCGGAGCCCCCGCTCCATGACATAGAGCCTGCCGTCGAATTCCTGCTGGGGTTTGCCCTCGGCGATCTGCGTCCCGGCGCCCGTGGCCGTGAAGAACGCGGGGATGCCGGCCCCGCCCGCCCGGATGCGCTCAGCCAGCGTCCCCTGCGGATTGAATTCGATCTCCAGTTCCCCGGCCAGGAATTGCTTCGCGAAGGTGGCATTCTCACCTACGTAGCTGCTGATCATCTTCTTCACCTGACGCGTCTGCAGCAGGATGCCCAGGCCGACATCGTCGATGCCGGCGTTGTTGGAGATGATCGTCAGGTCCTTCACCCCGCTGTCACGGATCGCTTCGATCAGCGCAGACGGGATGCCGCACAGGCCGAAGCCGCCCGACATGATCGTCATGCCGTCGCGCAGCAGGTCACTCAGCGCCGCCTTCGCGTCGGGATAAACTTTATTGACCGCCATGGACCCTCTCCCTACACGCGCTGCGTGCCTACGTTGCTCGAACACGCGCGGCGTGTCCCAATCGTCGATACCGCGGGATCAGCAAGAAACCCGCAGGAATGTCAACTCATGCTTATTGTGCCACAGGTGTAGCACATGGCCGCCCGGAATGGCAGCGAATGCCTCGGCCGACTCATGGTCGGTCTCCCCCTGGAACTTGATGGTGCAGACGATGTGCCGCGCCGCTCCGGCATCGACCCAGCGGCGGACCAATGCCAGCAGCCGCTCCGGGTAGGCGATGACGTCGCTGCACAGCCAGTCCACCGGTTCGGGCACCAGGGAGAAGGCGCTGTCCAGCCGCTGCGTCACCCCCGGCATCGCGGCGACCGCGGGATCCAGCGGTGCCTTGTCCACCGCCGTCACCTTGGTTCCCAGCCCCGCCAGCACCCAGGTCCAGCCGCCCGGCGAGGCGCCGAGGTCTAAGCAGGTTTCGCCTGCCGCCGGCCACCGCCCCAATCGCGCAAGTGCCTCCCACAGCTTCAGATACGCGCGGCTCGGTGGTCCCTGGCGATCCTCGACGAAGGCGCAGACACCATTCACAAACGGGCTGGTCTTGGCTGGGCTCGCCAGCATCCGGTCGGGCGACAACAACGTCCAGCCGCCCAGATGCGATACCGGGGCCGCCTGGGGAAACGCCAGCGGCGCAGCCTTCACCGGCGGCAGCCGCTCGGCAATCAGCGCCATGCGCCGGTGATGGGCGACCGGATAGGCCGCCCAGTTGCGTTGGATCGCACGCAGTGCATCGGCGGCCTGCCTGACCGAGGCGACCGCGACCTCCCGCACGTCGGTCCAGACATCCAGCGCCCAGGCGCACGGCGCCGGCGGATCGGGCGACAGCGCCAGCCTGCCATGCCACGCCTCGATCGCCACCGACCGACGCTGCAGTTCCTCGGCCAGCGGGCGCTCGAACCCCTCTGCCGCCAGGTAGGCGGAGCGGATCATCGCGCGGGCGCGGGCCGCAGCGCTGCGACCGCCAGCAGCAGCCAGCCCAGCATCAGCACCGTCCCGCCCAACGGCGCGACCACCCCCAAGGAGGTGCCGAACAGCCCCAGGCTGTAGACGGCCGCGCAGAACATCACCATCCCGACGGCAAAAGCCGCCCCGGCGAGGTCGGTCACCCGTCCGCCCCGCGGCGCCCACAGCCCGACCCCGATCAATGCCAGCGCGTGCCAGCCTTCCATCCGCACGCCGCTTTCCACCACGCGCTGCGCCCCCGGATCGTGCACTGCATGGGCCGCGACCGCCGCCATCGCCACGGCGCCGAACCCCGCGATCGCGCCCAACACCATCCAAAGCCGCTGCATCGCGCTTGTTTCCCCTCGCGTCCTAAGGCTGTAATAACACGGCATGCCCCGCGGCGACCTTTTTCCGGAAATCGGCCCCTACGAGACCGGCTACCTGCCGTTGTCCGGCGGGCATGTGATGTATTGGGAGCAGGCGGGCAATCCGAACGGACGGCCGGTCCTGTTCCTGCATGGCGGTCCCGGCGCCGGCGCAGGCGCGGTGCATCGCCGTTTTTTCGACCCGCAATACTGGCGCATCGTCATCTTCGACCAGCGTGGCGCGGGACGGTCGCGGCCCCTCGGTGGCCTCGAACACAATTCCACGCCGCACCTGGTCGCGGATATCGAGGTGTTGCGCCAGCACTTGGCGATCGAGCGGTTCCTGCTGTTCGGCGGCTCCTGGGGATCGACCCTGGCGCTGGCCTATGCCCAGGCGCATCCGGATCGGGTCGCGGGCTGCGTGCTGCGCGGCGTCTTCCTGGGCCGCGAGCAGGAAGTGGCCTGGTTCCTCTACGGGATGCAGGCTGTCTTCCCCGAGGCGCACGCAACGTTCGCCGGCTTCCTGCCGGAGGCCGAACGCGGCGACATCCTGGCCGGCTATCTCCGCCGCCTCACCGACCCGGACCCAGCGGTCCACCTCGCTGCCGCCCGCGCCTGGTCGGTGTTCGAGGGCACCTGCTCCACCCTGCTGCCCAGTCCGGAAACGGTGAACGGGTTCTCCCAGGACCGAACGGCGCTAGGGCTGGCGCGGATCGAAGCGTTCTATTTCGCGCACAGATTGTTCCTGCCGCCGGGGGGGCTGCTGGCGCACATGGACCGCATCAGCCATATCCCGGCCGAGATCGTTCAGGGCCGCTACGACATGATCTGCCCGGCCACGACGGCGTTTGAACTGGCCGGCGCGTGGCGCAACGCGCGGATGACGGTGGTGCCGGACGCCGGGCATTCGGCGCTGGAACCTGGCATCAGGCGGGCGCTGGTCGCCGCCGTGGAACGGTTCCGTATCGGACGGTGATGACCGGCTGCTCGCATTGACAGCCTCGCCTGCGTTGCCGACCCTATGGCGCAGGAACGAAAGGGACGTCCGCATGAACGCCGCGCCCGCATGAACATCTCGACAGGGTCGCAGGTTGCCTCTGCCGACCTGACCGCCGACCCGGTCGCGCAGGCGTACGCGATCGCCCCGCTGCTGCGCGAGGAAGCCCCGAAAATCGAGGCGCTGGGCCAGTTGACCCCCACGGTGGTCGACGCGCTGCATACCCACGGCCTGTATCGCACCCTGCTGCCGCGGTCGCTGAACGGCTACGGGGCGGACTTGAAGACCTTCGTGCGGGTGATAGAGGCACTGGCTGCCGCCGATGCCTCGACCGCCTGGTGCGTGGGCCAGGCTGTCGGCTGCTCGATGGCAGCGGCCTATGTCGACGGACCGGTGGCGCGGCGTATCTGGGGTGATGATCCATGCGGCGTCCTCGCCTGGGGCTTCCAGTTGGAAGGCCGAGCGAAGGTGGTGCCGGGGGGATACGAGGTCACCGGCAAATGGGGCTTCGGCAGCGGCGGCCACCATGCGAGTTGGATGGGCGCGCATTGCCATGTCGAGCTGCCCGACGGCTCGCTGTTGAAAGACGCCAACGGCGCGCTGGTCGAGCGTACCATGCTGCTGGAGCAGTCGAAGCTGAACTGGACCCGCAACTGGGACGTGGTCGGCCTGCGCGGCACCGGCAGCGACAGCTACACGTTGGATGGCGTCTTCGTACCGGACGCTTACACGGTGCGTCGCGACCTTGGCGCCGAACGCCGGATCGACGAGCCGCTGTTCCAGTTCACCACGACCAGTGCCTATTCGTCCGGGTTCGCCGCCGTCGCCATGGGGATCGCCCGCGCGGTGATGGAGGACTTGAAGGCGCTGGCGCAGACCAAGAAGCCGTCGAGCACGACCCGGACCTTGCGCGACAGCCCGGTGATGCATCACCTGATCGCGGAGAACGAAGCCAAGCTGCGCTCCGCCCGCGCATTCGTGCTGGAGACGATCCGCGACGCCGAAGACGGCATCCGCCAGACCGGCAAGTTGCGGACCGAAGACCGGATGCTGATGCGCCTGGCGACCACCTCGGCGATCAAGCGGGCCAAGGAGGTCGCGGAGTTCGCCTATCACGAGGCCGGAGCGACCGCGATCTTCGCCGCCAACCCGTTCGAGCGCCGGATGCGCGACATTCACGCCGCCGCCCAGCAGGTGCAGGGACGCACGGGCCATATCGAGGTCTGCGGCCAGTGGTTCCTCGGCCTGACCCCGGCAGCACGGCATTTGTGAGGGAAGGAAGGTCAGCATGAAGGTCGGTGTCATCGGTCTCGGCACCATGGGCATGGGCGCGGCGCTCAACCTGCTGAACAAAGGCCACGCCGTCACCGGCTGCGAGTTGCGCGCGGAAAGCCGCGCCGCCTTCGCCGAAGCCGGCGGGACCGCCGTTGCCTCGCCTGAGGAACTGCCGCCCGACCTGGAAGCCCTGGTCGTCTTCGTCGTCAACGCCGTGCAGACCGAGGCGGTGCTGTTCGGCGACAAGGGCTGCCTCCCTCGCATGACGAAAGGCGGCGTCATCCTCTGCTGCGCCACCATCGCGCCCGAGGCCGCCAGGGCGCTGGGCAAGCGGATCGAGGAGGCCGGCTTCCTCATGCTCGACAGCCCCGTTTCCGGCGGGATGGTCGGCGCTCGGGCCGGGACGATGACGGTCATGGCCTCGGGGTCCGACGCCGCCTTCGCCAAGGCCGATCCGGTGCTGCAGGCGATCTCCACCAAGGTCTGGAAGCTGGGCGCCGAACCGGGCGTAGGCAGCACGGTGAAGATGGTGAACCAGCTCCTCGCCGGCGTCCACATCGCCACCGCCGCCGAGGCGCTCGCGCTTGGCATCCGAGCGGGGGCCGACGCTGAGACGCTGTTCAAGGTGATCTCGGAGTCCGCCGGCAGTTCCTGGATGTGGCAGAACCGCGTGCCGCATATCCTGGCCGGCGACGATACGCCGCTGTCGGCGGTGAACATCTTCGTCAAGGACCTGGGCATCGTGCTGGACCAGGCGCGGGCGCTGACCTTCCCGCTGCCCATGGCCGCGGCGGCCCATCAACTGTTCCTGGCAGCCTCGGCCCATGGCCAAGGCTACAAGGACGATGCGTTCGTCATCCGGGTGTGGGAGGCGCTGACCGGGATCCCGCTGCCGGCGAAGTCCTGATCAGCCCATCCCCGCCGGCGGGTCGCAGACGACTGTCTTCATCTCCGCCGGCACCGACACCTCCAGCAGCTCGAACTCGTCCGCCGTTCCGGTCTCGTTATGGCGCATGCCGCCCGGGATCATCAGCGAATCCCCGGCGACCATGTGGACCTTCGTTCCGTCTTCGAACTCCAGGTCCAGCCAGCCGTTCAGCATGAAGACCAGTTGGTGCTCGCAGACGTGATAGTGCCAGCCGGTCGGGCGGCCGAGGCCCTGGGTCGCGCTGGTCACCTGGGCGCGCATCTTGCCGCCCGTCGCCTCGGTGACGCCAAGCTCCCGGTATTTGAAGAATTCGCGCCGTCCGGCCTTGTAGACCGGATTGGCGGCGGGTGCGTATGCCAGCTTGCCGCTCGTCGTCGCGCCGGATCCTACCGTGTCGTTCATGGTGCCATCTCCTCCTCGGCCTTGCCGATCATGTGCCCTGCCAGTCGCGTACACGTTGTCAGGCTGGGCCGCCGGCATCTGCTACCGGACGGTAGGCCCACCGGCGCGGCGGGGCAACCGGCAACAAATGCTTGCGGTTCGCGCCGTCGAACCGTTAGGGAAAGCGCCGCATCGGACCGAGACATGTACATCCAGACGATCCTGCTCCGCCTGTTGCCGCCGTCGCTGCGGCGGTCGGCCTCGCCGGCCCGGATCGCCGTCGCCGCCGAGTTCGTCCGCTTCGGCCTGGTCGGGCTGGTCGGGCTGGTGATCGACACGGCGACCGTCTATGCGACACGCGGCACGCTGGGACTCTACGGCGCCGGCATCGTCGCGTATTTCGCCGCGGCAACGGTCAATTGGGCACTCAACCGCTCGTTCACGTTCCGTGGCCGGGGATCGGGACCGATGCATCGGCAATGGGCGATGTTCCTGACGACCAACCTGCTGGGCTTCGTACTCAATCGCAGCGTCTACGCGCTGCTGGTGACCTTCATGCCGCTGGCGGCGGCGCAGCCGGTCATCGCGACCTCGGCGGGCGCCATCGCGGGCATGTTCGTGAATTTCGGCGTCTCGCGCAGGCTGGTCTTCCGCTGAGGACATCCGCGAGCGCATGTTCGTTGTGCGTTTCACACAATTTGACGCCTGCCAACAGATTCCGTGAAACCAGGTACCATCGTACGGAGCATTAACCGCACGTTCATGTCTTGCCGCGAATTTGCGCGCCGTCATTCAAGCTCGCGGCAAACTGATGTTCGATTCACGCATTCGGAACTTCGAACCCCTCGCATATAGCGACGGCTCCGTTTCGTACGCGTTCCCACCACTTTCGACCTACGTCGTTCCAACTTCCGTCGTCCTCAAGCGGATCGAGGACGTGGTCATCGCGCTGCTGCTGCTGGCGATCCTCGGTGCCCCGATGCTGGTCGCCGCCCTGGCGATCGGGCTGACCTCCAGGGGACCGGTCCTGTTCCGGCAGGACCGCATCGGTCTGCACGGCAGACCGTTCCGCATGCTGAAATTCCGCACCATGCGCCACGCCGCGCGCGAACACGACGGCTGCCGCCAGGCGACGCGCAACGATCCGCGGGTGACGCGGCTGGGCGCCGTGCTCCGCCGCACGTCGTTCGACGAGTTGCCGCAACTGTTGAACGTCCTGGCTGGAACGATGTCGATCGTCGGCCCCCGCCCTCACGCCCCCGGCACCTGCGCCGCCGGACGCCCGTTCGAGACCATCACCCATCGCTACGCCGCCCGCCACTGCGTCAAGCCCGGCATGACCGGCCTTGCCCAGGTACGTGGCTGGCGCGGGGAAACCGATACCGAGGAAAAACTCCTGCGCCGGGTCGATAGCGACCTGGAATACATCGCCACGTGGAGCCTCACGGGCGACCTCAAGATCGTCTGCCGCACCGTCGCCGCGGTCCTGTGCATGAGGAATGCCTGGTGAGCCACTTACGCGCCCCCACACTGCCGCTGGACCAGGGCCTCCATGAGGCATCCAGCGTGCGCGAGGAACCCCGGCCGAATCGTTCTATCGCGGAACGGTTCAACTTACTGCGCGCACCGGCGCGGGTCGCGGTATTGATCCCCTGCCACAACGAAGCGACAACGATCGCCAAGGTCGTGCTGGATTTCCAGGCCGCGCTGCCGCACGCGACGGTCTATGTCTACGACAACAATTCGACGGACGGAACGATTGCCGAAGCCGAAGCAGCCGGCGCCGTGGTTCGCCATGAACGGCTGCAAGGCAAAGGCCACGTCGTGCGCCGCATGTTCGCCGACATCGAAGCCGACGCCTATATCCTGGTCGATGGCGACGACACCTATGATGCCGCCTCGGCCCCGTCCATGCTGCGCCTCCTCCTCGAACGCCAGGCCGACATGGTCAGTGCCGCTCGGCACTGCAACGATCGCGACGCCTATCGCCGGGGTCACCGCCTGGGCAACGTGGCGCTGACACGGATCGTATCCTGGATCTTCGGCGACGGGATCAGCGACCTCCTGTCCGGCTACCGTGTGTTCAGCCGCCGCTTCGTCAAGTCGTTCCCCGCCTTGTCCTCGGGCTTCGAGACCGAAACGGAATTCACGGTCCACGCCCTGGCCCTGCACATGCCGATGCAGGAAGTGCAGGCGCCCTATCGCTCCCGCCCCCATGGCAGCCGGTCGAAGCTGAACACCTTCGTCGATGGGATGCGGATCATCAGGGCGATCGTGACGCTGGTGCAGCAGGAGCGTCCGCTGCAGGTATTCTCGATCGCCGGATTGGTCCTGCTGTGTCTTGGTGTCGTGCTGGGCACGCCGGTGGTGGTCGCGTTCCTGGAGACCGGCCTGGTGCCGCGGCTGCCGACCGCGCTGCTGTCCACCGGGCTGGTGCTTCTGGCTTGCCTGTCGCAGACTTGCGGCCTGATCCTTGACGCGGTGGCGCGCGGCCGGAAGGAGATGAAACGCCTCGCCTACCTGACCTTCGCACCGCTGGAATGGCCGCGATGACGCCGCCCCCCTCGGGTCGCCTGCTCGCGGGCGAACCACCGCCGATACAACCGGTTGCGGCCGATATCATCATCCTGGCGCTGGACCGGGCGGACGAGACGATCGCCGCGATTCTTTCGGCTCGAGCGCAGACTGGTGTCGATACGCATGTCTATGTCCTGGATCAGGGCTCGACACCGGAAAATCTGGATCGCCTGGTGACCGCGATCGGTCCGCACTGTAGCCTGTTCGTCACCGACGCCAACCTGGGCGTCGCCGGCGGCCGCAATTTTTTATCGCGGGTGGGAACCGGCCGCACCATCGTCGCACTGGACAACGACGCCGAATTCGCGACCACCGACACGGTCGCGCGCCTGGTCGCCGCTCTGGACGCGGAGCCGGCGCTGGCAGCGATCGGCTGCCGGATCGTCTCCGACCGAACCGGGCGCGACGACCTCTCGTCCTGGGGCTATCCGCGCGGCCTGCTGCCGGCCGCCGGCGAATCATTCGACGCCGTCACCTTCGTCGGCGCCGGCCATGCCATCCGCCGTTCGGCCTGGCTGAACGCCGGCGGCTACGACGACGCTCTGTTCTTCTGCTGGGAGGAATTCGATTTCGCCCTGCGCGCCATCGCCCAAGGCTGGCGCATCCGCTATCGCGGCGACATCGTCATCCGGCACAAGGTGGCCGGCGAGCATCGCGTCACCTGGAGCGGACGGCGGTGGTTTTATTTCGTCCGAAACCGTCTCTATATCGAACGCAAGCACGCCCGCTCGGCGTGGCCCCGCGCGGCAGGCTATCTGGTCAAGGGCACGATCAACGGCAGGCCCATCGCAACGCTGCGCGCGATCATGGCCGCATGGCGCATGCCGGCCGAACCGGCGGACCGCGCCCTGGGTGCTCAGGCCCTGGGTGCTCAGGCCCTGGCATATCTCCGGCGCAACGACCAGGCCCACCGCGGCGGCTTGGTCCGGCGGCTCATGCGCGAAGTATTCGCCGCGATCGGGCAGCCATCCGGCGCTGCCGCCACAGCAGGCCGATGACCTTGGGGCTTTCGATCAGGTAGCGCCGTGCCATACGCCGAGGCTCCAGCGCCAGCCGCCAGGCCCATTCCAGGCTGCATCGGCTGAGGAATTTCGGCGCGCGGGTCCGGGCGCCACAGAGGAACTCCAGCGACGCACCGATGCACAACCCCGTGCCGGTCAGCCCGGTTTCCCGACTCAGGACATCGGCCAGGATCTCCTGGCGCGGCGACCCGGTCGCCAGGAAGATCAGCCGCGCCGGATTGGCCTTGATGAAGGCGACGACCTCGGCCAGCACGGCGGGATCGCGATCGAAGCCCATCGGCGGGTCGTAATGGGCTGGGGCCGCCAGTCGGTAACGCGCCACCAGCGCCGGCAGCCAGACGGGCGACAGGCCGATGATCACCACTCGCTCATTCGGCGCGATATGGCGGCTGACCAAGTGTTCGGTCAGGTCGCTGCCGGTAACGACCGGCGGAGCTTTCAGGCGAAGCAGCCGGCAAAGCAGTGCCACGACGCGCGAATCCAGCAGGCAGATGGCAGCACGCTGGTAAATGCCCAGCAGGACACGACCGTCCTTGTCCCGTCCTTGTCCCGACAGCCGGACCAAGTGATCGGCGTTTGGCGTCACGACGTAGGCGAAGGGCGCGTCGGGCGGCCGAGCAGCAATGGCCTCGGCGACTTGGTGGAGGGAAAGGACGGTGAAGTCGAGATCCAGGAAGCGCATCACAAGCCCAGCTTGACGGTCATCAGCCCGAGGCCGCGGCTGTATCCGGGGGCAATGCCGGCGACCGGAGCGGAGCCGTGCATGTCGACCTGGTCGAATGTCAGGACCAGACGGGTCATCCGATTGACGACCCAAGTCACGCCGACGCCGAACCGCGTGCCAGCCTGGTATCCGCCCTGGAAATCGTCCTGCCGCTGCCAGCCGACCCAGCCGTTCAGCAGCACGTCGCGGCGCAACTCATGATCGATCGCCAGCCGAGCGGTGGTGTAGGTGGCGCCCGAAACGCCTTCCTGCGCGGCTGCGTCGGTCTCGCGGCTGATAGTGCCTGAGACCGTGGTCATCCCGCTTGGCGACCAGCTCACGCCGGCCTCGGCGATCGCGGTGTTGTGCGCGCGATAGGCGGCGGCGTTGAAGCGGCGGATCTCGCCGCCCACCAGCATCCGCCAGTGCCAGACCGGGTCGGCGCTGTCGGAGATCCCGGCCAGCACCTGGTAGCCGCGCGAGCCGGGATTGATTTGGCCGGCGGGCGTATGTGTGTAGTCCTGCCCCAGGCCGCGCACCACGAACACGAGGTCACGCAGCGGCACCAGCGCATAGCGCAGCGTGACGCCGGCCTGCACCACGACACGGTCCCGATAGGATTGGTCCACCGGCAAGCCGCCGATCGTCGTGGGATCGTATCGCCACTCGGTCGCTTCCACCTCCGGCGTCAGGCTCCACGGTGCCCGGTTGAACGTGTACGCCAGGCGGACGTCGTCGACGTGGAAGGCGACGGGGCGGTCGCTGGGCAAGGTGTCGAGGGCGCCCCTGTCCTCGTGCCGCTCGATATGCGCGACAGCAGCGGTGATTTCATCCTGGCCGGCCGAGAACCGGCCGCCGGCCGAGACGGTCCCGTCGGTCCGGCTCTGGTCGGGGTACGCCAGCACGCGCCGGTCCTCCAGCGAGAAAATCGCGCCCAGGGTGGTACGGGCGGTTTCCGAGGAGAGACCAAGGGTCGCGTCGGTTCCGACCTCCCAGCTTCCGCCTTTGGTCGGTCCGGACAGTTCGTTGCTGTCATAGCCGATGCTTTCGGCCAGTTTCGGGGCGATGACGACGGGCCCCTCGCGCAGCCCGAGGGGCATCTGTTCGGGGTGCAGCCGGGTTTCGACCGTGACTCCGGGGCCGTCATCATAGCCTGGGACGCCGTCGGGCAGCAGGGCAGTAAGAATCTCGGCGGTCGCCCGCCCGATCACGCAGATGGAGCCGACGAGCGCCAGGAACATCCAGAACAGAGGGTACCGCCGCCACATACCGGCGTAGTGTCGGGCGGAGTCGTTAAGGATCGATTAACGCCCGGTGGGTGGGGTACCGACGCCTCAGCCGTCATGGTGACCAAGGGGCCACCATGACGGAAGGGATGCTAATTCGTCGCCGCCACTGCCTCGTTGATCCGAGCGACGAAGTCCGGCGACATTTTCATCTCCCGCGCGACGGCGTCCTGTTGTTCCATCATCCGCTGCCGTTCGATCGCCAGTTGCTCCTTGGGCACATCGACGATCTTGACGCCATGGTCCTTCAGCGCCTTCTCGGCCTTGTCCTGCGCCGCCAGCAGGCTGGTGCGGTACCCACCGATGTTCGCCGACCACAGGTCGGTGATCAGGGTCCGCATTTCAGGGCTCAGGCCGCCCCAGAACGTGGCCGAGATCATCGGAATGTAGTCGCCCATGTTCTGGTGGTCGATCAGCCCGAAGCGCAGGCCGGCGTCCCACAGCTTGGCGCTGGCGCAGCTTTCATTGGTACTCTGCAACGCGTCGAACGTGCCTTGCGACAAGGCCAGTGGCACGTCCGGCCATGCGGTCATGTTCGGCACGCCGCCGAAGAATTTGGCCCGCCAGGGCTGGGCGAACCCGCCGGAGTTGCGGATCGTCAGGCCCTTCAGGTCCTCCAGCGTGTTCAGCGGCTTGTGTGTCGAATACCAGTTCGTGAAACCAAGGTCGATCCAGCGGCCGGGAATCGCCACGCGCAGCTTCTTGGTGACCTGCTGGTTGACCAGGTCGCCGGGAATGCCATCGATGGCGCGATGCGTCGCCTCGACCGGCTGGCCATAGAATACGGGAAGCTGGGCGAGATCGGCCTCCGGCACATAGGCCGAGACCAGCCAGGTGCCGGGTGCGGCCATCTCCACCTGGCCCAGCACCAGAGCCTTGATCACGTCGCGGTCGGCGAAGAGCTGGCCGCTGTCGAACAACTGGGTCTTGATCTGGCCCTGAGACGCGGCCTCCAGCTTCTTCAGGAAATCCGCGATGGCGATGGTCCGGCCATGGCTGGGCGTGGTGTCAACCGAGACCCGCAGCTTCACCGGTTCGGCGCGGGCGGTGCGGATGAACGGCGCGGCCAGCGCCGTTCCGATGACGAGGCGGCGCCGAACCGGATGCGGTATCACGCGTGGCCAGCCGGAGCGGTCAGCGCGCGTGCGCCGATGGACTGGATCGTCGATAGGCGTCGATACAGGACCTCGGCCGGGATCGGCGACTGGCCGGCATCGAGGCAGTCGGCGAACTTGTCGTACAACTGCTGGTCCGAGAGCGGCCGCGTCGGATGGCCGGTCGCCCGCTTCACAGGCTCGCCCTCGATCGTCCGGCCGTCGGTCAGGCGGACGCTGACCTTGTCCGCCGGCGCGGCGCCAGGCAACTCGGAATCGTATTCGGTGCTCGTGACGATCTCCACCTTGCGCATCAGCGCCTGGATGTCGGGACGGCGGACGAAGTCGTCGGTCAGTTCCCTCAGCCCGACGCGGCCGGCGACGATGCCGGATGCCATGCAGAACTCCATGCTGAACTTGGCGGCCAGGCCGGTATCCGGCTGGTGGTTGCGCAGCACGGTGGCGAAGTAATCGCTGATGTTGACGGTGATCTTGTCGACCTGATCGGCCTTGATCGGGCTGCCGGCCACCAGGTCCAGCATGCCGTCGATGGCGCGATGCGTGCAGTAGCAGGTCGGGTATTTCTTGATACCCAGCCCCTGCTTCAGGATCGCCCATTCCACGCCGGCCTTGCAGTCCGATGTCCGGTCCTCTTCGCCCGAGGGCGAGATCGCATGCAGGAAACCCTGCGGATGTTCCAGCGCGTCGGTATTGGCGGTGAACCCGGCTTCGGCCAGGCGGGCGGCCATGATGCCCGCATGAGCGGATTTGCCGGCATGGAACGGCTTGGTCATGGTACCGAAGTTCGACATCAGCCCAGCCGCCTGGGACGCGCCGAGGGCGATGGCGATCGCCGCTTTCTCCGCATCCAGCTTGCGCAGCTTGGCGCAGGCCGCCGCCGCGCCGACGGCACCGTAGAGGCCCGTCGGATGCCAGCCTTTCTGGTGCAGCAGCCCGCTGTCGCGGCGGAAGCACTCGGCCCAGGCTTCGTAGCCGGCGACATAGGCGGTGATCATGTCTGCGCCTGAGGCGTTCAGGTGTTCCGCTTCGGCGAGGATCGCCGGCACCAGCACCGTGCTGGGATGGCCGCGCAGGGCGACGTCGTCATAGTCCAAAGCATGCGCTGCGGTGCCGTTGATCCAGGCGGCCTCCGGCGCCGGGGCCTTGCGGTCCCCGAAGGTCAGCGTGGCTGGGCCGTCGCCGGGGGCCAGCGTCTCGGTCATGATCCGCACGCTATCTTCCTGCCGCCCGGCAATCATGGTGCCGATGCAGTCGATGAAGCCCATGCGGGCAATGCGGGCGGCGTCTTCGGGGAGGCGGTTCGGCGACAGGTCGGCGACGAACTGGCCGAGGGCTTTGGTCAGGGTCATGGGACGGAACCTCCGGGACGGTTTTCTGGCCGGCGCGGAGGATTGTCCGAGGGGGCACCCGCGTCAACCGGCCGGCGGGAACCCGCCTGTGTCGGCCAGTCCATGCCAGGGCGGCGAGTGGCAGGTCGGACGGCGGCGCGGCGGATGCATCGCCTGCCCTCGATCCGCCGCTGCCGTGCAATCGTACACTTCCGCTTGACCACCCGATCAATCCCGGCAAGAACCCTTCGCAACGAACGACGCGACGAAATGCGAACGACACGGGAGGAAGCGGGACGCCAGTGGATCTGGAAATCCTGATCGAGAATGTGGCGAATGCCGTCGCCGCGGGCATCACCATCGGTTGTATCTACGGCCTGATGTGCATCGGCCTTGGACTGATCTTCGGTGTCATGCGCATCGTCAATTTCGCCCAGGGCGAGTTGTTGATGCTGGGCATGTTCGCCAGCCTCTACCTCGTCACCGGAGGTGGCGTTCTGGCCTTCCTAGGACCTTACATCGGCCCTTTCGTCGGCGCCTTGCTGGCGGGACCGATCGTCTTCGCGGGCGGCGCGCTGATGCACCGGTTCCTGGTCGCGCGCGTGTCCGGCTTGCGCACCTCGGGCACGCTGGATGAGGGGCATTTCGGCCAGTTGATCGTCACGCTGGGCATCTCCCTGATCCTGCAGAATGGCGGGCTGATCCTGTTCGGCTCCACACCGGTGACGGTGCGCACCCCGCTGTCGTCGCGCGCGTTCGAGATCACCGGCTTCTATGGCGATGCCACGATCTTCCTGAACAAGGCGCGGCTGATCGCCTGCGCGGTGGCCATCGTGACGGCGGTCGCGTTGTACCTGCTGCTGGAATACACGAGATTGGGCAAGGCCCTGCGCGCGGCGGCGGACAATCCGACGGCGGCGACCTACATGGGCATCGACGTCGACAAGGCTTACCGCATGGCGTTCGCCCTGGGCAGCGGCATCACCGCGATCGCCGGCGGCCTGATGGCGACCTATCTGTCTTTCGGGCCGTTCGTCGGCCTGGATTACGTGATCATCATGTATTCCGGCGTGGTGCTGGGCGGCATGGGCAGCATCCTCGGCGCCTTCTGGGGCGGGCTGACGGTTGGCTTCGTTCAGCAATGTTCTGCACTGATCCTGCCGCCGCAATTGCAGAACGCGGCGATCTTCGTGGTGTTCCTGCTGATCGTCCTGCTGCGGCCCCAGGGCCTGTTCGGCCGTTCGGCGGAGCGCGCCTGATGCGACACGGGGCCGCCTCCCGCCTGCGCCGCGACCTGATCGCCCTGGCCGTCATTGCGGCCGTCTATCTCGCCGCCACGACACTGGTCACCAACAGCTATTACCAGTTGATCATGACGCTGGTGCCGATCTGGGCGGTGTTCGGCGTGTCGTGGAACATCCTGTCCGGCTATGGCGGTCAGTTGTCGTTCGGCCACGCCTCGTTCTTCGGTATCGGCGCCTATGTGGTCACCCTGGCGCTGGTCTACTGGAACCTCACGCCCTGGCTGGGCATTCCGCTGGGCATGGGCGTCGCCGCCGTCGCCGCGGTGCTGATCGGCCTGCCGACCTTCCGTTTGCGCGGCCATTACTTCGCGCTGTCGATGCTCGCCTACCCACTGGCGATCCTCTATTTCCTGCAATACCTGGGCTTCCAGGAAATGTCGCTGCCGATGCACAAGGAGCATCCGGTGGCGTTCCTGGAATTCACCGAACCGCGCTGGTACACCCTCGTCGGCATGGCCTTGCTCGCCGCCAGCCTGGTCGTGGCGGCAATCGTCGAGAATTCCCGGTTCGGCCTCGCCCTTCTGGCCATCCGCCAGAACGAGCTTGCCGCCGAGGCCGCGGGCATCAACGCTCGGCTGTGGAAGATGCGGGCGCTGGTCGTGTCGGGGATGATCGCCGCCGCCGCGGGCGGGTTCTATGCCTGCGTGCTGCTGGTGGTGACGCCGGATTCGGTGTTCGGCATGCTGGTCTCGGCACAGGCAGTGGTGGTCACGCTGTTCGGCGGCGTCGCGTCCATCTGGGGACCGGTGATCGGCGCGGCCATCCTGGTCCCGCTGGCGGAATCGCTGAACGCGGAACTGGGGAACTACCTGCCCGGCATCCAGGGCGTCGTGTACGGCGTGGCGATCATTGCCATCATCCTGGCGGCGCCCGACGGGCTGTTCTGGACCGTCCGCGACCGGCTGTTCAAACCGCGCCTGGCCACCCCCCTGCCCGAACGCCTGCCGCCGCCGGCAGCGATCCCGCACGCGGCGGCGGGCACGCCGCTGCTGAAGGTCGAAGGCCTGTCGCGCAGCTTCGGTGGGTTGCGCGCCGTCGCCGACGTGACGTTCGAGGTCCGGTCGGGCGAGATCCTGGGCATCATCGGCCCCAACGGCGCCGGCAAGACGACGCTGTTCAACCTGCTGAACGGCGTGCTGCCGCCGAACGGCGGCGTCGCCACGCTGGATGGGCAGGTGATGTCCGGCCGCAAGGTCCATCAGGTCTGCCGCATGGGTGTCGGCCGCACCTTCCAGGTAGTGCGCAGCTTCCCCCGCCTGCCGTTGCTGGATAACGTCATCGTCGGCGCCTACGGCGCGGGGATGAACGACGCCGAGGCGATCGCCGCCGCCGCCCATGCGCTGCGCCGCGTCGGCATGGAGGACCTCGCCGGCGTCGCGGCCGGCCAGTTGACCAACAAGCAACTCCGGCTGATGGAGTTGGCGCGCGCGCTCGCCGGCAATCCCCGCCTGCTGCTGCTGGACGAAACGCTGGCCGGGCTTGGCCGCGAGGAATGCGACGACGTGCTGAACGTGCTGGAACGCCTGCGCGGCGAAGGCATGACCGTCGTCATCATCGAACACACGATGCACGCCATGATGCGGATCGCCGACCGGTTCGTCGTGTTGGACCACGGCCGCGTGCTGGCCACCGGCCTGCCGCGGGCGGTGGTCGAGGACCGCACCGTGATCGAGGCGTATCTCGGCAAGAAATGGCTGGCGAAACAGGATGCTTGAGGTTTCCAACCTGTCGGTCGCCTATGGCGGGCTGCGCGCGCTGACCGATGTCTCGCTGACGGTGAAGGAGGGCCAGTTCGTCACCGTCGTCGGCCCCAACGGCGCCGGGAAGTCGACGCTGTTCAAGACGATCTCCGGCATCGTGCGGCCGGCGGGCGGGACTGTCCGTTTCATGGGAAAGGACCTTGCGGCGCTGGCGCCGTCGGAGCGGGCGCATATGGGCATAGCGCACGTGCCGGAAGGGCGGCAGGTGTTCAAGACATTGACGGTGCGCGAGAACCTGGAAATGGGCGCCTATCCCAAGGCCGGACGGGAGGCGTGGCACCACACGCTGGACCGCATCCACACACTGTTTCCGATCCTGCACGAACGCGCCGGGCAGTTGGCCGGCACGCTGTCGGGCGGTGAGCAGCAGATGGTGGCGATCGGCCGGGGCCTGGCCTGCGCGCCCCGGCTCTTGATGCTGGACGAGCCGTCGATGGGCCTGGCGCCGGCGGTGGCGGAAACGATCTTCGAACGCGTGTCGCAGATCCATCGCGAGGACGGCATGACCATCCTGCTGGTGGAACAGCGTGTCGCGGAAGCGCTGGAGCTCTCTGACCACGGCTATGTGCTGGAGACCGGGCACATGGTGCTGGACGGGCCATATGAGACGCTGCTGAAGGACGATCGGGTACGGCGGTCCTACCTTGGACTGACGGACGAAGAGCCGCCGTGACCCGACGACGGTTTGATCGCTAACGAAATCAATAAGAGGACGCCCGAGATGACCCGCACTCCGCCCCTGCTGACCCGCCGCAACGCCCTGCTGACGGGCGCTGCCGCATCCGCGCTGCCGCTGCGCCGCGCCCGAGCGCAGACCCCGAAGGAGGTCAAGATCGCGATGCTGGTGCCGCTGTCGGGCCCCTGGGCGCGACAGGGCATCCTGGAGCAGATGGGCGCGCGCATGGCGATCGACGACGTCAACAACGCCGGCGGCATCAAGTCGATGGGTGGCGCCAAGCTGAAGCTGGTGGAATACGACACCCAGGACAGCGCGGAAAAAGCCAAGGACGCGGCCCAGCGCATGATCGCGCAGGAACCCGACCTGGTCGGCGGTTTCGGCTGCTGGCTGTCGACCTTCACCCTGGCGGCGACCGAGGTCACCGAACGCGCCGAACTGCCCTGGCTGACGCTGTCTTACTCCGACCTGATCACCGGACGCGGCTACAAATACGTCTTCCAGTCCTCACCCACCGCCGAGGAGCAGGCGCGCGAGCTGCTGCCCATGGTCATAGAGCTGGCGCAGAAGGCATCCGGCAAGAAGCCGACCAAATTCGCCTATATCGGCGACAACACGGCGTCCTCGGTCAGCTTCATGAAGACGATCCGCAGCAAGGCGACTGCCGATCTCGGCCTGACACTGGTCGCCGACGAGGTCTATACGCCGCCGCTGACGGACGCCACGACGATGGTCCAGCATATCCGGGCGGCGAGGCCGGATTTCTGCGGGTTCCAGTCGACGAACGTGCCGGATGACAAGCTGCTGGCCGACAAGTTCGCCGAGTTCAACCTGAAGTCCGACCGGCTGCCGAAGATCGGCGGCGGCGGGCACTGGGCGGTGCCGGAGTTGCTGAAGGTGACCGGCGCGGACAACCTGGAAGGCATCATGGTCGGCCTGGCGAACTGGCCCGGCAAGCGCCAGGCCGACCTGTCCAAGCGCTTCATGGAGCGGACCAAGGAACCGTGGTTCGGTCACGACTCGATCTTCGCCTATGTCCACGTGATGATCCTGAAAGAGGCGCTGGAACGCTGCGGCGTTGCCGATCGCCGCAAGGTCGGCGCGGCGATCCATGCGCTGGACATGACCGACGGCCCTGCCCTGTTCTTCCCCGACGGCCGGTTGAAATACGATGCCAACGGCCGGCGCGTCGGCGCCAAGCTGTGCATCGTGCAGTGGCGCAGCGGCCGGCCGGAACCGGTCTACCCGGCGGAAATCGCGACGACGGACGCGCTCTGGCCAAAGGTATAGGGGGCATTTCCTGACCGGCCCAAGGCCGGTCAGGGGCACAAACGCCAACGGCCCGTCTGGACGCGGCCCCGTCCGACGCGGTAGCCAACGGCGCCGCCGGGGACTGGTCTCGGCAGCCGGAAGGAGCGCGTATGCCCCCTCGCCTGATCATCTTCGACTGCGACGGCGTGCTGATCGACAGCGAGGCCCTGTGCGATCGCGTCGTCGCCGCCGAACTCACAGCCCAGGGCTGGGCCCTGTCCCCGGCCGACTGCCACAGGCTGTTCCTGGGCCTGACCTTCCCCGACATCCAGCACGCGGCCGAGACGCACCTGGGCCGACGCCTCAACGCCGGCTGGGTCGACTCGGTGGTGGCGCGCGTCGCGGCGACAATGGCCACCGAAGTCGAACCCATTCCCGGCGCCCGCGAAGCCCTGCTGGGCGTCGCGGCGCTCGGTTTGCCGTACCGGATCGCCTCGAATTCATCGCATGCCGAGATGGCGGCGAAATTCGCGCGCACCGGGCTGGCCCCGCTGGTCGAGGGCCGTATCCACAGCGCCTATGACCTGATCGCCCGCGGCAAGCGCGGCAAGCCGGCCCCCGACCTGTTCCTGGAAGCCGCGGCGGCCGGCGGGACGGACCCGGCGAGTTGCCTGGTCATCGAGGACTCCCTGGCCGGTGCCCAGGCCGCCGCCGCGGCAGGCATGACCTGCTGGGGCTTCAGCCCCGAGGGCGACGCGGCGCATCTGCGTTCGGTCGGCGCGATCCCTTTCGCCTCGATGTCCGCATTGCCGGAGATGATCCGGTCCTGTCTGTCCGCCGTCCATCAGGTTGTCGTTCCATGACCGTTCCGTTCTTCGCCGCGCTCTATCCGTGGACCAAGGCGTTCCACATCATCGCGATGGTCGCCTGGATGGCGGGGATGTTCTATCTGCCCCGGCTTTATGTGTATCACACGGAGCTGCAGCCCGGATCGGCCGAGAGCGAACGGTTCAAGGTCATGGAGTACCGGCTGCTGAAGCAGATCATCAACCCGGCGATGATCGCCACCTTCGTCTTCGGCATCATCCTGGCGCTGACACCGGGCCTGATCGACTGGAGCGCCTGGTGGTGGCATGTGAAACTTCTATGCGTACTGCTGATGACCGGTTTCCACGGCGCCTTGTCGCGCTGGCGGAAGGACTTCCTGAACGACGCCAACCGCCGACCGACAAAATTTTATCGGATCGCCAACGAAGTCCCGACCGTGCTGCTGATCGTCATCGTCATCATGATCGTCGTCCGCCCCTGAAGGAGAGGTGCCACCATGCCCGTCCGCATCGTCGATGTTCGCGAAGTCACCAGGCCGATCTCCTCGCCGATCCGCAACGCTTATATCGACTTCAGCAAGATGACCTCCAGCCTGGTCGCGGTCGTCACCAATGTCGAACGCAACGGCAAACCCGTCATCGGCTATGGTTTCAATTCCAACGGCCGCTACGGCCAGGGCGGCCTGATCCGGGAGCGGTTCGCGCCGCGCATCATGGAGGCGGATCCGAAGTCGCTGCTGGACGCGACGGGTGAGAACCTCGATCCCGATGCGATCTGGAATACGATGATGCGCAACGAGAAACCGGGCGGGCATGGCGACCGGTCGGTGGCGGTGGGCACGCTGGACATGGCGGTATGGGACGCGGTCGCCAAGATCGCCGGCAAGCCGCTGTTCCGGCTGCTGGCCGAACGCCATGGACTGACGCCGAACCCCGACATCTTCGTCTATGCCGCCGGTGGATACTACTATCCGGGCAAGGACGACGACGCGCTGTGCGCCGAGATGCGGAGCTATCTGGAGCGTGGCTACACGGTCGTGAAGATGAAGATCGGTGGCGAAACGATCGCCGAGGACGCGCGCCGGATCGAGGCGGTGCTGAAAGCGATCGGACCGAAGAACCGCCTGGCGGTGGATGCGAACGGCCGATTCGACCTGGAAACGGCGATCGCCTATGCAAAGATGCTGCGGGAATACCCGCTGTTCTGGTATGAGGAAGCCGGCGATCCGCTGGACTACCAGCTTCAGGCGGCGCTGGCGGAATTCTATCCGGCGCCGATGGCGACCGGGGAAAACCTGTTCAGCCAGCAGGACGCGCGCAACCTGATCCGCTATGGCGGGATGCGCCCCGACCGCGACTGGCTGCAGTTCGACTGCGCGCTGTCCTATGGCCTGTGCGAGTACCAGCGCACGCTGGCGATGCTGAAAGACCAAGGCTGGTCCTGGAAGCGCTGCATCCCGCATGGCGGGCACCAGATGTCCCTGGCGATCGCCGCCGGGCTGGGGCTGGGCGGGAATGAAAGCTACCCGGACGTGTTCCAGCCCTATGGCGGCTTCCCGGACGGCACCGCGGTGAAGGACGGCATCGTCACGCTGCCGGACCTTCCGGGGATCGGGTTCGAAGGGAAATCCGACCTGTTCTCGGAAATGCGGGCGCTGGCAGCCTAGGGACGAGCCGCCGTCACCATCATGACCAGACTTCAATCTCGACGTGCCCGAGCGGGATCTCGCGGCGCGGCGAGAAACTTTATCAAGTGAAAAAGGAACGGCAGTGACGACAAGACGAGCCTTTCTTGCCGGTATGGCTTCGGCGTTGAGCATGCCCTCTCTCGCGCGGGCGGGCGATGCGTCGGTGCTCAGGTTTGTCCCGCAGGCCGATGTCGCCATCCTTGATCCGATCATGAGCGTGTCTTACGTCACGCGGAATCATGCGCTCATGATCTTCGACACGCTGTACGGCGCCGACATACACAACCGCCCTCATCCGCAGATGGTAGAGGGACACGTTGTCGAGCAGGACGGACGCCAGTGGACGCTCACGCTGCGTGAGGGGCTCCGGTTCCATGACGGCACGCCCGTCCTGGCGCGCGATGTGGTTGCAAGCCTGAAGCGCTGGTGGCAGCGCGACAATGTCGGGCAGGTCCTCGCGGCAACGACCGACGAACTGGCGGCGATCTCGGACCGCCAGGTACGATTCCGGCTGAAGGATCCGTTCGTGATGCTGCCGGACGCCCTGGGCAAATTTGGCACCAACACCGCCGTGATCATGCCGGAGCGCCTGGCGCAAACGTCGCCACACGAGCAGGTCACGGAGATGGTGGGCAGCGGACCTTATCAGTTTGTGCCAGGCGAACGGGTGGCCGGCAGCCAATTGGTGTATAAGAAATTCGCGGACTACGTGCCGAGACCGGACGGGCAGACGAGCGCGCTCGCAGGGCCGAAGGTGGCGCATTTTGACCGGGTCGAGTGGCATGTCTTGCCGGACGTAGGCACGGCAGCCTCGGCGCTTCAGACGGGCGAAGTCGACTGGTGGGAGAATCCGTCGTCCGACTATTGGGATTTGCTGAGTGCCGGCAAGGACACCAGGCTCGACCAGATCGATCCGTTCGGATCGGCCGGCGTGATCCGCTTCAATTTTCTGCAGCCGCCAACGAACAACAAGCTCGTGCGCCAGGCCGCGCTCGCCGCCATCAGCCAGCGTGACGTCATGATGGCCGTCATCGGCGAAGATCCCAAGCGTTGGAAGGACCATGTCGGCTACTTCCTGCCCGGCACGCCGATGGCGAGCGACACCGGGCTCGAAGCGCTGAAGGAGCCGCCCGACCGAGCCGCCGCACGGCGGATGTTGCAGGAGGCAGGCTATAAGGGAGAGCCGCTTGTCTTCCTCGTGCCGGGCGACTTCGCCACGATCAAGGCGCAAGGCGACGTCGTGACCGATGCATTGAAGAAGGCGGGCTTCAATATCGACATGCAGGTCATGGACTGGGGCACCGTGCTGTCGCGCGCCAACAACCGTCAGGCGCCTGACAAGGGCGGCTGGCATCTCGTCGGAACCTTCACGTCCGGCGTCGGCCTGCTCGACCCGTCGAGCAATAACTTCCTGCGCGGCAGCGGAACGTCTGCCATCTTCGGCTGGTCAGACATCCCGAAGCTCGAGGAGCTACGCATGGCTTGGTTCCGGGCGCCCGACGAGAAGGCGCAAGCTGCCATCTGCAGCGAGATCCAGCGCGTCGCCTTCGAAACCGTGCCGTATGCGCCAACCGGCCTTTATTTCCAGAAGACAGCCTATCGCAGCAACCTCGCCGACGTGCAAAAGGGTCTGCCGCTGTTCTACGGGGTACGCAGGACATGACGTCGCCGATCGCGCAGCCGCGCCTTCACGTCCCCCGTGGCGAGGAGTTCCTGCTGCTCTCGCCCACCTGGCAAGCTTACGCCTACCGCAATGTCCATCGGATGTTCTCCACCCGTGCGATCAAGCGGGGCGAGCGCGTGTTTCCCTTCCGCCGCGGCTTGGAGATCGCACCGGAATACGAAACCGGCGGCAAGCGTCGCGGCTTGGAACACTATATCGAGCGAGCCAACGTCGCCGGGCTGCTGGTGCTGCAGGGCGACACCATCCGCCTCGAACGCTATGCGCTCGGGCTCGAGGAGAACGTGCGCTGGTCGTCGATGTCGATGATCAAGTCGCTCACCGCCACACTCGTCGGTGCCGCCCTCAAGGACGGCGCAATCGCCAACCTGGATGACACGGTCTCGAAATATCTGCCGGTATTGCGTGGAAGCGCCTACGACAATGTCAGCATCCGTCATCTGATGACGATGTCGTCAGGCGTCGCCTGGAACGAAGACTATACGGATCGCCACTCGCACGTGAACCGCTACAGCAAATCGCTGGGCGACAAAGTGTCAGGAGGCGTACTGGCGCTGATGCGCAGCGTGGTCGGGCAGCATGCGCCGGGCTCGCACTTCAACTACAATACAGGAGATACCTATGTCCTCGGCGCGCTGCTTTCGGCAGCCACCGGGCAAGCGCTGGCCGACTACATGTCGCGCAAGGTCTGGGCGCCGTTCGGTATGGAGTTCGATGCCTTCTACACGCTCGAATCCGAGGGTGGGCAGGAGATCGGCGGCAGCCGTGCCGGCATGACGCTGCGGGATTTCGGCCGTTTTGGCGTTTTCCTGCTCCAGGGCGGCCAAATCGACGACACCCCCGTGCTGCCCGCGGGTTGGCTCGACGAAGCGGCCTCACGGGCCTTCACGCTCGACCCGGCCACGAACAGTTATGGAGCCAATGGTTATGGCTACAGTTGGTGGATCGATCCGGATGGCGCCATGGTCGCGGTCGGGTTCGCTGGCCAGACACTCTACATCAATCGGCGGGCCGGCATCGTCATCGTGACATTGTCGTGTCATCCGCAACCACCGTTTGCAGCTTCGTATGGCATCGACGTCAAAGCGGAACGGGCCGCCTTCAAAGACGCCGTCCTCGCCTCGATTTAGCTGGGTAGCGGTCGCGTCAATCAGAGATCGGACGGAAAACGTTTTCACGCAGCTTCATTGACCGGGCCATGCCGTTCCTCGGGCGAAGGAGATGGCCCGGCCAAGCCGGGCCGGGACGGAATGATGCGTCCGCGTCGCCGCCGCTTACAATCCCTCGAACAGCGCCGTCGTGATGTAGCGCTCCGCGAAAGACGGGATGATCGTCACGATCCGCTTGCCCGCCATCTCCGGCCGCTTCGCCAGTTTCAGCGTGGCCGCCAGCGCCGCGCCAGACGAAATCCCCGCCGGGATCCCCTCGGTCCTGGCAAGGCGGCGCGCGGTGGAAAAGGCTTCTTCGTTCTCGACGGTAATGACCTCGTCCATCAGGCTGCGGTCGAAGTTGTCCGGGATGAACCCCGCCCCGATCCCCTGGATCGGCTGGGGCCCGGGCTTGCCGCCGGAGATGACGGGGCTGGCGGCCGGTTCGACCGCGACCATCTTCAGGCCGGGCCGGCGCGGCTTCAAGGTACGGGCGCAACCGGTGAAAGTGCCGCCGGTGCCGATGCCGGAGACGATCGCGTCGACTTCGCCCGCGGTGTCGTACCAGATCTCCTCGGCCGTGGTCTTGTCGTGGATCGCGGGGTTGGACGGGTTGCTGAACTGGTCCGGGATCACCGACCCGGGGATCTCCGCCAGCAGTTCCTTCGCGCGGGCGATGGCGCCGTTCATGCCCTTCTCCCGCGGCGTCAGGTCCAGTTGCGCGCCCAGATAGGCCAGCATCTTGCGCCGCTCGATCGACATCGACTCAGGCATGGTCAGGATCAGCTTGTAGCCGCGCGCCGCGGCGGCGAAGGCGAGGCCGATGCCGGTGTTGCCCGAGGTCGGCTCGATGATCGTGCCGCCCGGCTTCAGCTTGCCGGAGGCTTCCAGCGCCAGGATCATGTTGACGCCGATGCGGTCCTTCACGCTGGAGAGCGGATTGAAGAACTCCAGCTTCAGGCAGATATCGGCCTTGATGCCGTCCTCGGCGACGATGTGCGGGATGCGCACCAGCGGCGTATTGCCGATCGTCTCGGTGATGCTGTCATAGATGCGCCCGCGCAGCGGGCGATCGAAGACGAGTGGCTTTTGGTCCGTTCCCATGGATATCTCCCCAAATGGCCGGGCCGCTTCCGGCCGTCTCGCGGGATAGAAGACAAGATTGCCGGGCCGCCGCAAGGTGGGGGGCGGTGAAAGCAAGGACCCTCTCCGGGACTGCCGTGTGGTGAAAATTTCTTCTCGGATGACAGGCTGCCTCACATCCAGCCCTCCTTTCCGGCGGCGTCCACCCCATTTGAGGCGACGGGTTCGCCGCCACACGGCACGGCCCACCGTTAATCCGGCCGCCAGCCTTGACAACTGCGGCCTTAACCGTACGGGGTCCGCATGCACCTG
Organism: Rhodopila sp.; assembly: GCF_035548235.1. Lineage (GTDB taxonomy): Bacteria > Pseudomonadota > Alphaproteobacteria > Acetobacterales > Acetobacteraceae > Rhodopila. The sequence continues at coordinate 39,234 of NZ_DASZTJ010000273.1, forward strand.
AACAATCATCCTGGCTGGCAGAGCCGCACGCCATGACGTTTGTCTCCGCGGTCCGCCATGCGTCCGTGCGCTTCATCCTCCTCACCCTCGTCATCGACGCACTCGGCTTTGGGCTGGTAGTGCCGATCATCCCGCCGCTGGTGGTGAAGCTGTCAGGATTGACGGTGGCCTCGGCCTCTCTCTGGCTGGGCGCGCTGTTGGCGATGTTCGCGCTGATGCAGTTCTTTTGCTCGCCAATCCTGGGGGGCCTGAGCGACCGCTTCGGGCGTCGGCCGGTGCTGTTGCTGTCGCTCAGCGGCATCTGCGCCAATTACCTGCTGCTGGCCTGGGCGCCGTCACTGCCATGGCTGTTCCTGGGGCGACTGATCGCCGGGGCGACCGCCGCCAACGCCTCCACCGCCAACGCCTATATCGCCGACATCACGCCGCCGCAGTTGCGCGCGGCCCGGTTCGGGCTGGTGGGGGCGGCTTTTGGCATCGGCTTCGTCGTCGGACCGGCGCTGGGCGGCGTGCTGGGTGCCTACGACCTGCGCCTGCCGTTCCTGGTCGCGGCGGCGCTGGCGGCCTGCAACCTGCTCTACGGCGCGTTCGTGCTGCCTGAGAGCCTGCCGCCCGAGCGGCGGCGGAAACTGGACTGGAGCCGTGCGAACCCGTGGGGGTCGGCGCACATGGTGTTCATGGACCGGACGCTGCGGCGGCTGGCGCTGAATTGGTGCTGCGTCTGGTTCGCCCTTGGCGCCCTGCCGACCAGTTTCGTGCTGGCCAACACGCTGCGTTTCGGTTGGGACAGCCAGTTGAACGGGATCGCGCTGGGTGTGGCGGGCTTGGGTTCGGCGGTCGTGCAGGGCTTGCTGGTCCGTCGCATCATACCTGCTCTGGGGGAGCGTCGCGCGGCAATCACCGGCGCGCTGGTCACGATGACGGGGTATTTCTGCCAGGGCATCGCGCCGTTCCCGGAATTCGTGTTCGCCGGCATCGCGCTGCAGGCCCTGGGATCGTTCGGCGGCGCGGCCGTGCAGGCCATGATGTCGGCCTCGGCTGGGCCTGACCGGCAGGGCGAGACGATGGGCGCGCTGTCCTCCCTGCAAGGGCTGACGGCGATCCTGTCGCCGGTGGTGGCGACCACATTGTTTTCCACCTTTACCCACCAGGGCTCGCCGCTGATGTTTCCGGGTGCGCCGTTCCTGGGCTCCGCGGTCGCGTGCCTGGTCGCGGCCTGGGCGGTGGCGGGTGTGCGCGTGTCCGTCGCCCCCAGTCCCCAGGCGATCCCCGTCGAGGCGGAGTAGATCCTTACTGTCGGGCTGACCCCCGCGTTCCTGGCGACGACGTCGCCGCGATATGCTTCACGGGATGCTTCCGAGCACCACGTCCCGCAGCACCCGCGTGGGCGGCATCCATTGATCGGCCTGCCCATAATTTCCTGCCGTCATGGCGACGACAAGTTGCAGCGCCGGTATGACGAATAACCTCTGACCGCCCTCCCCCTGCGCCGCCCACATGCGTTCCAACCGTCCAGGTGCCCAACCCTTCGGTTTTCCAAAGGCGATATCGAGCACGAACCATTGGTAGCCGTACCGCCGCGTTTCGTCGGCGCCCACGCGAGGTGCGACGCACCGCGCAATCCAGTCGGCCGGGACCACGGGTCGCTCCCCAACTTTGCCATCATGCAGCATCATCGCGCCGAGCCGCGCGAGATCGCGAACCGACATGCGCGCGCCGGACGCCGCGATGGGTTCTCCATCAGGTGCTGTGGCCCATTCGGATGGGCCAATGCCAAGCGGATCGAACAGGTTTTCGCGGGCAAACGCATGCAGCGCCTGGCCTGAGCCCTTCGCGACGATTCGGGCCAGCAAGGCGGTCGCGCCACCGCAATAGGTCCAGTGCGCGCCGGGTGGATCGACAACGGGACGCTCCAGAACGTATCGGTAGCGATCGGCGGCGTTGTCCATCGCGGTCTCGCTGTTTCGCCGATCGGTGTAAACGACGCTGGTCTCGTCCCAGTCAGTTCCCATCGTCATCGTCAGTACGTGCTCGATGGTGATGCCATCACGGCCGCCTTGTTGCGCAAGATCGGCGTATTCGGGAAAGGCGGAGAACAGTTTCGCCTCGGGCGGCGGTACTTTCCCCTGTTTCAGGGCAATGCCGTAGAGAAGGGCCACGATGCTTTTCGAGCACGAACGCAGGTCATGCATCGTGTCGGGTGAAAATGTTACGGAACCGATCGTACCAACGCCCCTCGCACGATCCTCGCCTTCGAAATAGCGCTCCAGGACGAGGCGATCGTTTCGCAAGACGACAAGGCCGTGGAGGTTCCAGATGTGCTTGTCCGTGATCGCCTTGTCGAGGCGTGCCTCGATATCGGCTGCGAATCCGACTCTTTCAGGAAGGATTGGCTCCCATGTCGTCATCCTGGGGAACGCCCGTGGCGCCTGGGTCATGAAGCCTCCCGCGGTGAAAATCTCAGTGAAGCGCGGACGCCTTCCCCGTCTCGGCGGACACCGGGCCGCACCGAACGGAGGGATGATGTCGCTTCAGATCGGTATCGTAACCCTGACCAAAAATGTTGGCAGGAAACGGGACATTGAACGCAGGCAACGCGGATGAATACAGATGTGACGGAAAAGCGCGGCGGGCACAAGACGCCACACTAGAACAACCCCAACCAAAAGGTGTAAACGGGCCGTTTCGTCGTTGGCGGTCCATCATGCGAGGAGGGCTGGGCATGGACTTTTCGTTCACGCTGATTGATCTGGCCGGCACCGTCGCACTGCTGCTGTGGGGCGTGCACATGGTGCAGACGGGCGTGCAGCGCGCGTTCGGGCCGCGACTTCGGCAGTTCCTCGGAACGACGTTGCGCAATCGCTTCGCCGCCTGCCTCGCGGGGCTTGGCGTGACGGCGGTCTTGCAGAGCAGCACCGCGACCGGACTGATGACCGCCGGATTCGCCGCCGGCGGCATGGTCGATCTCGTGCCCGCCTTGGCCGTGATGCTGGGGGCGAATATCGGCACCACCTTGATCGTGCAGCTTCTCTCCTTCGATGTGGCCGGCCTGTCGCCCGCGCTGTTCCTGGTGGGCGTCATGATGTTCCGCCGCGGCACGGTAGCGCGCACCCGGGACCTCGGCCGGGCCGCCATTGGCCTCGGCCTGATCCTCATGGCCCTGCACCAGCTATTGGAGTTGGTTTCGCCGTACGAAGACGTCCCCAGCTTGCGCCTGCTGCTGGGCGCCGTGTCCACCGAACCGGTACTGGACGTGCTGCTGGGCGCGATCGTGACTTGGGCGGCGCATTCCAGCGTGGCGGTGGTGCTGCTGATCATGTCGCTGGCGGCGAAGGGGGCGGTCCCGCCCTATGCTGCGTTCGCGCTCGTCCTCGGCGCCAATCTCGGCACCGCGCTGAACCCGGTGCTGGAAGGCACCCGCGGCGACGATCCGGTCGCCAAGCGCCTGCCTTACGGCAACCTGTTGAACCGAGCGGCGGGATGCCTGGCGGCCCTCGCACTGCTGCCTGCGCTGAGCCGCCTGATGGTGGAGATCGATCCCAACGTCGCCCGTTCGGTCGCGAACTTCCACACGCTCTTCAATATCGCCCTCGCGGCGATCTTCTTCCCGCTGCTCGACCCCTTCGCCAAGCTGCTGAAGCGGATGTTCCCGCCGCGGATGAACCCGCCCGATCCGGGGCGCCCGCTCTATCTCAATCCCAACGCCCAGGAGGTGCCCGCCCTGGCGGTCGGCGCGGCGGCGCGGGAGGCCTTGCGCCTGGCCGACGTGCTGGAAGCGATGCTGGTCGGGGTGCGGGACGCCTTCTCCACCAACGATCGCCGCCGGATCAACGAGGCGCGGCGGATGGACAGCATCCTCGACCGGCTGAACACGGCGATCAAAGCCTATCTCGGATCGCTCGACTCCGGCTCGCTGGACGAGGCCGAACATCAGCGGATCGAGGAGATCCTGATCTTCGCGCACAACCTGGAACACGCCGGCGATATCATCGACCAGAACGTGATGGGGGCGGCGGCGAAGCGGCTCAAGCGCGGTGTGTCGTTGTCGGAGGCGGAGATGACGCAGATAACCGGCCTACTCGATCGGCTGGTCGCGAACGTTCACGCCGCCGCCTCGGTCTTCATGACGGACGACGTTCGTGCCGCCCGGCAGTTGGCGTTGGAGAAAGAGGCGTTCCGCGACATCGAAGAAACCGCGACCCAGGCGCATTTCAACCAGCTCCGGACGGGCGGGACGGACGTCGCCACTGCGCCCAGCGCGCTGCACCTGGACGTGCTGCGCGACCTCAAGCAGGTGAACGCGCACCTGGTGGCGGCGGCGGCCTACCCGGTCCTCAAAAGCCGCGGCGATTTGCTGTCGAGCCGCCTGCGCTCGGACGACGAGGCTGGGGAGGAAGCCGAGCTGTAATCGCCCTTACACCGCGGCGGCGAGGCTCCTTGGCCGGCGGGCGATGCGCAGTACCAGGAGCGACGCCAACAGGCAGGCGATACCGGAGGCCAGGAAGGCGGGAACATAGCTGCCGGAGAGGTACCGCGCCTCCCCCGCGCCGAAGGCCGCCAGGGCGCCGCCGATCTGGTGCCCGGCCACGATCCAGGACACCATCACCGGCGCGTCCTTCTTGCCGAACACCTCGTTCGTCAGCGTCACCGTCGGCGGGACGGTCGCCACCCAGTCCAACCCGTAGAACACCGAGAAGATTGCCAACGCAACGACATCGAAGTCGGTGAACGGCAGGATCGCCAGCGATAGGCCACGCAGGCCGTAATACCAGAACAGCAGGATCCGCGAGTTGAAACGATCGGTCAGGTAACCCGACAGCGTGGTGCCGATCAGGTCGAAGATCCCCATCGCCGCCAGCAGACTGGCGGCATGAACCTCCGAGATCCCGTGGTCGACGCAGAACGGGATCAGATGGGTGCCGACCAGGCCGTTGGTGGACAGGCCGCAGATGGCGAAGCTGGTGAACAACAGCCAGAAATCCACCGACTTCGCGCCGCGCACCAGCCCGTTGATCGCGATCATGAACGGGTTGCCCGCCGGGGGTGCCAGCGGCGTCACCTCGGTCGTGCCGAGCGCGCCCAAGCCGATATGGGCGGGGCTTTCCGGCAGCAGCAGCATCACCACCGGCATCAGCGCCAGAATGGTCAGCGATACGACGATCGGCGCGGCGGTCCAGCCATGCCCGACCACCAGATTCGCCAGCAGGGGCAGGAACACCAACTGTCCGCTGGCATTGCTGGCGGTCAGGAGCCCGACCACGAGGCCGCGATGCTTCACGAACCAGCGGTTGGCGATGGCGGTGGCAAGCCCGACCATGCCCGCGCCCGACCCCAGCCCGACCAGCACGCCCCAGGTCAGGTAAAGCTGCCAGATCTGCGTGACCAGGCTGCTGAGCCCGGCGCCGAGCACCAGCAGGGTCATCGAAAGCAGGATCGTCCGCCGCAAGCCGATGGTCTGGATCATGCCGGCAGCGAACGGACCCACCAGCCCGAACAGCAGGATGTTCACCGACACCGCACCCGAGATCACCGCCGCGTTCCAGCCGAACGCCTGTTGCAGCGGTACGATCAGCACGCCGGGCGTGGCGCGGACACCGACCGAGGCCAGGATGACGACGAACATCACCGCAACGACGATCCAGGCATAGTGAATCCGTCCGGCGGCCAGTCGTGCGAACAGCGTCGGGCCCATGCCGTGCTCCATGAAATAAGGGTTGCCGAAAAATGACGACCGTCATAGGAAAGTCAAGGCCAAATATGACGACCGTCCTACAGGACTTGCATCAGGACCCTGAGCGAAACGCATGACCGAGGTGACGACAGAACAGACGGGCAAGCCGGATCGGCGCGCGGCAACCCATCAGCGCATCCTCGAAGCGGCCGGCCGGCTGTTCCGCGCGCACGGCATCGACGGCGTCGGCGTCGATGCCGTGATGAAGGAGGCGGGGCTGACACATGGCGGCTTCTACGCCCACTTCGCCTCGAAGGAGGCGCTCGCCGCCGAGGTGGCGCAGACCCTGCTGCGACAGTCCGCCGAACGCTGGGACAGGATCAGCCGGACCGAGGACCGCGAGATCGCGCTGGAGCGGATCGTACGCGGCTACCTGGAGCCGGATCGGGTGGTGGCGGGCAAGTGCTGTCCGCTTACGACGCTGGGGCCCGACGTGGCGCGACGCGACACCTCCCGCACCGCCATCCGCGCCGCGCTGGGCGGCATGATCGACGCCCTTGCCCGTTGCCTTCCCGGTCTCGCGGCGCGGCGTCGACAAAGGGCGTTGGAGGCGTTGTCGACGATGGTCGGCGCGGTCGTACTGGCACGGATGACCGATGACGACGCCCTGGCACGGGACGTGCTGGACGCGGCGGCGACCTCGGTCCTAGGCCGGCCCATTGAGCCTGATCCGGAACAATCGGCGACGGTTTCTCCTCCGAAGTGACTGGCAACCGTGCGGCGCCATCCCACATGCAGGCCCGGTGTCCCTGCCAGACCCGACTGAAAGATCGCCACAGATGCGTGCCGCCCGTCTCGCCTTGCTGTTGTTCCTGCCCCTGGCCGCCTGCGCCACGCTGCCCGGGACAGCGAGCACGCCATACCTGCCGGCCAGCGTGTTCGGCATCTACGAGGACAACGATATCGGCGCGATCAACTACGCCGCCTGGGCATTCGCGTCTCCGGCCAACACGCGCGGCAACCCGCTCGCAGCGATGCGGGCAGTGATCGCGCTGGAATACCTGCCGGGCGAGCTGACCGAAAGTCCGCGCTGGATCGGCATGGACGGCTCGATCAAGCTGCGGCTGGCACAGGCCCGTGACGAGGTGCGGCAGATTCTGGGCATCCAGCCGAACGTTCCGCCGCAGGTGGTGGTGAACGCGCTGCTCTGGGCATCCAACGCCCTGCAGGCGGGGGATCAGCCCGCGGCACTGCATGCGCTGGCGGCACCGGGCTTCACGCTGCCGCCACCGGTCATGCTGGAGCGGCTGAGCAACCTGCCCTATGTGCAGGATGCCAACCTGGCGACGTCACGTGCCCAGGCCCAGTCGTTCCCACCCACCGACAACACCCCCTGACGCGCTGGCCCGCGCAACGCCCTCGACCAGTCCTCGGGTCAGCCCGGTGATCGCCCGGCCGGTGCCGGTTCCGCTCGCCCGGCGATCCGCCACAGGGCCGGAACCAGCAGCAGCGCCGACCCGCCGACAGCCGCCATCACCAGGAAAACCAGGCCGCCATACCGCGCGTAAAGCCAGCCGGACAGCAACGACATCAGCCCCGTCGGCGCCCCGTAACCCAGTGCCGCATGCACCGCCTGCGCCGTTGCCGCCCGCTCGGACGGGACGAAGCGGCTGAGCAGCATCATCGCCGAGAGGTGCTGCATCGCGAAGGTCGCCGCGTGCAATGGCTGGATCAGCGCCATCACCGGCAGCGGCAGGACGAACGCCATCAGCCCCCAACGCAGGATCGAGGCCACCGCCGCGCAGGCCGTCAGTCCAGGTGGCCCAAGCCGAGCGATCAGGCGGCGGCCGCGTGCGAACAGCAGGATCTCGGCGACGATACACTCGGCCAACAACAGTCCGATCGCCGTGTCGCCGATGCCCTGGGACCGCCAGTACAGTGCCGCGAAGCCATAGAACGCCGCATGCGCGCCTTGGATCAGGGCAGTGCAGGCCAGCGCGATGCGAAACCCCGGATTGCGGAACAGCGCCAAGGCCGATGCCAGGTTCGGCGCGGAACGGCGAGCCGAGACCTCGGGCAGGCGCAGGCTCAGCAGCGCGGCCATCCCGTAGCCCGCCGCCTGCAGCCAGGGCACCAGCCATGACCCGGCCCGCCCCAGGAGCCAGCCGGCCGTGGCAGTGGTGACCATGAACGTGGCAGAGCCGACAGAGCGGACCGGGCCGTATTCGATCACCCCTTCGCGCGCCAAGGCCAGCGCGAGGGAATCGGTCAACGGATTGATCGCGCTCGCCGTCAGGCCCTGGAACGCACCGATGAGCAGGATCGGGAGGAAATCCGATGCGAGGACGAAGGCCAATCCCAGCCCCGCAGCAGCCGAGGCGGCGAACAGCAGCACCGGCCGCCTGCGGCCGACCCAATCGGCGACCGATCCCCAGCCGGGGCCGGCCAAGACGCGCAACAGCGCTGTCGCGGCCAGCACCTGACCGATCTGCGCGGCGCTGAGGCCCCTGTCGGCGAACCACAGCGGCATATACGCATTGACTGCATTGGCGGCGAAATAGGCACCGAAGAAGGCGCCGACCCGGACCGCCGGAGAAGCTGCCAGCGCGGCCATCAGGCCTGCGTGGCCGCGACCTCGCGTACCTTGCGCGCCATGGAGGCGATGCCGTTGCCGCGATTGGTCGACAGCGCCTCCAGAAGGCCCATCTCCTTCAGGAAGACCGGATCTGTATCGAGGATTTCTTGCGGCGAGCGGCCGGAATAGACACGCAGCAGCAGTGCAACCAAGCCCGACACGATGGCCGCGTCCGACGAGCCGGCGAAATAGAGCTTGCCGTCACGCCGGGTCGCTTCCATCCAGACCCGGCTCTGGCAGCCGGGCACGCGGTGCGCGTCATCGGCCCAGCCGCCCGGGAAGGGCGGCAGTTTGCGGCCCATGTCGATGATGAACTGGTAACGGTCCATCCAGTCGTCGAAGAGCTCCAGCTCCTCGGTGATGGCGGCGATCGCCTCGGCGGCGGTGGCCTCCTCGGGCTGGACGAAAGGGTCGGTCATGCCGCGGATGTGCGGGGGGATGGACAGTCCGTCAAGATCGGTCAGGGCGGGCCGGCACTGTTCTCCCTTCGTGGCCGGTGCAGG